>JAHIVT010000086.1 GCA_018816555.1 Pseudomonadota bacterium
ACCGGCCTGGTGGATTTCCTGAGTGTGCTGGAGAGCCAGCGTGCTCTTTATTTCTCCCAGGACCAGCTGGTGCAGAGTGATCAGCGAGTCTTTCTCGATCTGGTTGCTCTGTTCAAGGCCCTGGGCGGCGGCTGGCAGTTTAGGGAACCTTGAAAAATTGCCCTCTGGCCCGATTACCATGTCGCGGCAAAAAGAAAAATGCTCACATATACCTAATATGCGGAGTTTATACCCATTAGGGTGCTTTTTATTTTCACCGCTCCTTGTTCTCGAACCAGATGTCTAATTTTTCAAGGCACCCTTTAATGATCGGACGGTGACGCCCAGGCGGCGGGGCAGGGAGATGCTGTCGGCCTCACACGAAAACGGGGGGTGCTGATGGCAGATAGCAGACAGGAGGCGGGCTCGTTGCCCGGCCGTCTTGAATAGTTTTGAGGATCAAGTGATGATTGGGTATGTGAACACGAACTGGCGCACCAGCATCTGCGCAATACTGGCTATTATGTTGCTTCTCCTCACCGGCTGTTCCGGGAGCAAGGACAAGGCCAAGGCGGCGGATCAGCAGAAAAAATCCGCTGTGCCGGTGACCATCGCCGTTGCCGACCGCAAGACCATGCCGGTGGAGCTGATGGCCATCGGCAACGTGGAGGCCTTTGCCACGGTGGCCATCAAGTCACAGATCACCGGCGAGCTGCAGACCGTGCATTTCCAGGAGGGGCAGGAGGTGAAAAAGGGCGATATGCTCTTCACCATTGATCCCCGGCCCTATGAGGCGAAACTCTCCGAGGCGGAGGCCAATCTGGCCAAGGGGCTGGCCGAGCTGGACAACGCCCGCAAGCAGGTGGACCGTTACGGGGCCGTGGCGCAGAAGGGGTATGTGTCCGCCGAGCAGTACGACCAGGTGCGCACCAGCGCCGCCACCCTGGAGGCCGGCATTCTGGCCGATAAGGCGGCGGTGGAGAATGCCAGACTCGATCTTGCCTATTGCGCCATCCGTTCCCCCATTGACGGTTTTGCCGGCAATATCAAGGCGGACCAGGGCAATCTGATCAAGGCCAATGCCGATACCGACATGGTCACCATCAACCAGGTGCTTCCCATCAATGTCGCCTTTGCCCTGCCGGAAAGGGACCTGCCCCAGGTGAAGCGGTATATGAAGGCTCGCCCTCTGCAGGTCATGGCGGCCATCTCCGAGGAAGAAGGGCAACCCCTTAGCGGTAAACTCACCTTTATCGACAACACCATTGATCAGGCCACCGGCACCATTCTGCTCAAGGCGAGCTATGCCAATGAGGACGGCAGGCTCTGGCCCGGACAGTTCGTCAATGTGGTGCTTGCGCTCACCAGCCAGCCGGATGTGGTGGTCATCCCCACCCTGGCTGTGCAGACCGGCCAGAAAGGTCAGTATGTGTATGTGGTCAAGGAAGATCTCTCCGTGGAATATCGGGACGTGGTCACCGGCATAAACGCCGGCAGTGAGGTGGTGATTGACCAGGGGCTGCAGGCCGGTGAGAAGGTGGTAACCGACGGCCAGCTCCGTCTTACGCCGGGGGCTCTGGTGAAGATTGCCGACAGCGTCCGGCAGCAGTCAGGCAAGGAGAGCCAGTGAATATCCCGGAGCTTTTCATCCGCCGGCCGGTGATGACCACCCTGGTCATGCTGGGCATCCTGGTTTTCGGCATAATGAGTTATGGTCTGCTGCCGGTGAGCGAACTGCCCAGTGTCGATTTCCCCACCATTCAGGTGACGGCCAGTCTGCCCGGGGCCAGTCCCGAGACCATGGCATCTTCCGTGGCAACGCCCCTGGAGCGGCAGTTTTCCACCATCGCCGGGGTGGATTCCATGACCTCCACCAGCGGTCAGGGGGTGACCAATGTCACCCTGCAGTTCTCCCTGGACCATGATCTGGACGGTGCGGCCCTGGACGTGCAGACCGCCATCTCCAAGGCGCTCAAGCTGCTGCCCGCGGAGATGCCCAGCCCGCCCTCCTATTCAAAGGTGAATCCTGCTGATTCGCCGATTCTCTACCTGGCGCTGAGCTCGGACATCCTGCCCCTGTCCACCGTGGACGAGTATGCGGAAACCCTCATGGCCCAGCGCATCTCCATGGTCAGCGGCGTGGCCCAGGTCATGGTTTACGGAGCCCAGAAGTATGCGGTGCGGGTCCAGGTAAATCCTCGGGCCCTGTCCTCCATGGGCATTTCCCTGGATGAGGTGTCCACCGCCATCCAGGAGAGCAACGTCAACCTGCCCACCGGCACCCTGTACGGCCGGCATCAGGCCTTTACCGTGCAGGCCACCGGCCAGCTCGGCAGCGCCGACGCCTACCGCCCCCTGATTGTGGCCTACCGCAACGGCTCGCCCATCCGGCTTGAGCAGCTCGGTCGGGTCATCGACAGTGTGGAGAACGACAAGGCGGCAAGCTGGCTCAACCGCAGCCGGGCCATTGTCCTGGCCATCCAGCGGCAGCCGGGCACCAATACCGTGGAGGTGGTGGATGCCATCAAGGGACTGCTGCCCTCTTTCCGGGACAGGATTCCCGCCCCGGTGAATCTCTCCATCCTCTATGACCGTTCCCAATCCATCCGGGAATCGGTGCACGACGTCAAGTTCACCCTCTATCTCGCCATCTGCCTGGTGGTCATGGTGATCTTTCTCTTTCTGCGCAATTTCTCCGCCACGGTCATCTCCAGCCTCGCTCTGCCGCTTTCCATCATCGGCACCTTTGCGGTCATGGAGCGTCTGGGCTACAGCCTGGACAATATTTCCCTCATGGCCATCACCCTGTCGGTGGGTTTTGTGGTGGATGACGCCATCGTCATGCTGGAAAATATCGTGCGCCATATGGAAATGGGCAAGGGCAGGATGCAGGCCGCCCTGGACGGTGCCAGGGAAATCGGCTTCACCATTGTCTCCATGACCCTTTCCCTTACCGCCGTATTCATTCCGCTGTTCTTCATGGGCGGCATCATGGGCCGGCTGCTGCATGAATTTGCCGTGACCATCAGCGCGGCGGTGCTGATTTCAGGCTTTGTCTCCCTGTCGCTGACGCCGATGCTGTGCAGCCGTTTCCTGAAGCCGCCGGGCACTGCCCGGCACGGCAGGCTGTATGCCGCCTCCGAGCGCTTTTTCGACGGCATGCGGCACGGCTATGAACAAAGCCTGCAAGTGGTGCTGCGCCACCGGCTGGTGACGCTGATCTGTTCCATCCTGCTGGTTGCGGTTACCGCCCATCTTTTCAAGATCATTCCCAAGGAGTTCATCCCCAGCCAGGACACGGGACGCATCGTCGGCTTTACCGAAGGCGCCCAAGGCATCTCGTATCAGTCCATGGTGGAGCATCAGCAGGCGGTGGCCGAGGTTCTCAGCCAGGAGCCTGGTGTCGCCAACTTCATGTCCGCGGTGGGGGCCAGGAGTTCGAGCCCCACCGGCAACTCCGGCCGCTTTTTCTTGACTCTCACGCCCCTTTCCGAACGGCAGGCGGGTGTTGACCAGATCATTCAGGATCTGCGGCAGAAACTGGCGGCCATACCGGGCATCAAGGTGTTTATGCAGAACCCGCCGGTTATCAGGATCGGCGGCCGGCTGACCAAGAGTCTCTACCAGTATACCCTGCAGGCAACGGACATGGAGGAACTGCAGCAGTGGGCGCCGCAGGTTGAGGACAAGCTGCGGGACATCCCGGAACTGCAGGATCTCTCCAGTGACCTGGAAATCACCAACCCCCAGGTGGTGGTGGATATAGACCGCAACAAGGCCCTGACTCTCGGCATCACTCCGGAACAGATTGAAAGCACCCTATATGATGCCTATGGCTCCCGGCAGGTGTCAACGATTTATACCTCGGCAAACCAGTACCAGGTCATTCTGGAGGTGGAGCCGCAGTATCAGCAATCACCCGCCTCGCTGTCGCTTCTCTATCTCCGGTCAAACTCGGGCAAGCTTGTGCCTCTGGACAGTGTGGCAACGCTCCACAGGAATCTTGGCCCCCTGACCATCAACCACACCGGTCAGCTCCCTTCGGTGACTCTGTCCTTCAACCTCAAGCCCGGCGTGGCACTCGGTGATGCGGTGGACAGGATCCGCACGGCCGTACAGGAAATGCGGCTGCCTGCCACGGTCACTACCAGCTTCCAGGGCACGGCCCAGGAATTCGAGGCATCGGCCAAAGGCATGTGGTTGCTGCTCACCCTGGCCATCCTGGTCATCTACATCGTGCTGGGTATCCTGTATGAGAGCTTCATCCACCCGCTGACTATCCTCTCCGGCCTGCCTGCCGCCGGTGTCGGCGCGCTGGTGACGCTGCTGCTTTTTGACACCAGCCTGAGCATCTATGCCTTTGTGGGCGTCATCATGCTGATCGGCATAGTGAAGAAGAATGCCATCATGATGATCGACTTCGCCCTGATGGTGCAGCGCAAGGAGGGGAAAAGCCCGGCGGATGCCATCTATGACGGCTGTATCCTCCGCTTTCGGCCGATCATGATGACCACCATGGCCGCCCTCATGGGCTCTCTTCCCATCGCCCTGGGCTGGGGCGCCGGGGCGGAGGCCCGCCGGCCTCTGGGTCTGGCGGTGGTGGGCGGTCTTCTCCTTTCCCAGTTTCTGACCCTCTACATAACGCCGGTGATCTATATTTATCTGGAGTCGTTTGTGGTAAACATGAAAAAACTGTTCAAGGGGCGGCGGCAGCATGCGGCTGCGGAAGAGATTTTCCCGCTGTAGGATGGGCGTGTCTAAAGGACTTAGATGTTAAAATGTGACGTTTTATCTGTGCCGTCATGCCGGCATGACGAAGATTATTTAATTTCTAGTCTCAACAAACATTATCAGCAATGATTGTCGAGCTATGGTATTGTTTTTGTCAGAAAATTCGGGCTGAACAAAAAAATGCGCCAGCCAGGGAGCAGAAATATGAGAAAACCAGATGAACAGCGACCATGCGCGATGGGAAGGGCGGTTTGTGGAGCAGCTGGGCTTGCAGGAACACTGATCAGGCTGACGGTCGGCATAGTGGCTGTTGCCTGTTTGGGGTATCTGGCTGCAGGCTCCATAAGAAAGCAGGAGGGAAAAAAGAAAAAAATGTCACTCCACCCCTCTCGACGGGGAGATGGCATGCATCATAAATCGGCAGCGACACGCAGCAGCAGCGGACGGCAGGGCGCAGCTCGTGAAAATGCCAGCCGGCTATCTGGCCGTCCTGCCGGGCGGTTCCCGGGCTGACGACTGCTTCTTACGGCTTGGTGGCCAGCGAGGGGACAATGAGGCTGATCACCTGTTTTGCGTCGCCGGCCTGGGACAATTCAGCAACTCTGCCCTGCAGGGTGTCGAGGGCTTCCTGGATCATACCCATAGTTTCATCATCAATAAGTTTGGCAAAGTCTTCTTTTTCGCCGCTTAAACCAAAAGTTATCTGCACGCCGCCATTCTGTTCGCCTGAAATGATCTCAAGGAGAGAGCGGTTCTTCACTCTCTTCAGGGCCATGGTGTAGAGTTTGAAAACAACATACTGCACCATGGATGGATTGTTGTGGATCGCCGGCAGGCCCTCACGAAGTTCGATCTTCAGATCAATCTCCCTGAGGCGTGAAAATCTTCGTAAAAATGTGAGTTCTTCCGCCAGCAGGTCATTCACCTGGAAAGTTGAAAACGGCGTGTCCTGGCGATGGGCAAACCCATTGAGATTGTTGGCCATGTCCGTGGCCTGGACGACTCGTCTCTGAATGGAGGTTGTAATTTTCTGTAGTTTGAGGGCAAGAGCTTCGTCCGTTATCCTGCCCATGTCGATCATGTCAGTGATCAATCCATTTGATTCCTTGATGATGGCGAGATGATTCTTCAGGTCGTGGGTAAATCCGGCCAGTATCCGCCCAAAAAATTCAAGCTGCAGGGTGCGAAGTTCGTATTCACTGTCTTCTTTCATGGCTGTTTCCTGAGGGTTCTTTGTTCATAGGCCTGGTTTATTTTTTCAAGGAGAAGATCAAGATCAATGGGTTTCATGATATAGTCGAAGGCACCACGTTCCATGCCCTCAATGCCGCTGGAGGTGGAGCCGTGGCCGGTCAGCATGATCACCTCAATGGACGGATCATGCGATTTGATGCCGTTCAGCACTTCCAGGCCGCTCAGGTCAGGCATTTTCAGATCCAGGATGACGACATCAGGCGTCCGGACAAGAATGGTTGACAGGGCGTCTTTGCCGTTATTGACAGTTTCCGCCGCTATGTCTCTGAGTTCAAGACGTTCGGCCAGGGTTGCGGCGAACTCTACTTCATCGTCAACGATTAATACTTTTATTTCACTCATTTTTATCTCTCTCTGCTGATTTGTCGGGTTTAATCGGTAAACGGATTTCAAAGGTAGCTCCCTTGCCGACTTCAGAGCTTACCGTGATGTCCCCACCGAGTTTCTTAACCAGCCCATAAGTTATTGAAAGTCCTAAGCCTGTACCTTTGCCTGGTGCCTTGGTTGTAAAAAAAGGATCAAAAATGTGCTTCAGAATATTTGGGGGAATGCCCGGGCCGCTGTCCTGGATTTTCACTACCACGTCTTTCGCCTGGAGAACCCCGCTGGTAATCGATATAAGCCCGTCCTTGCCGATGGCGTCGATGGCGTTATTGATAATATTTAAAAAGATCTGTTGCAGTTGGCCCTTGTCGCAGTAAATTGTGGGGAGGTCCTCCTGGAAGTGCAGCTCCAGGCGGATACGGTTATACATGGCCTCTTTTTCCAGGAAATTTAAAACTTCCTGTATCAGTTCGTTCAGTTTGATCTCTTCCAGGATAACGTCCATGCGCCGGGCAAAACCCAGCAGTCGGTGGGTAATGGCCTTGCAACGGCTGACACCGTTTTGGATTCCTGCAATGGATGTGTAGAATTTATCCTTGTATTTGAAATCTTCAGTCAGACCCAGCAGGTCCTGCATCAGGCCGCTTTTCTGGTCAATGATTGCCAGGGGATTATTTATTTCATGGGCCACGCCGGCAGCCAGCCTGCCAATGGAGGCAAGCTTGTTGGAGTGCTCCGCTTCGGTGAGAAGTGATTGCCTTTTTTCGTCGGTTTCGCGGATGCGGTTGGTGAGCATTGTCGAAAGAGAATAGGAAATCACCAGACAGGCCACCGAACAGCAGAGGAAGATCAACAGCAGTCTTTTGCGGAAGGAAGACCATGCGGCCTGGTGGACATATTTTTGTTTAATGAGTACCAGCATCCACGGCGTATTCTCAAGTGCGGCACTGACCTGCAGGACATCGCCCATACCCCGCTCCAGCTTGACGATATCGTGGATATGCGAGGAAGTTTCACATACCGGACAGTACTCCATGGAGTTGCCGAAAAAGCGGGAGGAGGTCTGCAGTTTGCCGGTTCTGCTGACGAGAAAGATATCATCTGACGCCTTGGTATTGATGGTTGAGATGAAATTCTGCAGGGTATCGGCATTGATGGTGGCGCGAAGCACCCAGAACTCCTCCGTATCAGGCCGCTTTTTACTGATTGCTATGACAAAGTGGGGAATGTTGCGGTAGCCGAGAAAGACGTTGCTGATGTAAAAACCCCGGCTCACTACCTGGTCAAACCATTCCTGCACCCGGTAATTATAACCCTGCAGTTTGTAAGGGCCGGCATACGTCAGCTGGATGCCCCGGGAGTCGATAACACCCAGGTCGACAAACCCATTGTATTTTAATTTGAGCCGGATCAGCATGGTATCCAGGGTTCCCTGCTCCAGGATTTCGTCACAGCGGTCCTCCCGGACAATGAATTCGATGCTGGAATGCAGTTCATTGATCAGGGCCTGCATGGTTTTATGGGCGCCTTCCAGGTTCCATAGCAGCTGCTCCCTTTCCGTCGTCTGGAGAAGGTCCCTGTATTGAAAATAACCAATTGCCGCAGTAATGGTTGCCGGCAGCATGGAGATGGTGAGCATGGTTGTCAGCAGACTGATGCGAAATGTCTTGTACCTTTTATTCATGCCCGACGCATCATCAGTACCGTATTCATCTCCCGGTAAAAACTTGGCCAGCCAGCGGTTGAACTTATTCATGGACATGCCTCATCGCCGACAGCACCGGTCAGTATGGTTCCGGAGACAAGGCGGTTTTCAAGAACCAGTTGCAATGCCTCTGCATAGGGTCCGATAACCGAGTCAAAAATCTTCTTTTTGGTCCAGGAAAGGTATTTGTAATGCCGTTCTTCAATACCGCCGCAGACGACGATTGTAATATCCTCCTTGGTAATAAAACTGCAGAGTTCATCTGCAGACGGTCGTGAGATGAGAATGGTTCTTGGTTTCTCGAACAGATTTTGCCCGTCGGTTGAAGCGATCAGAACCTCTGATACCATGTCAAATCTCGGGGCTATGAAATTCCCCTGGATGGTAATCAGTATTTTGCTAAGTTTTTCCACGGATGTCCTGTATTTTGTTTGATGGAATTAAGTAAACCCGTGCATTTTCAGTTTGCGCCACAGGGTTGTCCGCCCCCAGCCCAATATCTCAGCGGCCTGGGACCGGTTGCCTCTTGTCTTGGTCAAGGCCTGCAGAATCATCTCTTTCTCAATATCATTCCAGTTGCCTCCTCTGGGTTTGAATGACTCCGTGTGAGAAATTTCTTCCTGATGACCGTTGTCATATGCCTTTGGCTGCGGCATGCTGCTGGTGACCTGGTGGGTAAATATATATTGGGGAAGATGCTCGGACCTTACCCGTTTGCCCTGGCAGATGTTGGCTGCATATTCAATGATATTGCGAAGTTCGCGCACGTTGCCGGGATAGGCATAGGACAACAGTTTGTTGTGGGCATTTGTTGTGAACCCCTTGATGGATTTGTTCAATTTTGAATTGAATTCCCTGAGGAAATGGTCAAGCAGCAGGCGGATATCACCCTCCCGTTCCCGCAGGGGGGGCAGGTGGATACGCAGCACATTGAGCCGGTAAAAAAGGTCTTCACGGAATTTGCCATTCTGGATCTGTTCCCGCAGGTCCCGATGGGTGGCGGCAATAACCCGTACATCCACTTTTGTCTTCTGGGTGCCGCCCACCGGATAGAACTCCTTGTCATCCAGAACGGAAAGGATTTTCACCTGCAGGGGCATCGGCAGATCGCCGATTTCCGTCAAAAATATCGTGCCGTCATGGGCAAGGCGAAACATGCCCGGTTTGTCTTTGACCGCACCGGTAAAGGCGCCACGGACATAGCCGAACAACTCCGACTCGAGAAGTGATTCGGGAAGCGCGCCGCAGTTGACCTTGATAAAAGGATGTCTGGCCCTTTTGGATGCCTTGTGAATGGCTTCGGCGATGATATCCTTGCCGGTGCCGGTTTCGCCGGTGATCAGAACCGAGGCGTCGGTATGGGCAAGCACCGGCATGAGTCCGAAGACTTCTTGCATTTTGGGGCTGTGCCCCAGGATGACATCCGTGCCGTCGTAGATGCGTTGACTCTTGTTTTGCAGGACCGAGATGTCTTCCAGGACCACGAGCAGTCCGACAAGATTACCGCTTTCGGATCTGAGAGGGGAGATGGTAAACTGAATAGGAATTTTTCTGTGATTCCGATTGATAATATTCCCCTCAATGGAGATCGGCTGGCCTGTTTCCAACGCCTTATGAAAATGTTGATTCTTTGGCCCCAGGTTGCAGCGGAGAATAAAGCTGCCGTATACCCCCCTGGCCTGAGCGCTGGTATAGCCGGTGAGGGCTTCCAGATAGCAGTTCATCTCCACCACACGAAGCCCGGTATCCAGTATGACAATGGCATGCGGGAAACCATTCAACAGCTCTGAAACAGCTATTTCATGGAGAGATGATAGTTTCATTGATGCCGTGAGTCCATTTTCAAGATTCATTTAAAATCGTATGCTGCTGCAACAGGAACATTCCAGCTGTTTTATAATGTTTAATATTGTTTTGAACAATTCCTTTTATCCGTTGCTTCATGATTATTTTCCTGTATTCCCTCCGCTGTTGGTTGCTCCCGCATCTTCTGGCCGGGAAAGTTTCCCATGTTTTGGTTTTCCTCCTTGACTTCACATTGAGCAATCATTTCACGAAAACAAACGTGCATCTGTGAAGCAGGAAATCAGCTTCACAGATGCGATATGAGAAAAACTCAATCTGCTGCGATCAAAGCAACAAAATGATCCGGACAGTGATGAACAATCTTGCGGCTGACACTGCCCATGAAAATCTCACTGATGGCATTGCGACCGCGCCTGCCCATAAAAACCATGCAGTTGGGCCGTTTGTTGATTTCCTCTTCTATCACTCCGGCCGGATCGCCAAACCTGGCAACCTCGGAGATGATATCTGCAGGAACACCGTTGTCCAGGAGCAGCTTCTTGGCATCCGACAAAATCATATCAGATGCTGCTGCCGGAACTTTCCCCTGCTCCACCTCTTCGCCGAAACGGGCGGCGTCCAGCACATGGACAAGGGTGACCTCCTTGACCACCGCAGAACACCCGCCCAGAAGAAGGGCTGCCTCTGTCACGGCTGCATTGGAATGGGCCGATCCGTCCACGGCAATAATGCAACGGCCGGCCGGGCATTCTGTTCTCCCTTCGATCTTGCCGACCAGATAAACACTGGCATGAATGTCTCGGTGCAGAAGCCCGGCGGTCACGCTGCCGACAAGAACCTCCTTGAGCGGCGACAAGACCCTTCTCTCCATGATAATCGTGGAATAGTCGCTGCCGGATACCTCAGCAATACGCCCCACCGGATCGCCATCCTCAATGCGGATATCAATGGGCGCCTTGACGCCCTCCTTACGCAGTAGCTGCTCGGCCTCCTGCATCTTCGGCTCGATCTCCTGCTGGATATGCTGATTCTTCAGGCGTTTGAAAAGATCCGACTCCAGGACAAACTCGGTGCGCACGTCCACATTGGCCATATGGGTGCTCAGGTATTTGCCCGCCATCACATGCAGCAGGCTCACCTTTTCGATCCGGCTGCCCAGGCCCGCATCAATCATCCCCATCAGCCAGGCGGTCCGCGCAAAGGTTTCAGGACCTTCCACGGGCAGTAGAAAACTTGATAATATTTTGCTCTTCATATTCATTACTCCTTTAATAAAACATCAGCAGCCAGACATTGGCAGCGGCCACACTGAGAATCATATAGGGGAATGCAACCTTCATGAAGCCGATGAATTTGATCGGATGCCCCGCTGATTCAGCAATACCCAGGGTGACCACGTTGGCGCTGGCACCAATCATCGTGCCGTTGCCGCCGAAACAGGCACCAAAGGCCAAGGCCCACCAGAGCACATTGGTTTCCGCCGCCCCGGGAATGACCTCGGTGAGATAGGCAACAACGGGCAGCATGGTGGCGGTAAAGGGGATGTTGTCGACAAAGGCGCTCATGATGGCCGCCACCCAGAGAACCAGACAGATGGAGGTGGTCAGATTGCCGCCGGACATATTAAGCACGAAGTCCGCGATGATATCAAGCAGGCCGGTTTCCTCCACCGCGCCCACCAGCATAAAGAGAAACATGAAAAAGAGCAGGGTCGTCCACTCAATGTCCTTTTCGATCAGCTCAAGCAGCTTGATTTTTTTGGTCAGCAGGCCGTAGGTGAACAGCAGCGAGGCGCCGAACATGGCGGCGATGCTCACCTCCATGTGCCAGTAACCGTGGGTCAGAAACATGCTGACGACAATGCCCATGATAATGGCGCCCACCGTCAGCAGCATGCTGTCGGTGATCTTGTACTCTTCCCGCAGCTTGGCAATAAAGGCCGGTACATCATCGATCTTGGCCTTGGCGTAGTCCTTGCCGTAGCCGATCTTGGTATAGAAAAACAGAATGAACATGGAGACGACAACTACCGGCGTCAGGTTCTTGACAAACTGCATGAAGGTCAGCCCGGCATAGGAGCCGATCATGATATTGGGCGGATCGCCGATCAATGTCGCCGTGCCGCCGATATTGGAGGCCAGAATCAGCGGAATAAGCAGTGATATGGGAGAAATACCCAGGGACAGGGCAATCTCGATGGACACCGGGGTGAGCAGCAGCATGGTGGTGACGTTATCGAGAAAAGCGGAGGCCACGGCGGTAAAGCTCATGAGAATGAGGGACAGCGCCATGACATTCCCCCGGGCCAGCTGATAGCATTTATAGGCGCACCACTGAAAGACCCCTGTATGCTTGAGAATGCCGACAATGATCATCATGCCCATGAGCAGCAGGATGACGTTCATGTCGATGGCCTTGATGGCGCTTTCATAGGAGAGAATATGGTATTCGGGATTGATGGTGCCGAAGGTGTAGCTGATGACCAGCATGATGGACGCCCCCAGCATGGCGGCAAGCGTCCTGTGCAGCAGCTCAAACGAAATGAGAATATAGGCCAGGACAAACACCGTGGTGGCGATCCAGAAGGCCGGACCTTTAGAGCGTTTGATGGTGACGTCCGCCTTGGCCATATAGTCATTGCCGGCGCGGGAGATATGGTCCGGGGTGATGATTAAACTGTCTCTGGCATAACTTGGTTTATATGCGGAAATCTTGACTTCCGCACCTTCCAGGCTGCCGGTCGGCACCTCGAACTTGCCCTGAAAGGTGCCGTCCATCTCTGTTTTTATACCACCGGCACCCGCGCCATGCCCTCCTGGTTTACCCATCTCAAGGGGAGTGCCGTTTACCTCCACTTCAATATCCGCATCGCCGACTCCGACGCCGTGGGGATTGACAATTTTGCCGAAGACATCCAGCACGGCAACATTTTCATTGCCGCTCACAGCATGCTCAGCTGTTGATGCTGCCGATGGCCGCACCCCCGCAAAGGCGGTCAGCAGACAAACCGCGGCAAACGTCATAAGAATTCCCGACAGATATCGGGATATTTTCGCAAACCTCATAATCTTTCTCCTTTTTCATGTTTCCTGTTTGCCGCGCATTTCATCCTGCAATCCCATGGGAAGTAAGGTCAATCCTGTCGGCACCAGGCGCTCCTGATGCCAAGCTTAAGGCCGGTAGGAACAGAAGTGTGCCTGCCGTAAAAATGGCTGTAAAAAACCGATTCACAATTTTCTCCTTTTTTTTTAAGATGCTAACTGCATTTAATGAAGCTCCCTTTGCCTGAATGTTGCGTTGTTGTTTTTGTTGCTTAATACTCAAACAAGCACCTTCAGCCTCGGGGCGGCAGGATTTCTGCCGTCCGGAGTCTGAAGGTGACTAAATTGCCGTTTTCGTCATGTTTTTACGAAGCCGCGGGCAGGGTAATGGGCATGCCCATCAACGGCCAGATCACTGCTACCGCCAGGGCAACCACCAGCATCAGGATGATTGAGGCTGGAACGCCGTAGCCGAAGAACTCGCCCGGGGTAAACTGTTTCGAGTTGTAGGCGATGGCGTTCGGCGCCGCGCCGACCAGCAGCAGAAAAGGCATACCGGCGGTCACCAGGGAGGCAAACAGGATGACCTCGCCTGCCACGCCCAGGTAAGGGGCGATAACCAGCGCCACCGGCAGCGAGATGGCGATGGCCGCCACGTTCATGATAAAGTTGGTCATCACCAAGACAAAGAAGGCGATGCCGAGAACAAAAATGAACCAGTGGGCGTTCTGGAACATGACCAGCCAGTTGACGGCCAGCCAGCTTGCCGCGCCGGTATCCCACAGGCAGAAGCCGATTGACATGGCGCCGGCAAACAGCAGGATGATGTTCCAGGGAATTTCTTCCAGATCATTAATGGTCAGAATGTTGACCACGAAAAAGAGGATGGTCGAACAGAGCAGTATGGCGGTCTTGTCCAGCACCTTGAGTGCTGGCACAAAGGAACGCAGGGAGATGATGACAATGGCTGCACCGACGATGAGGGCGGCAATGACCTCTTTTCTGGTGACCGGGCCCAGGGCCTTGTGCATGGTTTTCGCTTTCTCTTTCAGGCCCGGAATTCTTGCCTTTTCCGGTTTCAAAAAGACCATGAAAAAGCCCCAGAGAATAAAGGTCATCAGCCAGCCGATGGGAAACATATACCAGGTCAGTTCAAAGAAGCTGATCTCTTTACCCATGATGTCCTTGTAAAAACCAAGGGCCACGGCGCCGCGGGCTGCTCCCAGCAGGGTGACGATGCTGCCGGCGCCGGCCACATAGGCCATGCCGATGAACAGTCCCTTGCCGAATTTGGTCGGTGTTTCATCCTCGCTGTACATGGCGTAGATGGCCATCAAGAGAGGATACATGGTGGCGGCCACCGCGGTATGGGCCATGATGTGGGTCAGCAGCGCGGTGAGCACAAAGCAGCCCAGGTAGATCATGCTGGTTTTTTCACCGACAACGGCCAGCATCTTGTAGGCGATCCTCTTGGTGAGCCCTGTTTTGGTGAATACCATGCCGATAACAATGGAGCCGAAGATAAAGAGTACCGACGGGTCCATGAAATCCTTAAAGGCCACCTTGGCGGGCCGGATCAGGAAAAGCGCCTGCAGCACGCCGATCATCAGACTGGTGACGCCGATGGGTACCACCTCAAAGACCCACCAGGTGCCGGCCAGACAGAAAACGGCCAGCGCGCCCTTGGCCTCACGGGATAAGGCAAAGCTCTTGCCCAAGGGGTCGATGGCATCCGGCCAGGGCGGGCAGTAATAAACCACCACAAACAGGATCACGCCTATGGACATGAACATGAGCCGTTTCCAGTCAAACGGCTCTTTTTTAGTGGGTAAACCCATTTTTTCCGATTTTGCTTGTGTCATTGTTTTCAGTCCTCTCTCTTCTCCTCAATTTGTCATGAAATGTCTACAGGTCGCAGTGGCTGCTGATCGCCTTGAATATCTCCTCCATACGGATAACGCCGACGATTTCTTCATTGGCAACAACCGGCAGATTGTAATCTTTGGCGTTCAGCATGATGAGCAATGCCTGTAAAAGGTGGGTGTCCGCTGAGACTGTATGCTCAACCGACGACATGAATTTGCTGATGGGTTTGCTCCACTGCAGGGAGCATTCCTTGAAAAATGAATCCTCCACCAGAAGTGCCAGATTGGGGAAATCCGCGGTTTTCCCTTCGAATTTGTTTACCTTTGTCGCCTCAACCAGCTGCGGAGCAAGGCCGTGCAGAATGTCCGTCATGGTTATCCTGCCGGTAAGCTGGTTCTGATCATTGACCACAAGAGCGTCAAAGTACCGGAGCTGGTCTTTTTCTCCGGCAGTAAAAGAGTGGATCACTTTTGCTGCGTCGCGGAGAGTCTTTTTTTCATTCAGGTGGGGGTAGCGTTCAAGTGGAATGGTGTAGTCTCTTACGACCGGAATGTCTGTTTTCACAGCTGTTCTCCTTGAAATTGGGAAAATCTTGTCATTTTGTCTTGCGGTTTTACCCAAGACCGCCCGTTTTTGCGGGAGAAATGAGCGCAATTTTCCTGTGCCGTATTTCTCCTTTTGAAAAAACAGTCAATGCCTTCAGGCGAACCTCTAATGCCTAACCTCAATAAGGAGGTTAGGCGGGTTACCAGCTTTTACTTTTGATGATGTTCTCTACTTCTTCCTGTGATTTCTTTTCCAGGATCAGCATTCTCTTGTGTTTGGCTTCGCTGATCTTTTCCAGCAGCACTTTCATGTCAACGGGTTTTTCAAGAAAGTCTTCGGCCCCGAGCTTCATCGCTTCGATGCCGCTTTTCACTGTCCCGTGGCCGGTCAGCATGAGGATCTCAAGGTCCGGCCTTTTCTCCTTGATCCGTCTCAATGTCTCGAGTCCGTCAATGCCCGGCATGGCGAGGTCGACGATAATCGCATCGAAATTCTGGTTTTCCACCCGGGCCACGGCGTCCTCGCCGCTCAACACGGTGTTTACCTTGAGGCCGCGGGTTTCAAGTCTCTCGGAAAGCATGTTGCAGAACTCCTCTTCGTCGTCGACTAACAGCACTTTGGCCTGTAGTTTTTCCTCCATAATCTTCTCCTGTGGGGTGATTGCAATTCACCTGCGTTTTCAACCATATCTTCCGTTGCGGCTGCTTGCGCCGCCTGCGGAAGTCATCTTGCCAGATTCTGCTATTGATTTGTATGCCTCATAAATGGTGGCGGACAGCTTGTCAATATCGGTCGGTTTCTGCAGATAGGCAAAGGCGCCGAGATCCATACAGGTTTTTTTGTCGTCTTCCGTGCCGTGTCCGGTGAGAATAATAACCTTGATATTGGGATGCGTCTTTCTGGTCTGGCGCAGAACTTCGATGCCGTCAATACCCGGCATCTTCAGATCAAGCACCATGACATCCGGGTTGTCGTCGTTGAGCAGGTCCAGAGCCTGCTGTCCGTCATAAACCGCATGGGAACCAACATCGCGGCTGATCAGTCGCTCCGATAAGGTCTGGGCAAACTCTTTTTCATCATCCACCAGCAAAACCTTGGATGGAAGTTCAAACTGCTGTTTGCGGTAAATGGAGGTTTTGTAGTCTGGTCCTTTTGCCACCTCAACGGCCTTAACCCCGCCAACTGCTGAGGCGATTTCGGCAAGCTCGCTTTCCATTTTGCCGAAATTGAGCACACTTTTATTGACAGTGAGGCGGACGCTGCCGTTGTCCGCCGCCACTTCGATGTTGTGACCTTTGTTGAGCAGAGCCAGTTCCACCTGGGCCCCGAGAGCCATATCCTTGATAGCCTGCCGCGAAGCGTCGGTTTTCTGCACAGCGTTTTTGTGCAGATTTTCGAGGATAACCTGCAGGATGTCTTTGGTGGTGGTTTGGTCGGCCGGGATGACAATGTCATAAAGGGTGGGGTCCCACGCCTCTTTTTTATAAAGAAAATCGGTCAATTCAAAGGCGCTTGCGTCACTTTTGTGAATCTGGCGCTTCGCTTCTTTTTCAGCGATCCCGGTGGTTGCGGCTCGCTGGATTCTCTGCTCTTTGTTGCCGGCGACCAGTACCTTGAGGACATGGCTTACCTGGGCAGGAATCAGCAGGGTAATAAAGCCGTAATAGATGCATCGGTCATTTTCACCCAACTTTTCCGACAGGGAAGATTTGAGAAAGGCAAGATGTTTTTCTTTCTCCAGGGTGAACTGGTTGAATACCGACATTTTCGCGTAAAGGGCCTGTTCCAGTTTGTTTTTGTCGACTTTGTACTTTGAGCAGGCATCGGCAATAATGTCTTTGTCGCTGACGATTTGAGATCCGGTCAGGGTCGACAGCTCGCTTATGATTTCTGTTTCATTGGTAAAGGTACTGGAAAACAAGGCGATTGCTGGCATATTGCTTCTCCTTTTGGGAAAATTAAATAGATGTATTACACAGTTAAATTTTCATATCCATAAAAGCATGCAAATGATGTACCGGTAAGTGATATGTTGTGGTAGTGACGTAAATACAGTAGGTTATTGTTTTGGGCGCGTCGGGTTGTGTTCTGGTGAAATGGTTCATAATGAAACAAAAAAGAACAGGCGAAGGTGTTTCGGCTAGCTGAAACGCCTTTCCTTATTGAAACGGAAGGGGGTAGGGGGGTGTGTTTCACAATGTTTAATTGTGGAACCGAGACAGGAGATGGGCAACTGGTGCGGTTGCTGTATCAACATGATACGTTGCACAAAACGTCTTTTTTTTGATCCTTATCTGCGGGTTCGTATATATTTCTTTTTTCTTTGCCAGAGAATTTTAGCCTATGCAAGAAAAATCGACAGGATACCAGGCGCTTTGGGTTCGATTTTTTCTTTTTGTGGCAGCTCGCCGCCGAAAAGGTCAAGTTGATACGCAGAAGAATGCCCATGTCCAAGCCTGAGCGCGCGTAGATATCTTTTTTTGCCGAAATCCCGGCTTCTTTCTATGCGTGGAAACCACTCGTAAAGTGTCCATCGTGGCGGGATGGATTCTTTAACCTCACTGTCACCAAACCGCTATGTGTTGACAATGGATACACGCTGGCGTATATTTTTTGCATACACAAGTGAGGTGTCATTATGCAACATACGGAAACTCGTGAGGCTTTGATTAATATTCGTGCTTTACGTGCGCAGAGGGATCTAATTGACAAGGCTGCGGCAGTGAGAAACAAAACCCGCTCGGACTTCATGCTTGAAGCTGCTTGCCAAGAGGCGGAAAATGTTTTGCTGGATCGTCGATTATTTCATCTCAAAGATGAAGAGTATGAGGCTTTTGAAGCGGTACTGAAAACTCCTGTTGGCGACAGTCCCGCCCTTCGTAAGCTGTTGGCCCAGAAACCTCCATGGGAAAGCTAACATCGCCGGCACAAATCAATATGGTGCATATTACTGACAATTTTAATTGCGGAGTTTCCTCTCTTGACCAATGGCTCCGCAGGCAGGCCTTGAAGAATGAGGCGTCAGGTGCTTCCCGGACTTTTGTTGTTTGCTTTGGAAAAGAGGTTGCCTGCTACTACGCTTTGGCCACCGGAAGTGTTTTGCGACAGCAGACCCCGGGAAAAATCAAACGTAAAATGCCTGAGCCTATTCCAGTAATGGTGCTTGGCCGTCTGGCTGTTGATCGTAAATGGCAGGGATCAGGCCTTGGCAGCAGTTTGTTGCGAGATGCATTGTTACGAACCTATAATGTTTCCACGCTAGCGGGTATTCGGGCTCTGCTGGTCCATGCGTTATCAGAAAATGCCAAAGCATTTTACCTTCGGCATGGCTTCTTGCAATCCCCCATAGATCCAATGACGCTGATGCTGAATTTGCAGGATGTGCAGCATTGTCTTGAAAAAGCAGAATAACCTTTTCCGATAAAAACTTCTCAGTTCGAGCTGTTTTCCTGTCAACTCCTTTCCAATCTACACCATAACACCGGCGAAGAGGTTTTTTCTGCCCGGAAGAATCAGGAAGTCTTAAATTTCTTATTTCTATTTCAATGAATTAGATTGCCGATGCTAATCTTTGCCGATATTAACTATTAATAGGTGCGACAATTTGCCATCTTTACTTTCATTAAATCATATTGGAATAATTTTTTAGGATGAAATACAGATAAAGCCAAACTCACTGTAAGGTGAGGACGGAAAGCCACGGAGCTTTCAAGCGAGCCGGGTTGCCTGATTTGTAAGGGTAGCTCGGCTTTTCTATTTCCAAGAGAAAAAACAAATATTTTATTCCTTAGATGGAATTATCGTTGGGAAACCAACTTGTAGGTGCAATTGACGAAAAAAAAACAGAGTGACCTCGAGTCTTCGTGGCACTGGGATAGTCAGGCCATATAGTGGGTTCAGGGGACGTCCATAAAATTATGAATTTCCATGTATGTCTAAGCTTTTATCGTGATTTAAGGACATCCCTATTGCCCAAGATTAACGGCTTGCAAGAGCCAAATGATAAGGAGGGACAAATGATGAAAAAAAGTAATGCGATAGTAGTTTTTTGGGGGCTTATGGTACTTCTAATGGTAACGCCTGCGTTTGCTGAAGACACAGGACAGCCGGAAATGTTTGAAAAGACCTATGGTGAATGGTCTGCCAACTGGTGGCAATGGTTGGAATCCCAGGATTTCACCCCCCTAACGAAGCAGGGTAAAGTTGACTGTAGCGCGGGTCAACTAGGCCTTGTATGGTTTCTTGCGGGATCGGATGGAACTGGTCCGGTAGAACGTAAGTGCACCGTTCCCAGCGGAAAGCCGCTTTTCTTTCCTCTGGTAAACGCAGAGTTCAATAACGTGCCTGGCGAAAGCACTTGCGCTGATGGTCAGTTGGGAGGCCCCTGCACAGAAGCCGAGAAGCGAGAGATTCTGGATGGTATTATGAGTGATAATACCCCAGGCATCTTTAATAGTCGTGTTTGCAATCTGGATAGTACTGTTGACGGGATGCCGACTTTATTCTCTAATTTTGCAACCGCTCGCACTCAATCGCCACCTTTTTCGTTTCTGGGCGATACAGAGACAGTGTCTGACGGTATCTGGGTAATGCTTAGTCTGCCGGAAGGAAAGCACACGCTCCATTTCAAGGGCGCGCTCTGCGATTTAGATACTAACATCCCAATCTTTGAAGTAGATGTGACATACAAACTGACTGTAAAATGATAAAGACTTAACCAGTGCAACAACACAGACCGGCTAGCCAGTCGCTTCGCCCTGGTTAGCCGGCGGATTATGACTGGCGTTCATCCATTGATATTGCCAATCTAAAATCTGAAAAAGTCAAACGGACCTCAGGAAGAGGTGCCTGCTCACATTTAAGAATTTAGTATCGGACTATAATCTGTCGACTTCAGGAGGTCTGACTGTCCATTCGAAGTCAAGATATTCCTGTACACCCCAGAATTTGAAACGGAATAAGGGGATTGGCATCAATTCTCAACGCTAACGTTGAACTCCTCCATCTGAATACTCGCGTTCTTGCCTTCCCCCAGGAGATGGAAGGAGAAGGACTGCCGGGCCACCGGGTTGTCGAAGGAGAATTCGAGTTTCCCTTCCTCTTGAGCATGGAGGAGAGGAAAATCGGGGTGTGGGATGCTGTTGATGGTCCCTTGCCACATCTTTAACACCAACCAGAGGTGTACCCCCTCCGCAGGCGCCTGGAGAACTTTCACCCGGATCGAGACATGGACCTTGGAGTTGGCCGGGAAATCAAGGTCTTGGGCGCCCACCAGGTTGTCCGACCACTCATTCCTGATCGTCTCCCGCAGCTGACGGATTTCGCCGCCGGCGAACTTCAGCACCCGGACCCCGTGTTGGGGGAGAAGTTTGCGATCCAGGGTGCCTGCGATGAGAAAGATCGGATTCCTCCTCCCTTCCTTGTCCCGCAGAAACTCGGCCGGTGGCGGCCCCAACAGGCTATCTGACTTGCCCACCCGGCAGCGGCCGTCGTCGGAGCACTCGTAGCGAAGGTTGTTGGCCGTATGCCAGCGGCGTTTGGAGGCGGTGTAGGAGACCATCTCCCTCGGCGTAGGGTAGTCGCGGAAGAAACTTCTGCCCACTACCCCGGCGGGAATCGGCAGTCCCAGGTAATCGAGGATGGAGACCTCGGTGTCCACCAGGCCATAGCCCCCCTGCTTGAGGCGCGGGAACTGCCCGTCCTCCGGGGCGAGGATGATCCCCAGCCCCCAACTGCTGACCCACTCGGCCAGTTCCGAGCCATGGGACTCGTCGGAAGTGATGATTACCAGGGTGTCCTCAAGCACCCCGTCCTTGCGCAGGTTTTCGATGAACCGTCCCACCGCCTGATCCAGCAGATCCACGGTGGCAGCCCGGCGGTCGGGGTAGTTAGCCACGACATTGTCGGGCACGGCGTAGGGTTGATGGGTGCCCACCGTCAACAGGGTCAGCATCCATGGCCGATGCTTCTGCTGAAGGGTGGCGATATAGTCACGGGCGCCGCGAAAAAAAACCGAGTCGACCACCCCCCACTCGAAGGGGTAGGGATTGGGCTCCTTAAACCATTCCGAGCCGTGCACCTCCTGAAACCCGATTAAGGGCATGAACCGGTCCTTGCCCATAAAGGCGAGCCCGGCCCCTTGCAGATAGTGGGTATCCCAACCTTTTTCCGCCATTTGCTCCGGCAGGCACTCCTTGGCCCGCTCCGGGTTGCCGGACAGCTCCACCGCCTTGGGCGTATCCCAGGATAGTTTGCTGAAATCGCCACACAGCAAGGCGTAGAGGCCGCGGATGGTCTGATGGCCGTGGTCGGTAAAGTCGGGGATCAGCATCGCATCCCGGGTGCTCTCCGCCAACCGGGCCATGGAGACTTTGTCGTAATCAACCCCCATGGCCTGGCGGATGTCAGGGTAGTAAAGGCCCGGCATCCCCTCCAGGGTGACGATCAGGACATTCTTGGCCGCCCCCTTGGCCAGCATGGGTTTGCCGTCGAGATCGGTCCGGTCCAGGCCCCGGGGCAGCTGGAAGTTGGCCAGGTCCTCAGGGGTAAGCGGCGGCGGGGCGAAGAAGGTGTCGATGATGAACCAGTGCAGGGAGTTGTGACGGGCGATTATGCTCTGGTCGTCGTTTTCAAGGCTGAGGCGGGCCTGGATCAGCAGGAT
The DNA here is from genome assembly GCA_018816555.1 of Pseudomonadota bacterium. Taxonomy (GTDB): domain Bacteria; phylum Desulfobacterota; class Desulfobulbia; order Desulfobulbales; family SURF-16; genus SURF-16. The sequence goes on from JAHIVT010000086.1 coordinate 21,914, forward strand.
AACGGCGCCCGCGGCCAAGCCGACAAAGGCATAGCGCCATTTGGGTCGGGAAAGCGGCAGGACACAAACCAGGAGCATCGACAGAGCCAGGGGCCAAACCAGAGCGGGTGACGAGAGGTTGAAGCTGGCCGTGCTGTTCCTCACGAAATCAAGATTGGTCAGGTAGTGCAGGTCTTGCCAGGCGGGCAGGCGGTTCATGGCCGCCACCAGTTCATTCGCGCCGATCATGAAGGCGACCCAGACCACGGCCAGGATCACCCGCAGCCAGCGGGGGCTCCAGATGAGCAGGACCAGCAGCAGGAGGCCCACGCCGCCGTCGGACAGAAGCCCGATAAATTCGCTGCTGCCCGTATGCAGCAAACGCCAGACAAGCGGCGTCATGGTCAGGACAGCAAGGGAGAGAAAGGCTATGATCGATTGCATGGGTGCGGGTTTCATCAGGGTTCCTTAAAAAGACTCCGTACCACGGCAGGCAGATCTCCTTTCGGGATCAACCGGTTGCCCTCGCCCAACTCGTAGAGGCCGAACCACTCCTCGGGGTCGCCCGGTTCGTGCCGGACCTCGTCGTCCGGAGTCCAGCCGATCTTCCACCACTCGTCCTGGAATTCGAAAAAGACCAGGCCGCAGAAATGGTCGCGCAGGCGCGCAGTGCGGATATCCTGCCAGACCGAGCGGAACACCTCGGCGACCTTCTCCGGCTTATGGCCGCCGTAATCGATCACCTCGGGCTTGGGCATGATCGGGGAGGTCGAGAGCCCTACCTGGGTCACCAGTATCGGCAACTTCGTCGTTGCAGCCAGTTCCTCCAGATAGCCCTGGAAGGTGGTTCCGGTCACGGAGCCGGGTGGCGAACTCAACACGCCATTGGCATAGGTGTAGACGTTCATGCAGAGCAGATCGCCCATGTCCGGCACCAGCACATGCTCGCGGGGGACATCCAGGTCGGGACGGTCGGCAATGGGACCGATGTGGGTCCAACTGGTGTGCGCATAGAGGTGGCGCTGGCCGTAGCGGGTCAGTTCGTAGTCCATGGCCTGGTCGATGAGGCGAGCCAGGGCGACCTCGCTTGCACTGCGTCCCGTCACGGTCAGGTGTTTGCCCTTATAATCGCGTACCTCGGGGTGGAGTTTGTCGGTGCGTTCCACCGTGGCGGCCTGCAACTCATCGCCAACGGAGAACAGCACCAGGCGCTCCGGTCGGCCCACGGCGTAAGTATGGTCGATCACCTGCTTAACGCCGGCGAGGGTGTCCGCCAGGTATTTCTCGTCAAGCAGGTCAGGGGTGAAGGGGTCGATCCAGATATCCTGTCCGTACACCAGATCGGTGTCGTCAAGGGCGGCGAAGAAATTGGGCGGCATGAGCAGGGGAAAGACATGGAGGTAATTCACACCCATCTCCCCCAGCAAAGCGAGGTGCACGGGATATCGCCCGTCGTTACCCGGTCCTGCACCCTGTTGCGGGGTCTCGCCCTGCAGATACGGCGAGTAGCCCATGCCGCGGAAAAAGACCGGCTTGTCGCCGATGCGGTCGATAAGTCGAACCCCTTGGACCACAAAACGGCGGGGTTGGGGGGTGTCGGGATGGATTTGGGCCGTTTTACCGGAAGCCAACGCCTCTCCGGCAGACAGACAAAACACCAAGAAAATAAGCAATGCTGATAATTTCGTGATCATAAGGTTTTGCGATAGAGATGTTCGTAAGGAAATCCGAAACCGGCCTTAGCGGCCAAGGTGGTGATAAGAAATTAAAAAATCAATAGCCCACGCCCTGCTGGATGTCAATGGCTTTGATGGCCGGAAACAGAATGATTTTCTTCAAAAGCGCGAAAAAAATTCAGTCCCCTCAGTCTGGAAGAAAAATTGAATTTGTCTTCCGGTCTTGTTTTTTCATGAATTTTTGCCAGCCAGGGTGCGGATATCATCAATGATGAGATACAGGGACGGCACCAGAATCAGGGTGATGACCGTGGCGAAAAGGACGCCGAAGCCCAGGGAAATGGCCATGGGGATCAGGAAGCGAGCCTGGCGGGAGGTTTCCAGGATCATGGGGGCCAGGCCGCCGAAGGTGGTGACCGTGGTGAGAATGATGGGCCGGAAACGTTGTGCCGAGGCCGCCTGAATGATCTGCAGTGCTGTGCCGCCCTGTTCCCGCCTCAGTTCATTGGTCCGGGTGACCAACACCAGGGAGTCGTTCACCACCACCCCGGAAAGGGCGACAATGCCCAGTAGACTCATAATGCTCAGGGAGTACCCCAGCAGGAGATGGCCGAAGATGGCGCCGATAATGCAGAAGGGAATGGCCACCATGACAATCAGCGGCTGGATATAGCTGCGGAAGGGGATGGCCAGCAGGGCAAAGACCACCAGCAGGGCCAGGGTGAAGCCGGTTTTCAGGTTGCTCATGTTTTCCCGCATATCGGCCTGGCGGCCCTCGAAACTGTAGCGCAGGCCCGGGTAGTTGGCGGTCAGCCGGGGCAGCAGTGTTTCCTGCAGGTCGGTGATGATTTCCCCGGCCTTGCTGCGCGGGGTCACATCGCACTCCACCTGCACCACCCGTCTGCCGTTTCTGCGGGAAATCTCCATATAGGCCCGGCCGCGGGTGATCTGCACCACATCGCGCAGGGGGACCTCCTTGCCGTCCGGGCTTTGCAGCATCAGTTCGTCAACATGATATTTGGAGATGCGTTCCGCCTCGGGCAGACGCACCATGACCCGCAGTTCGTTTCTGCCCCGCTGCTGGCGCACCACCTCGGTGCCGTAAAAGGCGTTTCGTATCTGCCGGGCCACCTCCCGGGCGGTGAAGCCCATGCTTTTGCCTTCCTGCAGCAGGGTGAAGTCAAGCTGCTCCTTGCCCGGGGTGAAGCCGTCGTCAACATCGGTAACCAGGGGATAGGCCTCCAGGCCCTCAGCCAGTTCCCGGCTTGCCCGCTGAAGCACGTCCAGATTTCGGTGGTTGAGTTCAATGGTGATGGCGTTGCCGGAGCCGGGTCCCCCGGCATCGGATTCAAAGCGCAGTGATTTGATGCCGGCAATCTCGCCGGTCAGCTGCCGCCATCTCTTGGTAAAGGCCGCGGTTCCCATGATCTTATCGCGCACATCCGGGGGGGCGAGATAGACTGTCATCTCGGCCTTGTTGCTGCCGCCATGGCCGATTTCCGTGAAAATACCCTGCACCAGTTCCTTTTCCTTGCCTGTTTCCGCTGCGGTCTGTTGGGCGGCCTGCAGCATGTGCTGGGTCACGGCATCGGTTTTTTCCACGGCCTCACCGTACGGCATGGTGAGAGTCGCCCGGGCGTAATCGGATTCGAGTTTGGGATACATTTCCATGCCCATGCGTCCGCTCACGGCAAAAGAAATGGTCAGCCCCAGCACGGCAATGGCGATGGCCAGGGTGATATAGCGGTAACTGAGCACGAAGCCGAGAAAGGGAAGATAACGGTTCTGCACCCAGTTACTGAAACCGGTGCTGAAGTCATGCTGTCTGGCGTGCAGGTATGCCCCCAGTCCCTTTCGTTTTTTCTCCTTCTGGTGAGCAAGATGGGCCGGCAGGACAAAGATACTCTCAAACAGGGAAACGGCGAAAACGGTGCAGACCACCAAGGGGATCACCCGGAATACCTTGCCGTCGGTCCCTGGGATGAAATAGAGGGGCATGAAGGTGGCGATATTGGTCAGGATGGAAAAGGTGACCGGCATGGCCATGTCACGCGCCCCCTTGACTGCCGCCTCCAGCGGCCTCAATCCCGATTGCCGGTAATGGTAGACGTTTTCACCCACAACAATGGCATCGTCCACCACGATACCCAGACAGATCAGATAGGCAAAAAGCGAGATCATATTGATGGACACGCCGAAAAGAGGCAGCAGGATAAAGGAACCCATGAAGGAGATGGGGATGCCCATCATCACCCAGAAGGCCAGGCGGAATTCGAGAAACAGGGCCAGCATCACCATGACCAGGCTGAGGCCCATGGCGCTGTTGCGCAGCAGCAGGTCGATGCGCTGGGCAAAGATCTCCGAGCGGTCGCGGAGGACATTGAGTTCGATGCCGGTGGGCAGGTTGGCCTTGATCTGGTCCAGGTGGCTGCGCACGGTTTCGGAAATCTGGATGGGCGTCTGGTCGCCGACGCTGTAGATATTGACCATCACCGAGGGTTTGCCGTTATAGGTGGCGTAATAATCGCTGTCGCGGTAGCCGTCGTCGATAGTGGCGATCTGCTCCAGCAGCACCTGGCTGCCGTCGTCCTTGGTGATGATCGGCAGCCGGGCGAATTCGCGGCCGTAATCTCGGCGCTCCTTGACCCGGATCAGGATTTCGCCGCTCTGGGCCTTGATGGAGCCGCCGGGCAGATCAACCGAGGCATTGCGCAGCCGGCTGGCCAGTTCCTCCAGGGTGAGATTGTAGCGCCGCAGATTTTCCAGGGGGACTTCAATGCTGATCTCCAGCGGCCGCACCCCGGAAAGATCAACCTGGGTGATGCCCGGGTCCTGCAGGAACTGGTCGCGCATCTGCTCGGCAAGTTCGTGCAGCGAGGCGGGCGCGGCATCGCCGTAGAGGACCACGGAGAGGACGACTCTCTTGTTGGTAATGATGGTGATCTGCGGCTTTTCGGCATCCTCGGGAAAGCTGGTGATGCGGTCCACCTCGCTCTGTATGTCCTGGGATAGCTTCTGCAGATCCGTGCCGATCAGGGCCTTGACGTCAACAATGGCCAGCCCCTCCGCGGCCGTGGAGGTCACCTCATCCACCCCGTCCAGTGCGCTGACCGCCTCCTCCACCGCCAGGATAATGCCGCTTTCCACCTCCTCGGGGCTGGCGCCGGGATAGGAAACCGTCACCTCCACCGTGTCCACGTCAAAGACCGGGAAGAGCTCCTGCTTGATGTTCTGCAGGAAGATAAAGCCGCCGATGATACAGGTCAGCATGATGAGATTGGCCGCCACCGTGTGGCCGGCCATCCAGGCAATGGCGCCCTTGGCGATTTCCGGGGAACGCTTGTCTGTCATCAGCGCTGCTCCGCCTTGTCGTCTGCCGCGGTGCGCAGGGCCATGCCCTGCACCGGAGCGGCAAGGGAGGTGGTGATCAGTTGGTCACCGTCATGCAGACTGTTTTTTACATAGATGTACTCGTTTTCGTCCCAGGCGATTTCCACCGGACGGATATCCAGGGTATGCTGCTCGGTCATGAGCCAGATGTCGCTGCCGTTGTGCAGGGCCGAGCGGGGAATGCGAAAGGCGCTGGCCAGGGTTTTCCCCTGTATTTCCACCTGGACAAAGGTATTGATGGTCAACGGTGGTTTATTTTTGTTGGCGGCTTGCAGGCAGAGGGGGTCTTGTACCTCCACCAGCAGCCGGGCCATCCTGCTCTCCGGATCAACCCCTGCCATCAGTGATTTGATGGCGCCGGTGCGGAAGGTGTCCCGGCCCCAACCGGTAAGGTGGGTGATGCGCACGGCTGAGCCCTTGCTGCTGTTTGTGCCCGGAATATTGATCCAGTCAAGCCGGTCAGCGGGGATGGATACCTCAACCCAGTACTGATCCGTGTCAACCAGGGTGACCAGATTGCTGCCTGCTGAGACCTGGGAGCCGAGCCCCACATGTTTTTCCTGCACCAGGGCGTTGAAGGGAGAGACAATACGGGTGCGAGCCAGATCGAGCTTCGCCTGTTCAAGCAGGGATTGGGCGGCATCAAGTGCGGCTTTTCCCGCCTTGAGCTGCGGTTCACGCAGTACGAGTTCTTCATTCTCCTGTCTGATTGTTTCTCCGAGTAGCTGGTATTCGCTTCTGGCAACCGACTGTTTGCCCATCTCAAGTTTCAGCTCATACTCAGCCTGGACGACGTCGCTTTGCCGCTGGCGGACGGCAAGTTCGTAATCCGTGGGATCAATGAGCAGGATTTCTTCTCCCTGTCGAAACCTGCCACCCGGCAGCAGGTTGGGTTGCGTTCTGACAATTTCGCCGTTGATACGGGCGGCGAGATCAACGCTCTGGGATGGCATGACCGTGCCCATGGCCTTGACCAGCACCTGATGGGCAGAGGCGTGCAGGGCAGTGGTCTCCACCAGGATGGCGCTGGCCTGGGGAGGTTTGCGCGTCGCCTTGGGACGGTGGGAGAGCCAGTAGAAGGCAATGGCGCCGGCACAGGCCAGGATGATGGCAATGAGCAGGACCCGCATCGCCTTGCCGAGTTTTTTCCCCGTTTGCATACTGTCGGTCATATTATTTACTCTCTCTCATTGTCTTCTGCCTTATCCCTCTTGCCCATTGCAAGAGAGGTGCGCGTAGGGGAGGAGCGGTTCGCGAACCGCCCCTACATCCCCTTAATGCCTTATGCCTATTGCCTCACTTCTTCCATTTCCCATCCTCCGGCCAGGGACCGGTAAAGACTGATACGGTATGCGATAAGCTGGCGGCCGGCACTGATCCTGCTGCGCTGCAGGCTCTGGTGGTTTAAGATGGTGGTGAGAAAGCGCAGAAAGTCCATGTCGCCGTATATGTAACGTTCTCTGGTCTGTTCCATGGACTGATTGGAAAGGACAATCTGCCGGTCCAGACTTACGAGAAAATTGCGTTGCTGGCTTTCGGCAAAGAGGGCGTCCTCCACCTCCTGCAGCGCAGTGAGAATATTCTGGCCGTAATTGTGCAGCGCCTCGGCTGTCACCCCTCGGGTGCGGTCGACCTCCGCTGCCCGCCGGCCGCCGTCAAACAGCGGGGCAGTGAGATTGCCGGCAAGATTTGCCAGCCAGTTGTCAAAGAGATCGCGGACATTGCTGTCGCTGGTTTCCGCATTGGCCGAGAGGCTGATGCGGGGGAAGCGGGCGGCAATGGCCACGGCGAGCCGCTGGTCGGACGCCTGCACCTGGTAATAGGCCTTGCGGATATCGGGCCTTTTCTCCATGAGCTGCGCGGGCAGGCCGGTATCCGGCATGGGTGGCAGTTCCACCGCAGCTGTTGCGGCTGGAGGGGCAAAGTTGCCCGGGGCTTTGCCGATGAGAATGGCCAGCTGGTATTCCAGCAGCTTTTCGCGGGTGCGGGCGTTGATCAGTTCGCCCCGGGAGGCCTCCAGGATCTGGCGCTGCTGCAGCACGTCGGTGGCCCGGGCCTGGCCGTTTCGGAACTGGCTGGTAACCAGCTCCAGATATTTTTCATTGATTTTGATCTGTTCCTGCAGAAGCGCTAGCTGCTGGCGCTGCTCCAGCAGCTGGTACCAGACAGTGGCCACATCGGCGGAGAGGGTTATGGCCGCGGCCCGCAGGTCTTCTTGGCTTGCCAGCAGATCGAATTCTGCGGCCCGCCAGCCTGCGCGCACCCGCCCCCACAGATCGATTTCATAGCTGGCGGCAAGCCCCAGGGAATAGGTTGAGGAGCTGTCGCTGTCTGTTCCCACGGTTTTCACGGTCTGGCGGGCAATCTCTGCGGTACCATCCAGGCTGGGCAGCAGATCGGCACCGCTTTTGCGGGCAACGGCACGGGCCTGTTCCAGCCGGTCCCAGGCCATGCGCAGGGTGAGATTGCCGGAGAGGCTTTCGGCAATCAACTGATTAAGATTTTCATCCTGCAGGGCGAGCCACCAGCGGTCGGCCAGCACCTCCGTGCCGGTGGCGCTGAATTTCCCGGGAACCTCAATGGGGGCAAAGAACTCCTTGATGACCGAGGTGCAGGAGGCAGTGACCAGCGACAGCAGGCAGAGGGCCAGGGTGAGCAGCAACTTTCCATGCGAAGCATAGGTACTCTTTTGCCGGAGGGTCATGGATGATTGCTCCGGTTGCCTGCTGTTGGTGTCATGTTATCAGCCTGTGCTCGGGATTGCAGGCGGACAGCTGCGATACCTGCCAGGGAGAAGGTGACGATATGGTCGGTAAAGGCATCAATATCATGGAGGACGCAGCCGTTTTTTTCGTTTGTCCTGCCGGTCAGCAGCTTTTTGACCCGCAACAGGTGGAAACATTGTCCGACAATGCTTGCCTGGCAGAAATGGATCTGCTGGTCCGTGACGCCGGAACCGAGCAGTTCGAGGATAATGGACTGCAGGGCCTCGCTCTGGGGATTGATTTCTTTCTGCAGGATCTCTTTCAGCAGGCCGGTTGGGTTGGCCAGTTCCTTGTCAATAATGGCGAACTCGTGGGAATCGGGGGCGGCGATGCGCTGCAGCAGTGATCTGACTCTGCCCCGCAGACGCTGTTCGGCCGGGGCGTCCGGGCCGACCCCGCCGTCAGCCGGACAGGATTTGAGCGTTTCCCTGAATGAATGACGCCAGGATTCCACATAAAGATTTCTTTTGTTGCCGAAATGGTAGTTGACAGCCGCCACATTGGTTCCGGCCCGATTGCATATTTCTGCAATGGTGCTGTCCCTGAAGCCCTTTTCGGCAAAAAGACTGCTTGCCGCTGAAAGCAGATGGCGGCGGGTACGGATCGTATCTTTTCGTTGTTCCTCCACGGCAGTCTCCAAATGAAAAAGATGTATTGCGTATTTAAAATGGCCATTTGAGTTAGTCAACATGTTTTCTTGGCCGGGCCTTTCTTTTCAGGTCAGATGCCGTAGGGGATGAACAGGCACAACATGTACCCTTCATGTCAAAGAGCTTGTTACTTCGCTTTTGCTGCTGCTATAATATCTTTGATAATTAAAGAGCCTCTTGCAAAATGAACATAATGGACAGGTCGTCATTCCGGGCAAGCGCAGCGCGACCCGGAATCCATTGTGCTTGCTGGATTCCCGCTGGAGTTTACCCTTGCGAAGGCGGGGGCGGGAATGACGGTAAATTGATTTTATCTCATTTCGCAAGAAGCTCTGAAGTAAATCCGGAAACGGGCGGACAGCAGAAATGACTCGGAGTTTAAGGCTGTTGAAGTTGGCGAACATTTTTAGCGGAAGAGATCCTGAGGACAGATAATGCCACGACTGCGCGATATTTCCATCAGAACAAAACTTTTCCTTCTCATGGGTTTTACCGCCTTTCTGGCTCTGGCCCTGGTGGCCACATCCCTTGTAGTTTATGAAAAAGCAAATGCCGGGAAATTTTATTCCCGGCAACTCATTTCCATGGCAGACATCATTGCCTTAAACAGCGGGGCGGTTCTGACATTTCAGGATGAAGCTGCGGCCCGGGAAATATTGCATTCCCTGGCAGCGAAACCGGAAATCGTGCTTGCCCTTCTGCATGACAAAGACGGCAATATTTTCTCAAGCTACCACAGACCCGGGGTAAATGAAGAGGAATTAACGGCGGAATTGGACAGGGTGTATCAGGACAAAAAGAAGATCCTTGATGAGCTGGCGGCCAAGGGAGGGATCATCTTCATGTCCGCCAATCATATGCATGTCATACGTCCGGTCCGCATAGGTAATAATCTGCAAGGTGAAAATGATCTGGCGGGCGCCATTCATCTGGTGGATAATATGCAGTTGCTTGAGCGTCGCCTGAGTGCCTATTACAAGGTTATGGCGGTCATTATCGTCATTACCTTTTTTGTCGTTCTCGCCCTGGCGGCCAGACTGCAGAGACTGTTCACCGAGCCCCTGCTGGAGTTGATGCAATCCATGGCCATGGTCAGACGGGAGAAAAATTATGCGGTGCGGGTCAGGAAGACAAGCAACGACGAGTTCGGAACCTTGATCGACCGCTTCAACGACATGATCACGGAGGTCCAGAGTAGGGACGGCGAACTGCAGGAATACAGTTCCGGCCTGGAGAGGATGGTTGAGACACGCACCAGGGAGCTTTCCCAGGCCAATGAAGAACTGGCGTCACTGGTTGCCGATCTTGAGCAGGCCAAAGCGGCGGCTGAGCAGGGAAGCAAGGCAAAAAGCGAATTCCTGGCCACCATGAGCCATGAAATCCGCACACCGATGAACGGCATACTCGGCATGACGGAACTGCTGCGCGGCACCGGACTCAACAACCGCCAGCTCCGCTTTATCCAGACCATTCAGCGGGCTGTTGACTCGCTGATGGCGGTCATTAATGACATTCTTGATTTCTCCAAGATTGAGGCCGGCAAGCTTGAACTTGAGAGTCACACCTTTAATCTGCGCGAACTGCTGGAGGATACGGCGGAGATGATGGCGGAGGGGGCTCATCTCAAGGGGATTGAACTGATACCTGTTTTTGCCGGCCATTTACCTGAGGTACTGCAGGGAGACTCAAACCGTCTGCGGCAGATTATCGTCAATCTGCTCAGCAATGCCATCAAATTCACTGAGAGCGGCGAAGTGATGCTGCAGGTTGAGCAGGTAAGTGAAAAGGGCAATGAAGTCACCTTGCGCTTCGCGGTTCAGGATACCGGTATCGGCATTTCGCCGGAAATAAAGGAGCGCATATTTCAGGCCTTTTCCCAGGCTGACAGCTCAACCACCCGCAAATATGGCGGAACAGGCCTTGGCCTGTCGATTTCCAGCAAGCTGGTGGACCTGATGGGAGGCGAAATAGGGGTGGAAAGTGAGCTTGGCAAGGGGTCGACTTTCTGGGTTACCGTTACCTTCATCCGCCAGCAGCCTGAGGTAAGTGGTGGTGATGAACAGCATATGAAAAATCTGGTGGGTCTGCGGGTGCTCATTGTCGATGATAATGCCGTTAATCGTGCCATTCTGAAAAACCAGGTCAGATCCTGGGGCATGAGCAGCGATACGGCGGAGAACGGTATCCAGGCCCTGGAAAAATTGCAGGAGGCGGCAGGGGCGGACAAACCCTATGATGTCGTCCTGCTTGACTGGCATATGCCGGAGATGGACGGCATTGAGCTTGCCGGGCTCATCCGCAAGAAATACGACAAGAAGCATCTTCTCCTGGTGATGCTCAGTTCAGCGCCGTTTGATGAGGAATCGGTCAAGGCAACCCAGGCAGGTGTTGATCTCTATCTGAGCAAGCCGGTGCGGCAGAGTCTTCTTTTCAGCTGCCTCACCACGCTCTGGGAAGAAGCTGCAGCGGCTGCCGCCGGGGAAGGCCAGGAACTAAGCGTCGACGCTTTCCGTGCCGAGTCATTGCCTTTCCGGGCCAGTATCCTGCTGGTGGAAGATAATCTTGTCAATCAGGATGTGGCCCGGGAGATGCTGCATTACATGAACTGCCAGGTGGAGGTGGCCGAAAATGGCCGGGAGGCCCTGGATACAGTGGCACAGAAGGAATTTGATCTGATCCTCATGGATTGCCATATGCCGGAGATAGACGGATTTACCGCTGCCGCAGAAATCCGGCGCCGGGAAGCGGAAAAAGGAACAAAGAGACGGGTGCCCATTATCGCCCTGACCGGCGATGTGCAGACCGGGGTGAGGGAGCAATGCCAGGCGGCCGGCATGGACGACTTTCTGGGCAAGCCCTTTTATATGAATGATCTGCAGAATTTACTGGGCCGATGGCTGGCCGGTCGCATTGCGCCTCAGGCATTCGCGTCTGACGCCCAGGAGAATACCTCGCCTGCCGCGGAGACTCAGACCAGGCCTTTGCTTGATCAGAAGCGGCTTGACATGATCCGTGCCATGCAGCGCCCGGGCAGCCCCTCCGTGCTTGACAGGATAATCATCATGTATAATGAAAGTTCCCCTGAAATTCTGCGCGCCATTCATGAGGCGGTGCAGAAGGCTGATGCGGAATCCTTGCGGGAAGCGGCCCATAGCCTGAAGACCAGCAGCGCCAATCTCGGCGCCACGGAGCTTGCCGCCCTGTGCAAGGAACTGGAGCATCTGGGCGGCGGCGCCAAGGCCGAGGCGGCGGCAGAGTTACTTGTCCGGCTGGATGATACCTATCAGGAGGTGATTTCCGCCCTGACCCTGGAGATGGAGAAAACAGGCGATGAATAAGAACAGATCCTCAGGGGAACAGGCTGTTGTTCTCATTGTTGATGATGACATGGCCCAGCGTCTGCTTATGCGGGAAACACTCCACGACAGCAGCCTGGTGGTGGAGGAGGCGGCAAACGGTGTAGAGGCCCTGGCCGCTTTTGAGCGTTTCTCTCCCGATCTCGTGCTGATGGACGTGAAAATGCCGAAGATGGACGGCTTTACCGCCTGCTCAATGATGCGCAAGCTTGCCAGCGGGCAGGATGCGGTCATTGTGCTGGTCACCGGGCTTGAAGATTTTGCCTCCATTGGTCGGGCCTTTGACGCAGGCGCCACCGACTTTATCACCAAACCGGTCAACTGGCCTCTGCTCAGCCACCGGGTGCGCTATCTGCTGCGGGCAGGCCGCGCCTTTCGTAATCTGCGCCAGAGTGAAAACCGGCTGTCCATTGCCCAGCACATAGCAAGGCTGGGCAACTGGGACTGGAATATTGATAAGAACAGCATTTACTGTTCCCCCCAGATGTACAGGATTTTCGGCTTGCCGGCAGAGGAATCCCCGGCAACATATGAGGTATTTCTCGAACGGGTGCATGCGGATGAACGCGACTCTGTCAAGGATCTGGTACGCAAGGCGCTACAGGCCAAAAAAGCGTACAGCATCGATTATCGTATCGTGCAGTCCGACGGCGCCTGCCGTAATGTGCATGAACAGGCCGATGTCGTTTATGATGAGAGGGGAAATCCGGTGAGCATGCAGGGCACGGTGCAGGATATCACCGAACGGATCAAGACCGAGGAAAAGATCCGTTTCCTGGCCTATTATGACGGGTTGACAGGATTGCCCAACCGGCAGCTGTTCCTTGAACATTTCAACCAGGCCCTGTTTGCCGCCCAGCGCGACGGCAGCAAAGTTGCCCTGCTTTATCTCGATCTTGACCGGTTCAAGCGTATTAATGATACCCTGGGGCATAGTGCCGGCGACAAACTGTTGAAGGCGATTTCCATCTGTCTGGCAGACAGCATCCGCTCCTCGGATATTGTTGCCAAGGCCTGTCTTCCCGACAAACCAGGGGTCACCCTGTCAAGGCTGGGCGGGGACGAGTTCACCATCCTGCTGACCAGGCTTGCCGAGGAGGAACAGGCCGGCCGCGTGGCGCAGCGAATTCTCGATCTGCTGAGTCAGCCGAACAGGATAGCCGATCAGGAGGTTTATATCTCGGGCAGTATCGGTATCACCCTTTATCCCAGTGATGGTGAGGATGTGGATATACTGCTCAGAAATGCTGATGTCGCCATGTACCATGCCAAGGAGAGCGGCAGGAATTCCTTTCAGTATTTTTCCGAGCAGATGAACCAGCGGACCATGGAAAAACTCAGCATTGAGACGGATTTGAAGAAGGCGCTGGAGAGAAACGAGCTGCTGCTCTATTACCAGCCCCAAATTGATCTGCAGACAGGCAAGCTCGCCGGGGTGGAAGCGCTGGTTCGCTGGCTGCATCCCCGGTTGGGCATGGTGCCGCCGTCCATGTTTATTCCCATTGCCGAGGAGACGGGGTTGATAGTGGATATCGGCCAGTGGGTGCTTGTTGAAGCCTGCCGTCAGGCGGTGCAGTGGCAAAAGGCCGGATTTGTTCCGGTACGCATGGGAGTCAATATTTCCAGCCTGCAGTTCAAACAGCAGAGCCTGGCAACCCTGGTGGGGCAGGTTTTACAGAAGACAGGCCTGGCTGCCGGCTGTCTCGAGCTTGAACTGACGGAAAGCGCCATCATGCAGAATGTCAGCCTGGTGAACGATACCCTTATCGATTTAAAGAAGATAGGTGTCAATCTGTCGGTGGATGATTTCGGTACCGGATACTCGTCCATGAGCTATCTTAAGAGATTTCCGCTCGATACCTTGAAAATTGATCGCAGTTTCGTCATGGATATCACCACAGATGCCAATGATGCCGCCATTATCAAGGCCATCATTGCCCTGGCGAAAAGCCTGGGATTGAAAACCATCGCCGAAGGGGTTGAGACAGGTGAGCAACTGGCCTTTCTGCAGGAGCAGGGATGCGATGAGATTCAGGGATTTTTTATCAGCAGGCCTTTGCCCAGCCGGGAAGCGGAACATTATCTCATTGACGGGAAAAAATTCTGTTAAACAGCCCTAAGTGCGAATCCGCGGGAAAACAATATTGACTTCAGGGATTTGTCAGTGATAATTCTTGAAAATTTAGCAGATACGGATAATATTGGCGATCTCGTAATGATAGAAAATTACCACAGAGAGCGCAGAGCTAACTAACTGTAATAAAAAATATTTCTTTGTGATCTCTGTGGTGAAAAAGACTTTTTACCCGCAAGGGGCATAAATACGAGTTCATCAATATACAGTGAAAGAAAAGCATGAGATTTGCCCTGGAAGTATGCTATGTTTGGCTTGATCGTATGGATGGCTTGAAAATGAATTGATAAGGCAGGGAGCCTGACAGTCAGGATGGAGAGTTGCGGTTGGAGGATGATATGAAAAAAGGAGTAGTTGTCGGTATATGTTTATTTGCACTCATGGCGCTTGTTGCCTGTTCAACGCCCTATAGAATGATGTTCAAGGACGGCACGGTGGTCGAGATGGCTGATGAGCCGGAGTTTGATAAGGACACGGGATTTTACGAGTACCAGACCCTGGATGGCAAGAATGTGCGGGTCAACAAGGATCAGGTTGTAGAGATCAAGGAAATGTGAAGGTGCAGGCAAAAATTCTTGCGCCGAATTTTCGTGATGATAAATCAGGAAGTTTAAGCACTGTACGGCTGTCGAGGGGTTTTTTACGAGACAGTCAAATGTGATGGCTTCGTAACCTCTTAAATTTACCACAGAGAGCACAGAGCCCACAGAGTTAACTGGCTGTAATAAAAAATATTTCTCTGTGATCTCTGTGTGCTCTGTGGTGAAAAAAAGACTTTTCACCCAAGGGGCAATAAATACGAGACAGTCAAATGTAAGCTGTACTCCCGGCACACTTGCCAGATGTAAAAAGCCTGCAGACCTGTTCGGTTTTTACGGACCCTGGCAGGTTTTTTTAGCTGAAACCACGCAGAAATGGAAGCCCAAATCGATAAATTGGATCTGGAAAATGTCATGGCCTGCCCTGAATGCGATCTGTTGCTGCAGCAGGTGGACGTTATCCGGGGCCAGAAAGCGCTCTGTCCCCGATGCGGGCACATGCTTTATTCCGGCAAAAAGGATTCCCTTGACAAGACCCTGGCCCTTTCTATTTCCGGGCTCATCCTCTATCTGCCGGCCAATTTCCTGCCGCTCATGACCCTGGATACCCTGGGGCTTGAGAAAAGTGGTTCCATTTATGACGGGGTTATCTCCCTGTACCAGCATAGATATTTCTTTGTCGCCATCATGGTGGCTTTAACCAGCCTTATTTTCCCCCTGGCCAAGCTGTCACTTCTTTTTCTGGTTTCCCTGGCTCTCAAGCTGAAGGTTTATCCCCGTTTTCTCTCGCTCTGCCTTCGTTATTACCATCATCTTGATGAATGGGGGATGCTTGAGGTATACATGGTCGGCATCCTGGTGACGATTATCAAGATGTATCATATGGCGCATATCCAGTACGATGCAGGTTTCTTCTGTTTCATGGGCCTGTTGTGGGTAGCCCTCGGTTCTTCCGTGGTGCTGGATGAACATCTCTTCTGGCGTCTCATCGAGCATAAAAAAAGCTGACATCATGGGCAGAACCGGAGAGAGGAGAGGACCATAATGAGCGATTTTCTCACTGCCAGGGAGGCCGGACTGGCCCTGTGTCATGATTGCCATAAGCTGATCCCCTGGCAGCATGAGCAGGGAGGCACCATTTGTCCCCGCTGCGGTGCGGATGTCCATATGCGCAAGCCGCACAGCATAAGCCGCACCTGGGCGCTGGTGATCACCGCGGTGATTCTGCTGGTTCCTGCCAATGTCCTGCCGATTATGGAGGTGGATTCCATGGGGTCAGCGGCTTATTCCACTATTTTAGACGGTATCATCTATTTTTTTGAAGAGGGTTCTTACGCTATCGGCATCGTCATCCTCACCGCCAGTGTGCTGGTACCGTGTTTTAAAATCATCGGCATTGTCCTGATCCTGCTGTCCGTTCATTTCCGATGGAAAAGCTGGCTCAGGCACAAGACACTGCTTTTTCGGGTCATCGGTTTTGTCGGACGCTGGTCCATGCTTGATATTTTTGTCATCGCCCTGCTGCAGGTTCTGGTTAATTTCGGCTATCTGACCTCCATTGAATCAGCGCCGGCCGCCACCTATTTCACCGGGGTAGTGCTGACCACCATGTTTGCCGCCATTACTTTTGATCCACGTCTTCTGTGGGATGCGTGAAAGGGATTTTTTCGCCATGCAGACACCTGAAGTAAAGAAGAGAAGAGGCATCTCACCCATCTGGATATTGCCCGTTGTCGCCCTGCTTATCGGCGGCTGGCTGCTGTTCAAGGGGGTGCGCGAGGCCCCTATCGGCATTGTCGTCCACTTTGACAACGCCGAGGGCGTTACCGCGGGCAAGACCAGGGTGATGTATCGGGGCATTCCCCTGGGCATTGTTCGTGATATTACGGTGGATCCTGGGTTGCAGAGAGTTGCCATGGCCATTGACATGGACAGCAGGGCCAAAGACAATCTGGTGGAAGACGTCAAGTTCTGGATTGTCAGGCCCGAGGTGTCGGCCGGCAGGATCAGCGGTCTTGATACCCTGCTTGCCGGCAGCTACATTGAGGTGCAGAAGGGCGAAAGCACGGTTGCCCGCCGTGATTTCAGCGGCCTTCCCCATGCCCCGGCAATACCGCAAAGGGCTGCCGGCCTGCATTTCAAGCTGAAGGCTGATGAGCTGGGCTCGGTGCAGCGGGGAACGAAAATCTTTTTTAAGAACATTTCCATCGGTTCCGTGCAGGGATATGCCCTTGATCCGGAGGCGGGGGTGACCATCGACTGCTATATTGATCCGCAATACCAGCATCTGGTCCGCAAAGAAACCCGCTTCTGGAACAGCAGCGGCATTACCCTGCAGGGGGATCTTGCCGGATTCAAGATCCACATGGAGAGTATGGCCTCCCTCATCTATGGCGGCATCAGCCTGTACACCCCTGAGGAGAAGAAGGACAGCGTGCCTGCGGAAAACGGCGCGGTGTATCACCTGTACAGGGATTTTGACGAGGCGGACTACGGCATCAAGATAACCCTGCAGCTGCCTTCCGGCATGGGGCTTAGCGCCGGTTCCTCCAAGGTGATGTATCGCGGCTTTGAGGCCGGTATTGTCAAGAGTCTGACTTTCAACAAGGATGCCAAGCATAGTGTCACCGTTCAGATTCTCATGCAGCCCCAGGCGGAGTTTGCCCTCAGGACAAAAACAAAATTCTGGGTGGTCAGGCCGCAACTGTCGGTGAACCGGGTGGAAAATCTTGACACCCTGATAAAGGGTTCCCATATCTCTTTCGCGCCCGGCGGCGGGGAATTCTGTGATCATTTTATCGTGCAGGAGCAGCCCAATTCCGAGGAGATTCTGGAGCCGGGGAGCAGGTTTACCCTTATTGCGGATAATTCCAGATCCTTTTCCCTGGGCGCCCCGGTTCTTTTTCGCAAGCTGCAGGTGGGTGAGATAACCGGTTTTGACCTTGACCCGGACGGAAACCATGTCCAGGCCCAGATTTTTATCCAGGAAAAGTATGCCCATCTGGTCAAAGCCGATTCCGTCTTCTGGAAGGTCGGCGGCATGCGCATCGATGCCGGTCTGGAGGGTATCAGTGTGGCGACGGAAACCGTGACATCCATTCTTGCCGGCGGTGTGGCCTTTGCCAGCAGGAACCTGGAACAGAAGCCCGGGGCACCGGCGGCAGAGCCGAATGCCACGTTCACCGTGTTTGACAGCTACCGTGAGGCAACGGAGGCCATTTCTTCCCTCAAGCCCAGGGGGCTGATGGTGCAGCTTGCGGCCGAGAGTCTCAAGTCATTGTCGATCGGTTCACCTGTTTTATTCAAACAGATCGAGGTGGGCGAGATTGCCGGATTTCATCTTGATGAAAAAAAACAGGACATTGTTCTCGATGTCTTTATTGCCGAAAAGTATGCCCATCTGGTCAGAAACACCAGCAGATTTTACAATGTGAGCGGTGTCAGCGTGGAGGGCGGACTCGCCGGCATCAGGGTGCGCACGGAGTCACTCAAGAGTGTTATCGCGGGCGGCATTGCTTTTTATACCCCGGCTGAGGGAGAAGCGGTTACAGCCGATCAACTCTTTAACCTCTATGACGATTATCAGAGCGCCGAGAGCGCTGACAAGAGCACAATCACCCTGTATTTTTCAAAAGCCAACGGACTCAGAAAGGGTGTTGAAATCAGGTACCAGGGCATCAGGGTGGGCACGGTTAATGATGTGCAGTATGGAGCGGACATGGACTCCGTGGTGGCTGAGGCGGTGATTGACCTGGGTGCTGAAAGGTTTTTCCGTCAGGACACCCAGGTCTGGCTGGTCAATCCGGAATTCAATCTTTCCGGCATAAATAATCTCGATACCATGATCCCGGGTCCTTACATTGCCGTAACCCCAGGCCATGGCGAGGCCGCCTCCGAGCTGACTGCCCTGGACACCCCGCCGGTCCGGGAGCGGAGCAGCAGCGGCCTGGATATTGTGCTGGAGACTGCTACCCTCGGTTCCCTGAAAAGGAATTCCCCGGTTTATTACCGGCAGGTGGCCGTGGGCCGTGTGACGGGTGCTGATCTGGGGCCGAACTCCCGCCAGGTCTGGGTCTATATCAATATCCATCCCCCCTATGAGGCCTTGATCCATGAACATACCATGTTCTGGAACGTAAGCGGCATCAGGGTGGATGCCGGGCTATTTTCCGGGGTGCAGATCGATACGGAATCCATGGAGGCAATTGTGGCCGGCGGGATCAGCCTGGCAACGCCGGAAGGGGAGGCAATGGGACGGGAGGCGGAGCCGGGCAGCCATTTTCCGCTGCATGACAAGGCGGATGCCGGCTGGCTTGGCTGGCAACCTGCCATTGAGCTGAACAATGTAAAATAATTCGCTCCTTTGCTTGTTTTTTTTATGCCATACTGTTTTTGTGAAAGCCCTGAAACCATGCAGATCCTATGAATGAACGCCGGAAAATAATAGCCATATTCAGTACGACAGTTTTTCTGCTCATCTCCCTGGTTGTCGGCGGAAGCATCTATTTCCTCCACAAAACAGCGGTACGTGAGCAGGGCATCCGGCTGCTGGAAATGACCATCAGCAGGGCGAATTTGATTGAAGCCCTGGTCAGGGACATGAAAGCCCTTGCACCCCTCGACAGTCTGCCTGACGGTTTTGACATCAATAAGTTTCTGCTGGCCCTGAACCTGCGTGCCGGAGAGATTGCAGAACAGTCGGAACGCATGACCTCTTTTTTTGCAGACAAAAATGAAAAGAGGAGTAAGAGTCTGGAGTTTGTTATTGCCCGCAGGGTGGGTGAGAGGGTTTATTTTATCAATTCCCGCGGCATGGAGATGCCCCCTGTGCCTTTGGCATCAGTCAGCCAAAAACCCATCGGCCAGGCCATCCAGGGCAAGACCGGGGTCAAGCAGGTTATTGATCATCAGGGGTTGCCGGTGCTGGTGGCCTTCACCCATATTGAGGGAACCGACTGGGGACTTGCCTCGAAAATCGCCATTGATGATATGCAGACCGCTTTCTTTAAGGCGAGTTTTTTATCCATCGGCGTCGCCCTGGTGCTCCTGTTGGTCGGGGCAACCGTTCTGCTGACCATTGTCAATCCGCTCATCTACAACCTTGAATCGGCCCGGGACGAGGCGGCAGCCGCCAATCGCACCAAAAGCGAATTTCTGGCCAACATCAGTCACGAGATCAGGACGCCGATGAACGGCATCATCGGCATGACCGATCTTGCCCTGCAGACTGATCTGAGCCAGGAACAGCGATCCTATCTCAATACGGTGCAAGGTTCGGCCAAGAACCTGCTCGGTCTGCTCAATGATATCCTCGATTTTTCCAAAATTGAGGCAGGCCAGCTGGAAATGGAAATCCTTCCCTTTGAACTGCGGGAAACCATTGAAACCTGTGTGCAGACATTTGCCGCCCAGGCCCACGAAAAGGGGGTTGAACTCTTTTCCTATCTTCCTGCCGATCTGCCGGTGGAAATTGTCGGTGATCAGCTGCGGCTCAGTCAGATTCTCTTTAATCTGGTGGGCAATGCGGTGAAATTTACCCAGCAGGGTGAGATCGTCGTGCGGGTCGAGCAAGCGGAAGCTGATCCGGAGGATGATAATATGCTGGTCTATTATTTTTCCGTTTCCGATACCGGCATCGGCATCCCTGTGGACAAACAGGAAATGATCTTTGACACCTTCAGCCAGGCTGACAGTTCGGTGGCAAGGCTGCATGGCGGAACCGGCCTGGGCCTTTCCATTGTCAAGAAACTGGTGGAGATGATGGGCGGCACGATCCGGGTGGAAAGCACACCCGGCGGCGGCAGTATCTTTCGTTTCACCGCCCGTTTCCGTCGGGGCGTTGCGGTGAAAGAGCAGGCTGCATTCCATATTGATACATCGAAGCTCCCGGTGCTGGTGGTGGATGACAATGAAACAAATCGCTACATCCTCAAGGAATTTTTACGGGGCTGGAACTTCCCCGTGGCTGAGGCTGCCTCGGCCGAGGAGGCACGGCGTGAGGTGGACCGGGCAAACCGGACCTCCCAGCCGTACAGGCTTCTGATTCTCGATTATCGCATGGCCGGGCTCAATGGCCTTGAACTGGCCGAACAGCTTGTCGAAAGCCTGGGTGAAGCCATGATGCCTTTCATTCTTCTTTCCTCCTCGGTGGAAAGAGGCATTTCCAAAAAGTGCCAGGAACTCGCCGGATGCTTTTTTCTGATGAAGCCCTTTAAAAAGGAAGAGCTGGCCCGCTGCATCCGTTTTGCCGTGAGTGGCCGACAACCGGAAGATATCCGGGAGAAGAGAAGAGACCAGGAGCAAATTGCCGGGAAGGTGAACATTCTGCTGGTGGAGGACCACTCCATTAACCGGGAGTTGGCCGGAATTCTGCTTGCCAAGCGAGGATACCAGGTGTTTGAGGCTGAGGATGGGGTTGCGGCGCTTCGTTTTCTGGTGGGAAACAGCATTGATCTTGTGCTGATGGATGTGCAGATGCCGTTGCTGGACGGTTTATCAGCAACAAAGATTATCCGTCTCTGTGAGGAAAGAAGGTTGGATGAAGCCCAGGAGCTTTTTCCTTTTCTGGCAGAAGGGGAAAACGCAGGACTGGTCGAGAAAATCTGCGATGTCTATGGTGGTGGTCATCTGCCGGTGGTGGCCATGACCGCCCATGCCATGCAGAAAGACAGGCAGCAGTGTCTTGAGATGGGCATGGATGACTATCTGACCAAGCCGTTCAATGCCCAGGCGCTGTATGGGGTGCTTGACAAATTAACCGGTGCAGGTCCCGGCGGGCCGCTGGAGGTTACGACCACACAGCCGCAAGAGTTGCCGGCCCCCGCCACGGTGCTGGAGGGCGTGCAGCTCAAACTCCAGCAGCAATATAACTTGAAGCCGGAAAAGATCAGAGATATTGTCAAAATCACGGTGAAAAGCTTGCAGGATCATCTTGAGGAGGCGGAACGGGCAGAGGCCGCCGGCGACTTGGTTGCGCTCAATTTCGCGGCCCACGCCATGAAGGGCATTCTCCTGAATTTCTCCCTTGATGATCTGGCCCGCATGGCAAACGAGGTGGAAAGTGCCGCCATGCGCAAGGAGGAGGCACCGTTTAAGGTGATGCTGGCCGAACTGCGCAAAAATCTGGAAGTATTTTTTGCCGAATAGGGTAGAATGACCACTGGAAAGTCGTTTGGTTCCGCTGACATCGGTGGTCTTGCATGGCCGGGGCAACAGGGTTTGGCTGGACAGCAGGCCTCCAGCGATCATGCAGGTATCCGGCAGGAGCAACGGGCAGCTTTATTTTAATGAGACGTCAAGGCGAGAGATTCCTTTGTGACGAGACAGGCGGCAGAACTCAGATATGCAGTCCGTTTGCGGGTGGTTTTCAAGTATTTCGGGCAACTGTGTCTGGTGCTTGCGGCGTTGACTGTTGTGACGTTGCTGGTGTCCGTATTTTTCGGTGAGAGGGATATCAGCCTGCGTTATGCCATGGTGGTTGCCGTGCTCATTGCGCTGGGAGCCGCCTTTTCCCGCCTGCCGGCGCCGTCCAGTGTCCAGCCTAATGAAGGCATGGTGCTGGTGGCTCTCATGTTTCTCTTCACCCCACTCATGATGGTTTATCCGATGATGGCCGCGGGAATGGGCTTTGTCGACGCCCTTTTTGAGGCCATCTCCGGGGTGACCACAACAGGGCTGAGTACCATGGCGACCCTTACCGGGGCCCCTGCCACCTTTCTCTTTTCCCGGGCCTGGATGCAGTGGTATGGCGGTCTGGGCATCGTCATCCTCTCCCTGGGACTGGCCATGCAACCTGGTCTGGTGGCCAAAGGGCTGGCTGTTACCGAGGCCGAGGCCCATGATTTGGTTGGCGGCACAAGAGCCCATGCCCGGCGGGTCATGAAGGTCTATGTCGCCTTGACCGTTATCGGCATTCTGGGTGCGTTGCTGGTTGGGGTCAGTCTGTTTGATGCGGTGCTGTATACCTTTTCTGCCGTCTCCACCGGAGGGTTTGCCCCATACGACTCCAGTCTCGGCGTCTTCGGCTGGCCTGCCCAGCTGTGGGTCAGCCTGCTCTGTCTGTCTGGGGCTGTTTCCCTGGGCTTCTACCACCGGATATACCGGCAAAGACACCTGATGCTCGGGGATTTCTCCCAGGCGCGGGCCCTGCTGGTTGCCGGACTGGTCATTTCACTGTTCCTGGGCGCAAGCATGCGCTTTGGAAGTGACATGCCCTGGGCAACAGTACTGCACCATGCGCCGGTGTTGGCCGTCTCAGCCCAGACGACCGCGGGTTTTGCTTCCACGCCGTGTTCGCAGCTGAATGCCGGCTCCAAGCTGATCCTCATCTTTTCCATGCTGGTGGGGGGAGGCGTGGGCTCCACTGCCGGTGGTTTTAAACTGTTGCGCCTGCTGATTGCGCTAAGCGTTTTTCGTTTTATCCTCCTGCGGACCTGTCTGCCGCAGCATGCCGTGGTCGAACCGCGGCTGGAGGGTCGTATTCTGGAGGGAAAGGAGATTCAGGAGGCGCTGCTGCTCATTCTGCTGTTTGTCGCGGTTGTGGCGCTCTCCTGGCTGGTTTTTGTGGCAATGGGGTTTGATCCCCTTGACTCATTGTTTGAGGTGGCTTCGGCCACCGGGACAGTTGGGCTTTCCGTTGGCATAACAAATTCAGCCTTGCCCGCCCTGCTCAAGGGTGTTTTGTGCGTTGACATGCTCATGGGCAGGCTGGAAATCATCGCCTGGCTGGTGTTGCTCTATCCGGGCACATGGTTTGGCAGAAGAATGGAGGTCAAATGAGAATTGTTTTTGTCGGAGCAGGCGAGGTGAGCATTGGCACCGCCAAGGCACTGATCAGTAAGGGGCACGAGGTGGTCATCATCGAGACCGACAAGGTGAAGATCAGCGAGCTGTCCTCTCAGCTGGATTGCAGTTTTTTACAGGGGGATGGCAGCAGGCCGGACATTCTGCGGGAGGTAAATCCCGAACAGACAGACGTACTGGTCTGCCTGTCCAACAGCGAACAGGCAAATGTCATCGCCAGTCTGGTGGGACGTTCTCTCGGTTTCAAACGGGTGGTGACAAGTATTGCCGATCCACAGTTTGAGAGCATCTGTCTGGAACTGGGGCTGAAGGATACCATTATTCCTTCCCGCACCATCAGCCGCCATTTGGAGGACATGATCAGCGGCGTGGAGAACCTCGAATTGTCAGTGGTCATCAAGGATGAGGCCAGGTTTTTCACCCTGATTGCCAGAGAAGAGGATGCGGTGACCGCCAGGGAATTGAAACTGCCGGCGGAGGCCAAGGTCATCTGTTATTATCGTGATGACAAGTTTTCCCATGCCGACGAGGAAACGAAATTCCGCAAGGGGGATGAACTGATCATATTGACGCACAGCAAAAATATTCCCGCCTTGCAGGAACGCTGGCAGGCAAAACCCATGGACAAGACCGGGGCTGACTCAGCAGATCAGTAGCAGGCCGGAGTAGGCGGTCAGCCTGTATGGCGTTGTTACCCGTCCGGACTGTGCGGGCGTGACCGCTCATCTTCATTAAGTTTTCTCTGAAAGGCTACCTTATAAAATCAGGCATCTGGTTTGAGGACGAGAAACGGAAAAAATAATTTCTTTCATTAGTAGTAGCCTTAAATTGCTGCATGCAGAAGGATTTTTGAGATTAGATGTGGCGAGATTAAGTCGCAGCCGACTAATGTCCTCTCAACAGTTTGTCAAAATTTCCGGCACCAACTCTAAATCGACACCTTCCAGTTTCATGAACATGAATTCTCTTCGATGTGTAGTTTTTCGTTCATATTTCTTTCCTGCAATATCTTCCATACTTCACCGTTCTCAACTATTTCAATAAAATGCTGAACTGTAAAACCACAAGGAAACAGGTCGTCTTCTGGAAAGTTCTTCTCTAGCAACAAATTACCACTCAGTAGTTGTCGTTCATTCCTCAAAATTACAACCAGTCCTTCTAAAGAAACCTTCAGATATCCATCGACAATTTCCTGATCATATTCAATCGAAGTGTCCACAATCCATGCATGAATTTTCACATTTTTTTCCACAGATGATAACCGTAAGTTTGAGAGTAAAGTCTCATCACTTTCAATTGCATGCCGAACAGCAATTTGTTTACGATGTAGCTGCTGGGCTGCCTTTCGTAAAGTGGTCGTTCTATGAATCCAGGCCTCCTGCCTTGTCTTCCTCAAATATGTTGATTTTACTTCTAAAATAAAAAGATGATTACCCTGGTAGCAAATCAGATCTACCTCCCCTGGATCAAAATCATCAATCACTTCTGGTTGATATGCCTGTATAACGGCAAACCCTCTACTCCTGAATAAATCACCTAGTCGTGATTCAATACGATGGGTCTCATCCTTACGACCTTTTCGTCTGCATCCTATCCTTCGTAAATTATTTACCGCAGCGGTCAAGTTGTTCTGAGAGGCCATTAGCCACGGCAACTGAAATCCATATCTCCCCAGTTGAATGATCGGTTGCTCATTCAATTCAGGTGTCGGCATATTGGGAACTCTGGTTAGATTAACCTTCAGCTCTAGAAGATCATTTGTCCAGAACTCCAAAATTGCTTTTGCTGCATTGATATCACCCTCTGGATATCGTTCCGAAACCGTCCAAGACTTTATACGTTCAACCTTCTTCGATGGTTCTGTCCAGGTTAAAGGGAAACGGTTTTCTCCTGTAGCAATACCTTCCATCATTAAATGGGATAACGCTGCAATCCAGTTACCTGATTCCTGCAAATTCTCCTGAAACTTCGCAATATATGATATGTTGAAAAATGCCGTCATGAGTTCGAGAGAGTGTATCGCTTTAAACAGATCAACCTGTGTACCATTAGGCAAGGAAATCTCCGATTCTAGCCCAAATACTTCACCCAACTGAAGATACACCTGGCATGCCTTGATATAGGCAAAACGATTAAACTCATCGTTTTCTGGCAACCCAAACTGCTGATTGGACATATCTGACTGTGAGTATTCGAGCACGGCCCTGTTGAACCAATAACCGTGAAGTGCAGATAGTTTCCTGCCGTTGAAATCCCAATCTGATTCTGCCGGAATGTCAATCGGGTAAATGGTTAGGTGATTTCCATCAAATCGATATCGGTAATCGTCGTCAAAACAAAATTCATAGATTGTTCCATGTAAGAAATCATTCTTTTTCACTACAGACGATATTAGCTTGCTGAATTGCTGCAATATTTCAAAACATCGTGATGGTGGCCTTTCGCCTGGTAATAACAGCGGCATCAGGTGCTGTTTCAGAGACTTCGCTAAAAATCGCTCATTTAGTCGTAGATCGTTCTCTGGCCTGCTTTTGAGCTTCCATATGAGAAGTTCACCCAATGCGTCCCAAACGCTTTGATGGTGTGTATCCCAATCTTCGTTAACGTGATGTAAATCGGATCGATTGGGCACTAAATTCTGAAAAGTGAACAAGCTCCCGTATAGCAGATACTCAAATATTGTCAACTCATCCAGTTTCTTTTGGAGATCAAAAATAAGATTGTTGTGCTGATGCAGTTCCTTACAGAGTAGCTGGCAAACTTTTATGAACTGAAGAAAATCAGAATTCCTATCGTTGGCTATCGAAAGAATACCTGTCCATGGCTGCGAATCTGGTTGAAGGAAAACTTGGGAATATCGTATCCCACGTTTAAGCGTCTCTGGTTCTGTCTCAAGTAAGCGCTGGAATAATTTTTCATTTGCTAAGCCCAGATGCAGCGAACGGCCGAGTGCAAATGAAATGACATCAGACGAATAATTGGTTTCAGTTACTGTTTCCCAGAAGGAGCATTCCCATAATGCAGCGGTTCGAACCTGTTGAGTATAGCCACTTTTTACAGGCCTGCCATCGAGGTAAAAGTGAGCGCAGGCTTCGGCAGCCAGTTTTTGGGAGCCAGTTGCCTTGAGATTAACTTGAAAAAACTTCTCATACGCCTGTCTGCACTGCTCAACCGTAGTAACAGAGGTCATTAAAATTGATTTTGCAATGGATTATGGAACGCCAACTCTGCCCCCCAAGATTTCAGAAATTCGAAAAAGTAACATTCGTGGTTAATAGAGCATAAGTATATCACTGGAGATTATTATGTCCTTTCCTTTCTTGCGTAAGCACTAAAATTGAAACTATTCCTGATGATCTTCGGAAAGGCTGGCGAGAGGCAGGCACGCCAATGATTCCAAGTCGGCGATGAACAGTAGGCATGTAAACCTGAGGGTAGTTTGATATTTTAAGATGTTCGATGGGGTAATCTTAAGAGATAATCGCGGTGCTGACCGGCGGCGAAGCCGCCAGGAACGACCTGCATCGCCAGCAGCCCACCCGAACTTGCCGCGTCAACGCCGCCGCGCTTCTTGCCGTCTGTGAATGCAATTGTTAGTTTTTTTCTTTTTGTTATAATAACTTATCATCTACGTAAGATCTAAAAGAAGAAGGGTGGAAATGCTTTACTTCTTCCCATCGGCTTCGGACAAAAGGTAGAGAAAATAAATCAGCTGCATCTTTAGCGAAATTTTCGAAATTAATATTTTCAATCATTGAATTTTTATAGTCGAGAAAAATCCTTAATGTATGATTGATTAGCATTGTGGCTAGCATTTGTTGCCTAGCCTCTTCTTTGTCCATATTGACACTGGACGAAAAAACTTTTAGCAATTCATCGTTTTTAATAATTTCGAGGTATAGATCACGGTGAGCATTAATTATTGAATGTTGTATCGAGCTAGAGCTTATTAAAGATTGTTTTTTTAGCTCAAGTTGCATAAGCTCGACAGTCCTTTTAGTGGTAGACCATAATAGGAATGTGCCAAAAGTGTAAACTGCCGTACATATAGCAATAAAAACTGTACTTATCTCACTTGCATTCACTGCCAAGCCCCCATATTTCTGTTTCTCTTATTGGCGTTGACAATGAAATAGTTTCTTCTTTTAATTTTACATAGCTTTCAATTAAGCTGTCTGGCACTTTATTGATACCTAAAAATGTCCCTATGAAATCATACTCAAGCAAGTAACATTCTTGGTCGTCAAAGAGCCAATAATCTTTCAAAATAGGTACACTAGTTTTAAATGAAGGAAGTGTGTTAGTTATTATTACGGAAATATCTTCACCTGCATTTTGACTAGCATGATACCCCCATGCAACCTCATATTTTAAATATGTTGAGAAAGGCTTTCTGGCCAACCTTACTCTTTTCATTTTTGCCTCTCTCTCGCAAGCCTCATTGATTATCCCAACCCAATCTTCGTTAGCATTCAGTGGAGGAGGCTCGCCTTTTAAAAATTTCTGATATTCCTCTAACTCACCGGATACATTATATATGTCAAGCATTTCTAGTCTGAATGCATTATTTGAAAATTTAGAAAAGCAATTAAAAAAACTGGTAATATCTACAGGTTTAAGACTCTTGAAAATTTCAATTGGCTCCATACCTAATCCCATATCTATGGCTTTGCAAAAAACGACAAGGGGGCAGATTTAGGTTGCCCCCTTGTCCCTGTTGCTTATTTCATATTCTGAATCAAGTTTTTCAGCAATTCTTCTGTAACCTCAACAACCGTTTCATTTTCTGGAGGGTTAATGGTTTCTGTGATATTGCTGTCAACAATGACACCCTGGACAAAAAAACGACCGTCTTTACTTTTGTAGATCGTGGGGCATATTCCACCTTTACATATTCTTGGGCCACCACTATTGTTATAAGCGATCACTTCCAATTCAATTTTTGATTTCATTATGCCTCCTATATTTTATGTTTCTGTGTAGCAGGTCAATTTGACCCATGTTTCTTTTTTAGAACTCACGTCCCGAGTTGAGCGGCGCGCCACCTATATTATTATCTAGCGCGAGATAATATCAAACCATCACTGAACATCCAATTCCGGCTACACCCCCCCCAAAAAAGCACTCCCCAAATCGTGTCATTTGGCAATATCGGGACAATGTTTTGGTATTATTACCTATCCTGACAATCTTTACAAAATGATGGAGCATATGCAAATATGGCAAATTGTCGCGGCTATTTATGAAATACACAAATCGGGAGATTAGAATTGGAAATCTAATGCATTGAATGGAAAAGGGAATTTAAGATGTTTCCTGAAAAGGTCTTGGCAAGCTGTCAGCTGGATAGTTTCCGAAATTATGTATAACCTCTGAATGCCCTGCCACTTCGGCTTAGCAAGCTGTCCATTTCATCTTGTCCTCCTGCGTGGAATTAAGCATAACGTGTCGCTGTTGAGATTTAAGCATAAAATGGCAAAACCATTGGTTTATGCTTAAACCCACAGCATAGGGAGCATTATTGTTTTTTTCGCGATAAAGTAATCGGGCCAGAGAGCAATTTTTGAAGATGCCTTTAAAAAAGAACCGATTTGTTGCCGCCCCCCTCTTTGGCCCTGGTCAAGGCGTCATCAGCCATTTTTACAAACTGCTCCCTGGTAATTTCTTTGGCGAAATCAAGGGCGGAAACCCCCAGGGAGATAGTGCGGCAGATAGCCCCGCCTTCATGGTCAATCGCTAGCTTCTCTGTCTTTTGTCGTATCTGTTCAGCCAGGGCCATGGCATTTTCAGCCGTGGTACCCGGCAGGATGACAACAATTTCCTCTTCTCCATACCGGGCGACCGTGTCCACATTGCGGATCAGCGAGACCACAAGAGCTGCCAGGGCCTGCAGAAAGGCATCCCCGGCCGCAGGGCCATGGATGTCATTGATGGATTTGAAGCGGTCAACATCTATGAGAATGAGCGAGAGAGGCCTCAGGTGGCGCATTGCCCGGTCAAATTCCTCGGTGAGTTTTGTGTTGAAATAAGGCCGGTTGAAAATGTTAGTGAGGGCATCAATGGTGACCAGACGGCGCAGTTGATGCTCCATTTTTCTCTGCTCGGAAATATCACGGGTCATGGCGGTGAAAATCCATTGCCCGTTTTCTTTGGCGACACTTACCGACAGCTGCACAGGGATCGTTCTGCCGTCGCGGTGCAGGGCGGTTACCTCCTGCTGTCTGCCGACCATGCCGGATTTGCCTCCTGCAAGAAACTGTTTGATATACCGATCATGCTCTGCAGCCAGCGGCGGAGGCATGAGCATGTTGATGCTGCGGCCGACTGCCTCCTCCGGGGTGTAGCCGAATATGCGGGCGGCTGCCGGATTAAAGGTGGTGATGATTCCCTGCTCGTTAATACTGATGATCCCTTCCGGGACATTATCCAGCAAGGTCAGAAGTCTGGTTTCTTTTTCCTGCAGTTTATCCCGGGAAGCATTGCGTTGGGCGGTTATGTCGGCCAGCAGCCAGGCGGTGACGGCTAAGAGCAGGAAAAGAACGGCGTCAAAATAGACCAGGTTTTTACCCAGAGGAAAAGAGCCGCCATGCAAGCTTGTCGCCGGGACAAAGGAAATAAGCTTCCAGTAATACTCCTCGCTCTGCCCGGAATAACAGCCGCATGGCCCGTCAGGATTCAGGTAGGCCCTGCGCGGCTCAAGAACAGATAACTGCGGATAGAAGGTGATAAAGGTATAAAGCCCTTCCCCTTTGAGGATATGCCCTTTTTCTGTGAAGGAAATGGATTCCCAGGCAGAGGGAAAACGAGCCTGGAAGGTCTGGTCTTTCCTGTCCGGGTAGAGAAAACCCCATTCTGCCTGGGGCGTTGGACCAAGCAGATAGAAACCCTGCCCGTTGACGAGATAGATTGCCCGCTGTTTTTCCTGGGCGAGTTTCCGCAGCGGTTGCAGCAGATGGTCGGCGAGATAGGTCAGGATGATGACGCCCCTCTTCTGGCCGGCGCGGTCAAATACCGCAATCCCGCAGGTAATCACCGGGGTAGGGGGATTGTCGATCTTGCCCATGTCGCTGTTCAGCGTAATGGGGGACATATAGAATTCCCCGGCTTTCAGCTTCATGATATTCTCGAAATAGTCGCGGTTTCCCACATACTGCAGTTCTTCTTGCGGGACAAATTTGGGCTGTCCGTAATTGTAGTTGACCCGGATGACTTCCTGACCCTGCCGGTCGATAAAGCGAATCCTGTCGTAGAGCTGGCGGAGGGTGGAAAAGGCAAGAAATTCGGCGGTCAGCGCAGTTAAAGAATCTTCCGTGCCATGGTTAACAAAGGCAAGCATCTCCTGCTGGGAGGCGAGCAGTTTCAGGTCCGACACCACGGATTTAAGGGGGGGGATTAATGACTCCCGCTGATTTTCCAGCAGGAACATTTCATTGTTTTTCAGCAGTTCCTCTCTGGCGGTTGATTCTTTCTGGTAG
The DNA here is from genome assembly GCA_018816555.1 of Pseudomonadota bacterium. Lineage (GTDB taxonomy): Bacteria > Desulfobacterota > Desulfobulbia > Desulfobulbales > SURF-16 > SURF-16. The sequence goes on from JAHIVT010000086.1 coordinate 52,680, forward strand.
AAGACGACGGATAGGGCGAAGAGGACAAGGATACCCGGTAGAAAAACAACAACAAAGTTTTTGAGGCGGGCCTTGGCATTTTTCCCGGTGATAGGTGAAGAATTTTTGTCATTCATAATTGATGGCTTCGCAAAAAAGTCCCGTTACCCAATTCCCGTGACGATAAATCAGGAAGTTATTATGCACTGTACGGCTTGTCGAGAGGGTTTTCGCGAGACAGTCATAATTGAAAATTCCATGCCGGAGATGAAGGTGAGTAACCTCTGTAATTCTATTGATAAAACCGGCACATAGCAAGGGAAATTCCTGTGCGTTTCTTTTATCGCTTTACCAATGATAGTAATTGCTATAAATTAAATTCATGAATTCCCCCGATATTTCACTTCCTCAGGATAACTCCCCACGTTTGCTCAGAAATGTCGTCTTTTTCGGCGTAAGTATCGGCCTGTTTATTCTTGCCTTCAACTGGTGGTCCTTCATGAAAATTAATGCTGAAAGGGATCTCTATCGTTCTCTGCAGCAGGAAATGTTTTCGCTGGAAAAGGAAGTCAACCGGGTTGTTCTGCTGGAACGGGACGTCATCAATCAGCTGCTTGAAAAAGGAGAGCTGCAGGCGGGCGTTATTAAACAGTCGAATTTCCTGAACGTCTTGGGAAAATATCAGCATCTGGCTGATACGACCCGCACCGGAGGATTTTTCGCAGACTTTACGAAAGCGCTGCAGCGTCTGGAGGAAAATCGGATACAGGGCGCTGACTGGCGCGGACGTTACAATCAGCTGCTTGCTGAGAATGGGAAAGTCGGGCAGAAGCCGCACGATCTTCTGGTAAAGATTAGGCAGGAACTTGCCGCGTTTGAGGAGCTGCAGCGAAAAAAAGCTAAGGGGGGGGCACTGCGCCGGAAGATGGCGGAAAATGAGCTCTCTGTCGCCCTTGCCGGGATGCGTCATGATGTGGAGACGCTCGCCGTGCTCTGTGACTTGATAGCGGTGGAGAGAGACCGGCAGCATCTGGAACATATCGAAATCACTCATGTCCAGCAGTTGCTGGCGCAGATTGCAGGCAGCATGCATTTTTTTAACCGGCATATGCCGAATGAATTGACGGCTGTTGCCGGGCAACTCGACCAATTTGCCATAAGTTTCTGGGGGGAAAATTATCAGAAAGGGCCCATAGGTGACATCATTACCCCCGGCACCGGCGGCTTTTATCATTTCCATAGACAGCGTATTGAGCTTGAACAGGAGCATGACAGGCTGAAGAATCATATATTCCAGGATTTTATCATGGTCCGCACCGCCCAGCAGAATTTAATGGACATGGCCGGTAACTATCTGGAGATGGAAAGCCGCACCATACAGAAGGTCCTGAACCGCACCTGGTTGATCATTGTCCTGACCAGTTTCTCCATGGCGTTTCTCTTTCTTCTCTTTTCGAGACGAATCATCAGAATCTGTGAAAAAAGAATTGTAGAACGCAGCGCCATGATCAGCGAACTCAGAAATTCCCACTGCCTCCTGGATCAGGTTTTTCAGACAGCCGGCAACGGCATGCGCATGATTGGAGCGGATTTCACTGTATTAAGGGTTAATGACGTCTTTGCTGAGCTGGTGGGGGCGCCTAAAGAGACCCTGGAGGGAGGCAAATGTTTTGAGGTATTTCCCGGTCCCTTCTGCCACACCGAACAGTGCCCTGTTTTTCTTCTGCAGGATGGCAAAGAGAGGGTCGAGTTTGAGGTTGAAAAGCTGCGCGCTGACGGAAAATTGATCACCTGCCGGCTCAGGGCGGCCCCGCTGCACAATGAACAGGGAGAATTCTTGGGCATCATTGAAGATTTCCATGACATCAGCGATATGGTGCTGGCGGAGAAGATTCTGCGTCAGGCCAAGGAGTCGGCGGAGGCGGCTAATGAGATCAAAGGTGAATTTCTGGCCAATATGAGCCATGAAATACGCACACCTTTAAACGGCATCATGGGCATGACCGATCTGGTGCTGGGAACGCAGCTTTCTGCTGATCAGCGCCGCTTTCTGGAAATGGTGAAAACCTCGGCCAACAGATTGCTCGACGTGGTCAATGAGGTGCTTGATTTTTCCAAGATCGAGTCCGGTTCCCTGGAAATTGACCATATCCCCTTCAGTCTGTTTGATGTGGTGGGTAACTCATTGAATATTCTGGCCTTCAAGGCCCATGATAAAGGCCTGCAGCTCACCTATGAAATCGAGCATGATCTGATTGACGGTTTTATCGGCGATCCGGGTCGTCTGCGGCAGATTCTTGTCAACCTGGTGGGAAACAGTATTAAATTCACCAGTGCCGGCAAGGTGTTGGTGACGGTAACAAAGGCAAAACCGGATGAATACCCGGAAAGGATCAAGCTGAAGAAAGGGGAGAGGGATATGGGCCTGCATTTTACGGTGGCGGATACCGGCATCGGCATCGCTCCTGAGATGCAGGAAAGAATTTTCCAGGCCTTCAGCCAGGTTGACGGTTCCTCTTCACGCCAACATGGCGGCGCCGGGCTCGGGCTCACCATCTGCGCTGAACTGATTAGCATGATGGGCGGCGAACTATGGCTGGAAAGTCAGCCGGGGGCGGGAACCACCTTTCATTTCACACTGCTGCTGCAGACCCAGGTCAAACAAACCAGGAAGTTTGAACCGCTGCCGGTGGGGGAACTGCAGCGCATGTCCTTCCTGGTGGTTGCCGGCGAGGCCTCTGGACGTTTTGTGTTAAAGGAGATGATCAATGAATGGACAAAGGATGTGCTGATTGCGGGTTCTGCAGAAGATGCCTTGAAGATGACGGTTGAGAAACGATTCAACGTGATTGTTCTCGATTCCCTGCCTGAGCATGATCAGCTGTTTGCTGTCGCCCACAAATTGCACCACATTGACAGAAATGCCAGGATCATCATGCTGACTGCCGCCGGCCAGCGTGGTGACGGGCAGCGTTGCCGGGAAGTGGGTATTGTCTCCTATCTGCTCAAGCCGGTAAGTAAGACCGAACTTCTCGAGGCTCTGCGTATGGTGTTGAGCAGGCCGGGAGATGCCGGACTGGAGATGCCCCTGGTGACCCGGCATTCCATCAGGGAAAGCCTGCATACGCTTAATGTGCTGCTGGCCGAAGATGAGGAGATCAACAGGGTGCTTGCCGTTGAACTGATCCGTGCCCAGGGATGGCGGGTGACCACGGCGGAAAACGGCAGGCAGGTTCTTGATGCCTTGCAGGATGACTCTTTTCATGTCATTTTAATGGACATGCAGATGCCGGAAATGGATGGATTCGAGGCGGTTTCCCTGATCCGGAAACGGGAGAAGCAGAGCGGTGAGCATATCCCGGTTATCGCCCTGACCGCCCATGCCATGACCATTGACCGGCAGAAATGTCTGGATGCCGGGATGGATGGTTATGTGTCCAAGCCCATTGACATGAAGATCCTGAGGCAGGAAATGGAAAAGGTTCTCGGTATGGATTTGGCTATGAAAACAGTGACCCTCACCCCGAAGAAAAAAGGGGCGGAATTTATTGATTACGATGCCTTCCTCTATGACAGCTGTAACGGTAAAGTGGAGCTTGCCAGGAAACTGCTCAGGCATCTGCTGCAGGTGAGCGGCCCCCAGTGGCTGGAGGAAGTGGAGGCCGCCATCGCTGCCGATGATGAGGCGAGACTGAGAAAGGTATGTCATTCCCTGAAGGGGACCGCTGCCACGGTATCCGCCCATGCCTTTGCCGAAGCCGGGGCGGAGCTGGGTAAACTTGCCCGGGAAGGCAGAATGAGCGAAACGCCGAAAGGATTTGAACAACTCAAAAAAGAATTTAATCGGATCGTGGAATGGGCCAGGGCAAGCGATCTTGATTTGCTTTAACGGCAGGCGAGGGGGATAAGGGATAAGGCATTAGGCACAAGGCATAAGGGGATTAGGCACAAGGCATAAGGCACAAGGCAAAAGGGAAGGGGGATAAGGCGAGAGGCAAGAGGCAGAAGGTAGAAGGCGAGAGGCAGAAGGTAAGAGGTATAAGGGGGCGATAAATAAGTGAGGATTTGGGATTGGGGATTGCGGAATGCGGATTACCGGTTTAATCTTAGGCAACAAGTTGGAATTGCCAGAAGAAAATATTTTACACCAACCCCATGATCATGCATTATTTTTGTGCCTTGTGCCTTGTGCCTTGTGCCTTATGCCTAATCCCCTTATGCCTAATGCCTTATGCCTCTTTCCTTCTCACTCTTAAAAAAAATGTTCAAATTCCTGCATACCGCTGATATTCACCTAGACAGCCCCTTAAAGGGCCTGGAGTCCTATGAGGACGCCCCGGTGGAGGAGATCCGCGAGGCCTCACGGCGGGCCTTTGACAATCTCATTGATTTCGCCATGGACGAGGAGGTCGATTTCATCCTCATCGCCGGCGATCTGTATGACGGCCCCTGGAAGGACTACAATACCGGCCTCTTTTTTGTCAACCGCATGGGACGGTTGAAGAATGCCGGCATCAGGGTGTTTATCGTTGCCGGCAATCATGATGCCGCAAGCCATACCACCAAGGCATTGTCCCTGCCGGATAATGTCACCCTCTTTTCGTCAAAAAAGGCTGAAACGAAACTGCTGGACGAGCTCCAGGTGGCCATCCATGGACAAAGCTATCCTGCCGGCGCTGTCAGTGAAAACCTCGCCACCCTCTATCCACCCAGACACCCCGGTTATTTCAACATCGGTCTCCTGCATACCGCACTCACCGGCCGGGCTGGTCATGAGCCCTATGCGCCCTGTTCGCTGGATGATTTGCGCTCCAGAGGATACGATTACTGGGCTCTTGGTCATGTGCACCAGCAGGAAGTCGTGGCTCGCGACCCGTGGATCATCTTTCCCGGTAATCTCCAGGGCCGCCATATCCGGGAAACAGGGGCCAAAGGGGCGACCCTGGTAACCGTTGCAGAAGGCCGGGTCACGGCAATGGAACCGCGGGAATTTGATGTGCTGCGCTGGGTACAGTGCCGGGTTGATCTGTCGACCTGCGAGACGATGGACGCGGTTTTCGAACAGGTACGGCAGGGGATCGAAACCCATCGGCTGACAAGGGACGGCAGGCCGCTGGCCATGCGGCTGATCCTCGTCGGTGCCTGTCCTGTGCATGCCGACCTTATTGGCCGGTGGACCCGGCTGATCGAGGAGTTTCGCGGCGTGGCCGCGGCCAGCGGTGAGGTGTGGCTGGAAAAGGTGCTGCTGCAGACCCGGCGCAGGTCGGATCTGGCCGAGCTTGTCGGCCGGGATACCGCGCTGGCCGGTATGCTTCACTCCCTGGATGAGCTGCAGCTGGGTACGGAGGAACTCGTTGCCCTGGTGCCGGATCTGCCGGCCTTTAAAAGCAGGCTGCCCCATGAACTCTTTGAAGGTGAGGAACCTTTCCTGGCCGACTCCCCGGAGCAGATAAACGCCCTGCGGGATGAGGTAAGGGAGCTGCTGGTGGCAAGACTCCTCCAGCATGGAGGCCAGGGATGAGGATCAGGCGTCTTGATCTGAAGGCCTTCGGTCCTTTCACGGGCAGTACCCTGGATTTTCACGGCGAAAGTCCCGGCCTGCATATCATCTATGGCCCCAATGAAGCGGGCAAAAGCAGTTCCCTGCGTGGGCTCAAGGCCTTGCTCTACGGTTTCCCTGAGCGGACTGCGGATAGTTTCCAGCATGCCAATGAGAATCTGCTGGTGGCGGGCTGTCTGCAGGCCGATGACGGCCGGGAGATCAGTTTTCAGCGCCGTAAGAGAAGAAAGGCGGATATTCTTGACCCCTCTGGCAATCCCCTGGAAGATGGCGCCCTGTCCGCCTTTCTGCCCGGTATTGACCAGGGGCTTTTTGAGTCTCTCTACGGCATCGATCATGCCGTGCTGGTGCAGGGAGGGGAGGATATCCTGGCCCAGAAGGGAGAGGTGGGGCAGGCCCTTTTTGCCGCTGGTTCCGGCATTTCTTCCCTGCGTGCCATCCTCGGTTCCCTGGACGCGGAGGCGGATGAGCTGTTTAAGGCACGAGGTTCAAAGCAGCAGATTAATACGGCCATTGCCGAATACAAGGAGCTGCAGAGGACGGTCAAGCAGGCCAGTCTTTCCCGCCGGGAGTGGCAGGAGCATCGAAAACAGCTCGACGATGCGGTAAGTCAACGGCAAAGGCTACAGGATGAGCGCGAGGCAAAACAAAAGCAGGTGTATCATCTTGAGCGGTTAAAGCGGGCCATTCCCTTTCTCGCCACTCGGGCAAAACACATACAGCTGCTGCACGAGATGGGCGAGGTACAGGTATTGCCCCTGGATCTTGCCGACAAGAAGAGAGAAGTTGAACAGCAGCAGCGTGAAACCGGATTGCAGCTGCAGAAGGCCCGCGGCAGGCTGGATCTGCTCGGAAAGAAGAAGGAAGGGGTAGGATTTAATCAGATGCTGGTGGAGCATGCCGGGGCGATTGTTGATCTGCACCAGAGGCTTGGTCAATACCGTACTGAGGGACGAGACCGGGAAAAAAATGAAGGAATGCGGATTGGCAGCCGGACAGAGGCGGCGGAGCTGCTGAAGCGCATTCGGCCGGATCTGGCGCTGGCGGATGTTGAGTTGCTGCGGTCGGTGCTGCTCAGGAAAAATACAATCCAGGAGCTGATCAACAGCCACCATGCCCTGGATCTGCAGGTTGCCCAGGCAAAAAAACATGCCGGGGAGGCGGAACGGCAACTCAAAAGCATTGCCGAGGTTTTAGGGAGGTTGCCGGAGGCAAAGGATGTCGGCTCTCTGGCCCGGGCGGTAAAACACGCAGGGAAGACCGGGGCAATCGATGCTGATATCAAGGCAAAAATCCGTGAAATAGAGAGTGATAAAAAGGAGTGTGCGGCTGATCTCAACCGGCTGGGTCGCTGGTCAGGGGAGCTGCACCGGGTCGTTGATCTGCCCGTGCCGCTGCCGGAGACGATTAAAGAATTTGCCGCCCGTTATCAGGAGCTGGAGGATGCCAGGCGTCAGCTGGCAAAAGAGAGCAGGGAGACAGACAGGGAGCTGCAACAGGCGGTTGCCGAGAAAAAAAAGATTGAATATGGCGGGGAAGTGCCCACCGAGGAGGAGCTTGCGCTGGTACGCGGCAAGCGTGACAATGGCTGGGGGCTTCTGCGTCGAAAGTGGCTGGCAGGAGAAGATGTAGACCGGGAAAGCCGGGAATATGACCCTCGGCCTTTGCCTGAGGCCTATGAACAGTATGTGTCTGCCGCTGATACCCTTGCCGATCGTCTGCGCCGGGAGGCGGACAGGGCGGCCGGTTTTGCCGCCAGCAGGGCCCGCCTGGAAAGTCTGGAGGCGAAAAAGCAGGATCTTGTCCGCAGGCAGGAGGAGTTGGCAGAAGAGGTGCAGGTCTTTGCCGTCGGTTGGCAGGAGATTTGGCAGGAAAGCGGTATTGAACCACTGTCACCTGCGGAAATGGCCTCCTGGCTCAATGAGTTTTCCGGCATCCGTTCCAGAGTGAAGGAGATCGGTAGAAAAGAGCAGGAACTGGACGGAAAAAAAGAGCAGCGGCAGATCTTACAGCAGAGCCTGATCATGGAACTCGAGCTGCTGGGTGAGGCAAAAAAAATCACCAGTGAAGAACTGGAGCCGGTTATTGTCTTCAGTGAAACGGTGGTGACGGAACATGAAGCAAATCAGGCCGGACGGGAGAGGCTTGCCGAGAAAAAAAAGGAACTGCAGGAGAGCCTGGCCGCTGCCGCACTTAATCTGCAAACTACGAAAAATGACTTGGTAGAGTGGCAGGGGAAATGGCAGGACGCCGTGCAGGGTTTGGCAGCAGCGGGTAATACCCTGGCGCCGGCTGATGTCAATACCATGCTGGATGAGCTGCAGAACTGCTTTGCCAAGCTCAAGGACGCGGAGGTTTCCCGTAAGCGTATTGCCGGCATGAGCAAAAACATGGAAAAATATGAACAGGACGTCAAATCCCTCCTGCAGCGTGTCGCCCCGGAGTTGGCCGGTTTACCGCTTGAATTGGCGGTGACCAGGCTGCAGGCCATGCTGGGCAAGGCAAATGAGGACAGAGCCCTGTTGGCCAAATACGCGGAGGACATGGAAAATCTTGCAGAAGAGATCCTCCATGGCGAAGAAACCCTGCAAAGCCTGAATGGGCAGATGGGGGAGTTTCTGCGACTTGCCGGCTGTCAGGACCTCAAGGCACTGGACAAGGCAATTGACCGGTCTGCTGAGTGGCGCAAAATCAAGGACATGCTCGTTGATGTCGAGACAACGCTTGCTGAAATTGCGGAGGGCCTTTCCCTCGAGGAAATCAGCCGGGATACCCGGGGTATCCAGTCAACAGACCTGCAGGGACAGATCGATACCATCAAAAGAGAGATCAGCGAAGAGCTGAGCCCGAAGATTGATGAATTTTTCGAAGTAATCGGTCGTGAAAAAAACGAACTGGGAAAAATGGACGGCAGCTCCCGTGCCGCCGAGGCAGCGGAGCAAGCCGAGCAGGTGCTGGCCAGGATTCGGCGGCTTGCCGACCGCTATGTGCGGGTGAAACTTGCGGCAAGGGTGCTTCAGCAGGAAATCGAACGATATCGGGAAGAGCATCAGGATCCGATCCTCAAGCTTGCAGCCGGCTATTTCAGGGAATTGACCCTGGGTTCCTTTACCGACCTGCGCACCGATCTGGCTGATAACGGGCAGCCGGTGCTGGCCGGCCTGCGTCCTGATGAGGCGCGGGGGGTGTATGTGCAGGGGATGAGTTCCGGCACTCGTGATCAGCTCTATCTTGCCCTGCGGCTGGCCACCCTGGAATGGCGCCTGCAGAGCGGTGAAACCATGCCCTTCATCGTTGATGACATCCTCATCAACTTTGATGATGAGAGAGTCAAGGCGACCATCAGGGTGTTGGCCGGCCTGGCGGAGAAAACCCAGGTGATTCTCTTTACCCATCACCGGCAGGTGGTGGAGGATGCCCGGGCGCTTGCGCAAACTGCCCAGATTATGATCCATGAGCTGTAAGGAATTGCGATGCGGCCCCGGTCAGCGCATCTCCTGCTTTTTCGGCTGCTTGCATTCGTACATCAGGTTGTCCGCCCTGTTCATCAACTCTTCAATGGAGCTGGGATGTTCTGGATCATAGAGCACCACGCCGATGCTCAGTGAGAGTTCATAGCTCCGCTGCTCCAGGTTGTTTTTTGCCCGCAGGTTCTTTTCAAGACGATTGATGACGGATTTTTCGTCGGCCGGATCAATGAGCAGGACGGCGAATTCGTCGCCGTCGAGCCGGGCGATGGTATCCGAATCCCTGAAGGTGGAGCGGAGCAGATCGGCGGTCTCCGTCAGCACCTGATCACCGGCATGGTGACCCAGGTGGTCATTGACCCATTTCAGATTGTTCACATCGGCATACATCAGGAAGACATTGCCCTCCCGGCGTTTGGCCACCTGCAGCTGTTTGGTGGCCATGGTCATGAAACCGCGCCGGTTGAGCAGGGAGGTCAGTTCATCGGTGATGGCGATTTCCCGCAGTTTGGCTTCACTCTGCCGCAGGGCCATTTCCATTTTTTTGCGCCTGGAGATATTGATAGCCAGGCAGACGATGCCGTAAATATCTCCCTTGCTGTTCTTCATCGGCGAGGCGCTGAAATGGACCGGGATTTCCCTTCCCCATTTCGTCAGGTAGATCAGCTCGCATTCCCTGAGAATTTCCCCTTCATCCAGGTTGCTGAAAGGGCAGCCTGCCACTGCTTCATCATTTTTCAGGATGAATTCCAGCGGTTTGCCGGTCAACTCTTGTTTCTCATAGCCAAGCATGACGATGGTGGAGTTGTTGATGGTCTCGATCTTGCCGTCCCGGCCCAGGACAATGAGGCTCTCCTGCATGGAACTGAGAATGGTGTTGAAATAATCCCGGGAAATGGTGGTCTCCTGCAGATTCCTGGTCATGATATTGAAAGAGCCGATCAATTTGCCGATCTCGTCCCGTGATTTGATGTCGATGATTTCATTGAGATTTCCCTGGGCAATGGCCTTTGCCGCCCGGGTGAGCCTGGCCAGGGGCATGGTGATGCCGTTTGCCAGTAGATAGGAGAGAATACTGGCCAGTACGAAGAAGATGACGAACAGGATAATAAAGCTGACCCGCAGCTTTTTCACCTGCTGCATGAATTCCTCATGGGGTAGAACCGCCATGACCGTCCATTGCAGCTCCGGAATGGAGGTTGTGGCGACAAAGGAATCAACGTCCCGCACATTGGCGCGCTGAAAGTATGGTATACGGCCAGGATCTTGCGGGGGAAGAAAAACCGCGAACTCTTTTTCATCCTTTGCACGGCTGATGCTGATCTGCTCTGCCGATGCGTGGGTAGATGGGTTAGTAATGGTCATGATATTGCCGACCCCGTCACTTACCAGGAGATAACCGGCAGCGCTGAACCTGATATCAGCCAGGCTCGCTGCAATTTTCCGGTAGGGCAGGGTAGCCAGCAGCAGACCGGCAAATCGGTCCTCAAAATACTGGTGCTTGGCAATGGCCAGCCGCAGCACCGGCTCTTTGGTCTGCTGCATCGGCTCATTCTGAAAGATGAGAACCTTGTTCGGATGGGCAAGGCTTTCGGAGAAAAAAGAGCTGTCGCTGTAATCAGCAACATTCTGGGCAATTTCACCGTCGGTTACCCGCAATTCTTCGATACCCTGCCGGTTGATGAAACTGAGATTGGAAAAACTGCTGTGGAATCCGGCCAGGTATGAAGCAAGGGCGGCTTCCCGGAAGTTGATGGAATAATTGATCACCTCCGGACCATCGGCAATACGTTCCAGCAGGTCAGACTTGTTTTTAATAGAGCTGTTGATGGTTTGCACGGCATGCCGGGTAATGAATTCAAGGTATTGTTTCTGGCTGTTTTCCAGGGTGTTGATCAGATAAAAATAGGAAACATTGGCCAGCAGAAGGTTGGTGAGCAGAATAATACCGGTGTGGGAGAGAAGAAGGGTAATTTTGAGGGAACGAAACATGATGAGCCGTTAAATGGAGTAATGGCCGAAAGCAGGATTAGGGAAACCGGCAGGCTGAACAGGGCGTGGGGTGCCGCGGCATGATTTGGTGAGACTGTCTCGCATATTTTACCGTTTTGTTAAGGCTGAAAATGCGCCATGGTCAGCCATGATCTTCTCGGCCGCCGGGCTGTAAAGAAAATCGATAAAGTTTTTCACCTCCCGGCCATGTTCATTTTTCCATACCAGACCGAGTGGCGCAACGAGTTTGTACGCTCCTTTTGTCACGTTATCCCGATCCGGCGAGACGTTTTCAAACTGCAGAACAACGATGTCAGGCTGGTTACCGGCCTCGGCCAGGCTCGCGTAGCCGATGGTGTTCTTGTAGCGGTTGATTGCGGCAACGTTTTCCGGCGTTGTATAGAGGGTCTGTCCCACCGGTTTGTCGATGGCGTTGAATGCCGGAATGTATTTTTCGATAACGGAACGCGATGAGTCACCCTTTTCCCGGTTGGCCACGTAAATTTTTCCATGGGGGCCGCCCAGTTCGCTCCACAGGGTGATGGCACCCGAGAAGATGCCCACAGCCTGCTGAGCGGTGATGCTCCTCACTCCCTTCACGCTGCTGTTGACCAGGAAAATCACTGGAGAGTCGGCAAAAAGAAGATAGTCAAGGTTGAGTTCCTTCTCTTTTTCCTTTAAAGGGCGGGCCACCCGGCCCAGATCGCATTTGCCGCCCGCCGTGGCCTTGACCCCGCCGCCGCTGCCGATGGAATCCGGCACGTCAATGCTCATGTTCGGATGGGATTGTTCATAGGCTGCAGCCAGATGACGCAGAAGATTCTGGCTGTCGCCGGAGCCGCAGATGACCAGCGTCTTCTTTGCCGTGCCTGGTTCGCCATCGTTGGCGGACTTACTGTTGGTTGCTGTGCCCAGCAGGAGGAACAGAGAGGCCATAAGCAGCCATGCATTTTTCATACTGATGGTTCTCCGCTGTTTTGCAGAAGGGAAAATACCTGGATCGTTATTCAATAACAGGAAGAGCTGTTTTGTCAAGTATTAGTGGTCAGGCAAATCGAATGCGGCGGATTGTCAGTCGTTATGAAGTTGTGATGTGCTATTTGTGTAAAATGTTTCATTTTTTTTAGAGAGAGCAACTTGATTTCCGTTGCCTGATCACCTGGTGCGGATAGACAAATCATGTGTGGAAAAAAACGACATTGTAGCAAAGTTTGTGATATGATTTTTCATGTCTTGGATCGCCTTGTGCAAGTACCTTGTCGAATATATCCAGGTCCTAATTTATTATTTAACAATGCGATCAGGAAATCTGCCGGGTTGAGGAGATTTCCCGGGATCGTCTCTCTGTCTGCCGGATTATCCCAGGTGCCGACAAATACAGAGCAGAGTATGTCTTTTTGATCGGTTAACAGATGACCAGAGTGACTGAAGTGAAGAAGCTTGGGCTGGGCAGCGCCATAGCGGCGGTGTTGATCGTCGGGGTGCTTCTGGCCTGGTGGTCGGTGCAGGCGGCTGACCGCCGCATGCGTGAAGACCTGCTCCGCCATACCCGTCTGGTGGCCCAGGCAATCGACGTGCGCCGGGTCAAGGCGCTGTCCGGAACCGAGACCGACCTGGCCTTGCCTGAATACCAGCGGTTCAAACAACAGCTGATCGCCACCCTGACGGTCTTCCCACGCTGCCGCTTTCTTTATCTGATGGGCCGCAGGCCGGACGGCAAGGTTTTTTTCTATGCGGATTCGGAACCAGCCGGTTCTGCCGATGAATCCCCTGCCGGGCAGATTTATGAGGAGATCTCCCCTTATTATCTCCGGGTTTTTGATACCGGGGTGGAGGGAGCCGTTGGCCCGGTTACCGACCGCTGGGGAACATGGGTGACCTCGCTGATCCCTCTCACCGATCCGGACACCGGTGATCTGCTTGCGGTGCTGGGCATGGATATTGATGCCCGCGACTGGCAGTGGGAGACGGTGAGGGCCGGTTTTTTCCCTCTGCTGGTCACCGTGGTCCTGGTGGCACTTCTTCTGGCCGGCAATGCGGTGCTGGCATGGCGCGGTCGGCTGGGGGGCAGATATGGCAATGGGTTGCGCCATGCCGAAGCGGTGCTGGCTGGAATCATCGGCCTGACGCTGACCCTGGCAGCGGCCCTAGCTGATGATCAGGCGAAGGACCGCAGTCATGTCGAGAGGTTTTCCCCGCTGGTGAGCAGCCAAACCAGCCGTGTTGCAGCGGTCTTCGAGGCACTGGGCGATATTGAGCTGGAAGGCCTGGCTCGCTTCATCTCATCCAGCCGGCAGGTGAATAAACAGGAGTTCGGCGCATTTACTGAATACCTGGTGAGGAAAAACACCATCCAGGCCTGGGAATGGATCCCTGTGGTCCCCGCAGAGGAAAAGGACTTTTTCGAGCAGGAGAGGCGGCAGGAGGGCTTGCCTGATTACAGGATCTGGCAGAAGGATGCGGCAGGAAAACCCGCGCCGGCGGCAGGTCGGCAGTTCTATTATCCGGTTCTCTACGTGGCACCATTGGCCGGCAATGAAAGTGTCCTGGGTTTTGACCTCGGTTCTGAACCGGTCCGCCGGTCAGCCCTGGAAGAGGCGGCGCGCAGCAGGTTGCCCACCTGCACCGATCCTATCTCCCTGGTGCAGGAGACAGACGGTCAGCAGGGTCTGCTGGTGTATCGGCCTGTTTATCCCGACAAAGAAACCGGCAGTCCTCAAGGTTTTGCCCTGGCCGTGCTGCACCTGGGGACTTTTTTGCAGAACGCCGTCGGTCCAAGCCTGGGCAAACCAGCCATATACCTGGATCTGTATCAACTGCGGGCAGGGGAACCGGCCCTGTTGCTTGCTTCAACATCAGCAGCAAAAAACAAGACGCCACTCACGGCACCGCTTCCCGTTGTCCGCCCTCTTTTCGTATTCGGTAAAACCTTTGCCGTGGTTGTCCGTCCGGGACCCGCCTTTACCGCACTCCATCCGGCTGGTCACGGCTGGATGACGGTTCTTGCCGGTCTGGTGATGACAGGAGCCATTGCCCTGGTCATCGGTTTTATCACCCACCGGCGGGAGGAACTGGAACTCCTGGTGCAGGAGCGCACCACCGCTCTCGTGGAAAGCGAGAGTCTTCAGCGTCTGCTCATCAATAATCTCGGCGCCGGGGTCATGATCATCGATGCCCGAACCCATGTGGTTGAACGGGTAAATCCCTGGGCTGCAAGACTTATCGGCACCCCGGCCGAGGAGATTGTGGGACGGGTGTGCCATGGTTTTGTCTGCCCTTTCCTGCCGGAAAATTGCCCGGTAAAGAATTCCTGCCACAGCAGCGACAATATGGATCGGGTCATTCAGCGGCCTGATGGCAGCCAGGTGTCCATCATGACCTCGGTGCAACGCATCCGTATTCAAGGCCGGGAGAAGTTGCTGGAAACATTTGTCGATATCACCGATCGCAAGCGGGTGGAGGAGGGGATACGCCAGAGCAGAGAACTCCTGAACACCCTCATTGAGGCCATTCCCATTCCGGTGTTTTACAAGGATGTGCAGGGAGTTTATCTGGGCTGCAACACCTTGTTTGCCGAATTCCTGGGAAAGCCGACGGAGGCGATCGTCGGCAAGACTGCCTTTGATATTGCCCCTCACGACCTGGCCAACTGCTATCACCAGGCGGACCTTGATTTAATGGCAAGCGGTAAAACCCAGATTTACGAGGCAGCGGTTGTCCACGCCGATGGTTCCCGCCGGCAGATCATGTTCCACAAGGCGCCCTTTTTCAGCGCCGGGGACGATCTGCTCGGGCTTGTCGGGGCAATGCTGGACATCACCGACCGCAAGCAGGCGGAGGATGAATTGCTCCATATGAACCGTCAGCTTGAGGTGGCCACTGTCAGAGCCAACGACATGGCTGTCAAGGCGGCGATGGCCAGTGCCGCCAAGAGCGAGTTTCTGGCCAATATGAGCCATGAGATCCGTACCCCAATGAACGGCGTAATCGGTATGACGGGACTGCTGCTGGAAACGGACCTGAGTGACGAACAGCGCCGCTACGCCGAGATTGTGCTTGCCAGCGCAGATTCGCTGCTCGGACTCATCAATGATATTCTGGATTTTTCCAAGATCGAGGCCGGGAAACTGGACCTGGAGATTCTGGATTTCGATCTGCATAATCTGCTGGATGACTTTGCCTCTTCAATGGCCTTGCGGGCCCACGATAAGGGGTTGGAGCTGCTCTGTTCCGCCGCTCCGGAAGTTCCCGCTTCTTTGCGGGGTGACCCGGGCCGCTTGCGCCAGATTCTGATTAATCTGATGGCTAATGCGATCAAATTCACCCCTGCCGGAGAGGTGGCCATACGTGTTACCCTGCTCTCGGAAAGAGAGGGAGAGGTGCTGTTGCGCTTTGCGGTGCTTGACACCGGAATCGGCATTCCCAAGGATAAGATCGGCCTGCTTTTTGGCAAGTTCTCCCAGGTGGATGCCTCAACCACGCGCCAGTATGGCGGAAGCGGACTGGGACTGGCCATCTCCAAACAGCTGGCCGAGATGATGCATGGTGAAGTGGGTGTTGTGAGCGAAGAGGGCCGGGGTTCGGAGTTCTGGTTCACCGCAAGACTGTCCAGGCAGTCGGAAGGGAAGCAGGCGGAATCGCCACCGGCCATGGACCTGCGCGGCCTGAGGGTTTTGATCGTGGATGATAATGCCGCCAGCCGCGAGATTCTTTCAACCCGTCTTGCCTCCTGGTTCATGCGTCCGGCCCAGACCAAGGACGGCCGGGAGGCTCTTGACATGCTGCATCAGGCGTTGGATGAAGGTGATCCCTTCCCTATCGCGGTAATTGACATGCAGATGCCATTCATGGACGGAGAGGAGCTGGGAAGGCTGATTAAGGCGGATGTGAGGTTGGCGGATACCCAACTGGTGATGTTGACCTCCCTTGGAACACGGGGTGACGCCAGGAGGTTTGAGGAGATCGGCTTTGCAGCTTATCTGACCAAGCCGGCCCGCCATCATGAATTATATACTGTTTTATCCGCTCTCCCGCGGTTTTTGCCGGATATCCATGATCAGCCGGGTGGAGGGCTGCTTCAGCAACGTCGGCCTATTGTGACCCGTTATTCGGCCCGGGAACTGCGGCACCTGTTTGCCGGTTCAGGTGCGCGGATTCTGGTGGTGGAGGATAACGCCACCAACCAGCAGGTGGCACTGGGCATCCTCGGTAGACTCGGTCTGCATGCCGATGCCGTGGCCAATGGCGCTGAGGCGGTGAGGACATTGGAGACCATTCCCTATGACCTGGTGCTGATGGATGTGCAGATGCCGGTGATGGACGGTTATGAGGCAGCCCGGCAGATTCGCCGGCGTTCCGCCATTCTCAATCCGCGAATCCCCATCATCGCCATGACCGCCCACGCCATGCAGGGTGACCGGGAAAAATGTCTTGCCGCCGGTATGAACGACTATCTGGCCAAGCCCGTTTCCCCCCAGGACGTGGCCGAGAAACTTTACAGGTGGCTCGGTCCCGAGGGGGAAGTCAGAAGCAGGAGACAACAGGCAAGAGAATACGTTACATCTGCAGAAGGTAAATCAGCAGCTGTATTCGATCTGGAGGCCATGCTGAAGAGGCTGCTGGAGGACAAAGCCCTGGCGTGCATCGTCATAGAAGGTTTTCTGCAGGATATCCCCCAGCAGATGCAGGAGCTGAAAGAGGTGCTGGCAGGTGACGATGTTGCCACTGCCGAACGCCAGGTACATACCATCAAGGGTGCGGCGGCCAGTGTCGGCGGGGAATGCATGCAGGCGGTGGCCCAGGAGATGGAAAAAGCCGGTAAGGCGGGGAACCTGGCCTTCATGCGGCAGCGGATGACTGCGTTGGAGGAGGAGTTCGACCGGTTGCGACAGGCCATGGAAAAAGAGATGGAAAAACTCACGGAATTGTGAAAGACGCCGAGGATCCGGAGGGCGCCGGTGCTGTCTCTCCACAGGTTTGCCGGCCGGAACATAGATCAGGCAAGGAGAACGCCATGCGTATTTTGATCGCTGAAGACGACTTGACGTCACGCTTCATGCTGTCCGCCGTGTTGAAAAAAGATGGACATGAGGTGGTGGAAACCACCAATGGGCCGCAAGCCCTGGACACCCTGCTGAAATCCGACGCGCCGCGACTGGCCATTCTCGACTGGATGATGCCCGGCATGGACGGGCTTGAAGTGGTACGCCGGATCCGTGCCATGCCATCCCTGTTGCCGCCCTATATCATCATCCTGACCACCAGGGGAGGAAAGGCGGATGTCATCGCCGGACTCGATGCCGGGGCGGATGACTATCTGGCCAAGCCGTTTGATCCCGGAGAACTCCGGGCCAGGATCGAGGTGGGCCGACGCATGATCCGGATGCAGGAAAGATTGACCGCACAGATGCAGGAACTGCGCGAAGCCGTGGACCACATCAAAACCCTGCAGGGCATCATACCCATCTGTTCGTTCTGCAAGAAGATCCGTGACGATGAGGGCTACTGGGACCAGGTTGAGGCCTATTTCAGCCGACATTCCGAGGCCCGGTTCAGCCACGGTATCTGTCCCGAGTGCCTGCAAAAGAACTACCCTGAATGTGCAGACGATGTTGATGGCCAAGAGGGGCCGACATGAAAATACCCACATCTGACCAGCCGACGGCACGGGCGGTGGTGGTCAACGATGACGTGACTCAGCTCAATGTGCTGGCCGGCCTGTTGCGCAGGGAAGGGCTTGATGTTCGGACATTCCAAAGCGCGGAGGCTGCCCTTGTCGCCATGGACCGTGACCGGCTGGTTGAGCTCATTGTCACCGACCTTTACATGCAGGGTATCGACGGCTGGCGTTTCTGCCGTCTGCTCCGCTCCCCTGAATACCAATTCTGCAATCATATTCCGATTCTGGTCGTTTCAGCCACCTTTGCCGGTGAAGAGGCCTCCCGCATCACCGAGGAACTGGGCGCCAACGCCTTCCTGCCCTCACCGGTGGACGGCACTCGGTTTCTTGCCCAGGTGCGGGGACTTCTCTCAGGCAGTTTGCCGCGTCCCGTTCGCCGGGTTTTGATTGTGGAGGACAGCAAGACCCTGGCCAATGCCCTGCAGAAGGTTTTTACGACCCATGGTTACCTGGCCGATACGGCATTTACCGCTCGGGCTGCGGCAGAAGCCTTCAGCCGCGAGGTTTATGACATTGCCCTGCTGGACTATCATCTGCCTGATGCCAAGGGGGACAGGCTGCTGGCGGATTTTTGCCACGGGCGGCCCGATTGCGTCTGCATCATGATGACCACCGATCCCAGTCCGGAACTGGCCCTGGCCTGGATGAAGCAGGGTGCGGCAGCCTATCTGCGCAAACCCTTTGACCCGGAGTATCTTATTGAAGTCTGCGCCCGGACCTGCCGGGAAAGATCCCTGCTGCGGGTGGAAGATCTGCTGGAAAAAAGAAGCCGCGAACTGCGGGAGGCCGAATGCCGCTATCGCGTTTTCTTTGATCAGGGGCCGGACGGAGTGGTGATCCTCAATCCGGAAACCGCACAGCCGCTTGAGTTCAATGAACAGGTCTGCCGGCAGCTGGGCTATTCCCGGCAGGAGTTTGCCCGGCTGAGCCTTGCCGATATCGAGGCTGCGGAAACGGCCGAACAGACCCGGGCTCACATCCGCCGGGTGATGCAAGAGGGAAGCGACTCGTTTGATACCATGCAGCGCACCAAGCAGGGTGAAATCAGACATGTGCACGTAACGGCCCAGGTGCTTGATGTGGCAGGCCGCCCCGTCTACCACTGCATCTGGCGGGACATTACCGCACGCAAGCGGGCAACGGAGATGCTGCGGCTCAGCGAGAAGCGAGTCAGGGCCAAGCTTGACGCCATTCTGTTGCCGGAAGGAGATATCGGCCTGCTTGATTTGCGCGATATCCTGGATGTGCAGGCGATCCAGGAGCTGATGAACGATTTTTATAAACTGACCCATATCGGCGTCGGCATTGTCGATCTGCGCGGCAAGGTGCTGGTGGCCACCGGCTGGCAGGATATCTGCCTCAAGTTTCACCGCCTCCATCTTGAAACCCGAAGAAACTGTATTGAAAGCGACACGGAGCTGTCCGCCGGGGTGCCGGCCGGCACATTCAGGATCTACAAATGCAAAAACAACATGTGGGATATTGTCACGCCGATCACCGTGGGGGACAGGCACATGGGCAACCTGTTTCTCGGCCAGTTCCTCTTTAGCGAAGACAGGCCGGATCGCGAAACCTTTGCAGCCCAGGCCAGGCTATACGGGTTTGCTGAGGATGAGTACCTGGCTGCCCTGGAGCGGGTGCCGCGCTGGAGCCGGGACACCGTCAACACCATCATGAATTTCTACGCCTGTTTCACCACCCTGCTTTCAACCCTGAGCTACAGCAACATCAAGCTGGCCCGCGCCATGGAAGAGCGCAGGTTGGCCGAGGCGGCGCTGCGGGAAAGCGAGGCCCGGCTGGCCAAATCCAACCAGCTCATGGCCGGGGTGCTGGAACATACCCATATGATGGCGGCTTACCTTGACGTTCGGTTCAATTTTATCTGGGTCAATCGCGCCTATGCGGCGACATGCCGCCACGATCCTGCCTTTTTCCCGGGCAAGAACCACTTTGATCTCTATCCCCACGCAGAGAACCATGCGATTTTTCAGCAGGTCGTGGATACGGGGGAACCCTTTTTCGTGGCGGCAAAACCTTTCGAGTTCCCCGATCAACCCCAGCGCGTGACCTATTGGGACTGGAGTCTGATCCCCACCAAGGATTCGACCGGTAAAACCGCGGGACTTGTTTTTACCCTGGCCGAGGTCACCAGCCGCGTCAGAGCCGAGGAAGAGCTGCGCCAAAGCGCCAGGGAACTGCAGTGGCTCTTCAAGAGTATGATCAACGCTTTTGTTATTTTTGAGTCTGTTTTTGACGCCGATAACAATTTCATCAGTTATCGGTTTGTCTACATTAATGACGCATATGAACGCATCACCGGGGTGAAGAACGAGGAGGTTAAGGGCAGGACGGTCCATGAGGTATGGCCCGAAACCGAACCGGAATGGATCAGGAAGTATGGTGAGGTCGCGGTTTCCGGTGTTTCCCAGTCCTTTGATATGTATCATGATCCGACCAGGAAACTTTATCATTGTAATGTCTATCGGCCGTGGGATACCAGGGATCGCTTCTGCGTAATTTTCGAAGACATTACCGAACGCAAGAAAGCGGAGTCGGAACGGGAACGGCTGCTTTCGGCCATTGAACAGTCCGGCGAGATCATCGTCATCACCGACCCCGCTGGGATCATCCAGTATGTCAACCCGGCCTTTGAACGGACAACGGGCTACAGCCGCGACGAGGTTGTCGGCCGTAACCCGCGTATTCTCAAGAGCGGCAAGCAGGATGCGGCCTTTTATGAGCAAATGTGGCGTGAGATATCCGGCGGCCGTAACTGGCAGGGGCGTTTCGTTAATAAACGTAAGGACGGCACGCTCTTTACCGAGGAGGCCACCATCTCGCCGGTGCGGGATACAGGGGGGCGGATCATCAACTACGTGGCCGTCAAACGCGACATTACCGAGCATCTGCGCAGCCACGAGGAGAAAGTCAAACTGGAGGCCCAGTTTCAGCAGGCCCAGAAACTTGAGTCCGTCGGCCGCCTGGCAGGCGGCGTGGCCCATGATCTCAACAATCTGCTTGCCCCGATTCTCGGGTACGGCGAGATGCTGCTGGATGATTTCAGCGAGGAGGACGCCCGCAAAGAGGACATGGGGGAGATCGTCAAGGCGGGCAAGCGAGCCCGGGATCTGGTGCGCCAGCTGCTGGCCTTAAGCCGCAGACAGGTGATGGAGTTCAATTCTATTGACCTGAACAGCGTTTTGACCCAGTTTGAGAAGCTGTTGCGACGCACCATCAGGGAAGATATCGTCATTGATGTCATCCGGAGTCCTTCACTGCCGCACATCATGGGTGATATCGGCCAGCTGGAGCAGGTGATCATGAATCTGGCGGTCAACGCCCAGGACTCCATGCCCGAGGGCGGCAGGCTGAGCATTGAAACGGAGATGGTTGAGGTGGATGAGTCCTATGCCGCGGAAAAGCCTGGCATGACCGCCGGTCCATACGTCAGGCTGGCTCTCAGCGACACGGGCTGCGGCATGGACTCCGAAACCCTGACCCACATCTTTGAGCCTTTTTTCACCACCAAGGCCAAGGACCAGGGCACCGGCCTGGGTCTGGCCACTGTTTACGGCATTGTCAAGCAGCACGGCGGCAGTATCTGGATCAACAGTGAACCAGGTAAGGGTTCGACCTTCAAGCTTTACTTTCCCGTTGCCGAGACCCCGGCAGCGGCAGCGGAAGCCCCTGCGTCAAAGCCTGCGGACATGGGCGGCTCAGAGACCATTCTGCTGGTGGAAGATAATGAGCAGGTAAGAAATCTTGCCCGTACCATTCTCAGCCGCCGGGGCTACTCGCTCCTCATCGCCCATGACGGTAATGACGCGCTGCGTATACTCGATCAACACCAGGGGCCGGTACACCTGCTCCTCACCGACGTGATTATGCCCGGGATGAGCGGCAGAGAGCTTTTTGATCGGATTGCCGCCCTTCATCCTGATATCAGGGTGCTCTATATGTCGGGTTATACCGATGATGTCATTGCACATAGCGGCGTGCTTGACGCGGGCGTCAACTTTATCCAGAAACCCTTTACCGTTCATGCCCTGCTGACCAAAGTCCGGGAAGCGCTGGAGCAGGTTGCCGGTAATATTTCCTGATATCCCTTCACCCTTGATTTCCTGAGTCGAGGTATGCTTCCGGCCGGAGTGCTTCGAGCCGGAAAGCACATCCCGCTGTTTGTCTCATGCATTTCACCACAGAAAATGGCAATTCGACATTTTGCCGTCTGCGCTCGACAATAGTGTCGAGCGACGGGTGTCAAAAAAGGTGTTTCTCTTGGTATCCTCCAGCCTCAATCCGGCAAAATAAAAAGAAATAACCATGAAATTGATAAGTTATGAAGTTTGTCGCGGTGTTGGCACGCAAGTTGAAATAGAAGGGATCAAACAGCGCAAAATTCAGCTTAAAAAAAGTTCCTACATAAAAAGGAGGATCATCATGAAAAAAGTACTGGCAGCACTGGCATTAGCGGCAACAATCGGTTTTTTCGGCATCCAGCAGGCAGACGCGCAGCGTGGCCCCATGGGTTGGGGCGGAGGGCCTGCCGGGGTTAACTGCTGGAAGGCAAACACCGGACAGAATGGTCAGGTGATGGATGAGGAAACCAAAAAGGCCTATAATGCCTTTATGGACGCAACGGTTGATCTGCGCCGGGAAATGTTCAGCAAAAATGAGCAGATGCGCGCCTTGACCTTTGCCGCAACTCCGGATGAAGCAAAAATCGATGTATTGTCCAAGGAAATGTTTGACCTGCGCACCCAGATTCAGGAAAAGGCAGACGAGCTTGGCTGGCAGGGCGGAATGGGCGGCCCCGGCTTTGCCTGTGGCGGTCCTGGTCGGGGCATGGGCATGGGGATGGGCATGGGTAATGGCATGGGTTCCGGACGGGGAGGCAATGGTCCCTGTCCTAAATGGAATTAATATAGTTTCTTCACTTCATTTTTCCCCCCTCTCCTCATAAGCAAGCCCCTGTCATATGGCAGGGGCTTGCTTTTTTTTTACGCATCGGCCTGCTGAGGGGTTTTGGTCGGCGCGGCAAAGAGACTTGCCAGGGCCTTGTCCATGGAAAAGCCGGCGGGAAAATTCTGCTGGTAGAGAGTTGTCGCCAGATTCCACTCCTTTTTCACCGATGCCAGATCGCCCATTATCTGTTTCTTGAAGGAGGCGGCGTTCTTTTCCTCGGCAAATTCGCCGTAAAGCAGATAATCATTGCCCTTGCGGAAAAGCATCACCGAATCTGTCCCCTGCTCACTGCCCCATTCTGTGGTGGTTTTCAGCAGACTCTGGCCGAGCTCATCAAGGATCTGGTCAGCCACCACATGGCCGATTTTCTGCTGAAATTCTCCGAAGGTGGGAATATCTATGAAAAAGAGGTCGTAGGGCATGGTGTTGTTTCGTAACAGTTGCGCATCGTCCAGAAAATAGAGATAACGATAATTGTAAAAGTCTGTCAGCGGTTCCCGGAAATAGGTTTTCCGGCGGAACACCTCGATGTCTTTCATGAAGCCGGCGGTCACCTGGGGTGGAGGAGCAATATCCTCCGGGATTTCCGGGGCTATCTTTTTCAGCACATTGACAATGTCCTGATCCAGTTGGCCGGCCTTTGCCTCTTTATCCACAATGGCAAGGGCCTTGTCCCGTGACATGGGCTGTTTGTATGGTCTTCTTGCCATAAGAGACTCATAGGTGTCCGCCACGGCGACGATTCGTGAAAAAAGATCAATCTCATCGCCCTTGAGGCCTGCGGGATAACCGCTGCCGTCGAGACGTTCGTGGTGATTGAGGATAATGTCGGCTATCCGATCGTCCTGCAGGTGCCGGGCAAATATTTTGGCGCCGACCAAGGGATGATACTGCATGATGAAGCGATCCTGGGGATCGAAACGGCCCGGTTTTAACAGGACATCATCAGGAATGGCGGTTTTGCCGATGTCATGGACCAGGCAGCCGAATTCAATGATTTTCAGATCATCGTCGCTTAATTTCATTTCCAGGCCGATAAGTCCGGCAATTTTGGCTACCTGGGCGGCATGTTCAAAGGTGTGCAGGTCCCGGTTAGCGATCATTTCCGCCATGATTTCCAGGATATCATGCAGCATTCTATCGCTTTGCTGGCGGATCTTTTCTTCCGCCGCACGCCGGACGCGAACCTCTTCGGCCAGCAGAATATTGTTTTCTTTCAGCTGATCCTCACCTGCCTTGATCTTGGCAATGGTGCTTCTGGTAAAAATGATGACCAGGAAAACAAAAATGGCGCCGCCGAATAAAATGAGCGAGACGAAGACCTGCCTCGGGGAAAAGGTATGTTCCCCGAGCAGCGGCAGAAAGGCGATATAGCCGAGGAGAAAGAGCGTCATGAGACAGAGGAGCGGAATCCAGTTGTTCTGCAGTTCAATGGGCAGGCTTTTGGTCATTTTCCTGCCCAGGATGAGGGAGGCGGACATGAAGATGATGCCGAGAAGGATAAGAGCTGCCGATATGATTGTGGAAGTTGTCATTTTTCCTGTGAGACGTTTTGCATAACCGCATGATCTGAATGGTGTTTGACGGTCTCTTGCCTTCTGCTGGTTGAAATTAAAATGGTAATAAAAAAAACTACAGAAATCCCCGGATCAGATATGCCGTCAATATCAAACCAAGCAGGCCCAGCACGGCATTGGTAATGATGCCGATATGGCGGTTGTAGCCGGCCGGCATTTCGGCGGGATTGAGCGTTTTCAGTACCTTAATATGCTGAAAAACCGAATAGATGGCCACAAAGGAGGCGAGCAGCACAAAGGTAATGCCCACGGAGAAGGAAAAATGACGCTGGAATGTGAATGTCTTGAGGCTTTCTCCCGCTGATATCTGCAGAAACAGGCCGAAACGTTCGATGACGAAACCAAAGGCCATGAGCGAGGAGCATGTTCTGTTCCAGGCCAGCAATGTTCGTTCAGCGGCAAAGAGAACTCTCGGATCTTGCAATTCGGACATCTGCGGTCGGTCCCTGATGAAGGTCTCTGTCTATTGATGCGCGGCGGATCGTGGTATAGTGGAGAAAAAGAATGCCCCCGCCCGTATCCGCCATAATAACAAAGGAAAACTATCATGCCTGATTTACAGAAAACATTAGGATATCGTTATCTGCATGACACCAAGTTTACCAGAAAAAACATCAGAGAGAAAGAGAGACCTGCCATTGCCCCGGCCCCGGCCTTTAAGGATTATCCCGGAGCGGAAAAGATTGATTTGCCGAAAAACCCGCAAAAGCCCGCGGCTGATCTATGGCAGTTGCTGCAGCAGAGGAGATCCCTGCGTAATTTTTCCGGCAGCCCCATGAGCCTTGATGATCTGGCGCTGCTGCTCTGGGCCTGCCAGGGGATAACCGCTCGGGCGGGAGCCTATCTGCTGCGCACCGCACCCTCGGCCGGGGCCCTGTATCCCATTGAAACCTATGTGGCGGCTGATCGTATCGAGGGGCTGGCGCCCGGTCTGTTTCATCTCAATGTCGGAACCTTCCAGCTTGAACGTCTCACCGATAAGCCCGCCGGGGCGCTGGTGGCCCAGGCAGCCCTTGATCAGTCCTTTATTGGCCAGGCTGCTGCGGTTTTTGTCTGGTCGGCGGTTCTGCGCCGCAATATGGCCAAATACGGCCAGCGGGGCCTGCGCTATATCTGCATGGATGCCGGGCATATCTGCCAGAATCTGCAACTGGCGGCCGAGGCGCTGGGCAGGCGGAGCTGCCCGGTGGCGGCGATATATGATGATGAGCTGGGTGACCTGCTGGGACTTGACGGGGTGGAAGAGAGCGCGATCTATCTGGCCCCTGTGGGCTGATGGCCGTATGTGCGGTTATTCGGTGAGTTTCGGCACAGTGCGGCATTCAAGAAAGATACGCTTGGTGCAGCGGGCGCAGATCTGTTTGTCAAGTTTGTCGAAAATCTCGGCAATGGCCTCGGCCTTGGATTCGTAAATATAATCCGTGCCGATATCAAACAGATAGCCCGCCAGCCTGAAATGAGTGCAGATCCCCTCCTTGATGTCGTAGAGGTACAGTCTGCCCCCTGCTTCCTCTTTCTCTTTGGCTAGATGGGCAAGGAACTCCGCTCCGGCCATATCGATGAAATTAATGCCGCTTGCCACCACCAGCAGATGTTTTTGCCCCGGATTCTCGCATTGCATCTCAAGCAGTCTCTCCTGAGCATGATTCACCGCCCCGAAATAGAGGGAGCCGTCGATACGCACTATTTTTAGCTGGGGACACTCCGGCAGTATGGGGTCGGTAACAAAAGCCCGTTCATTATGACGGGGGTCGGGAACCCTGGAGAGAAGGCGCGGGTGAGAGGTACGGTTCAGGTACATGACCAGTGACAGCATAACCCCCAGCAGGATGGCGAACTCAAGTTCCAGGAACAGGGTGGCGAAAAAGGTAGTGCACATGATGACGCTTTCGAGGCGGCTGGTCCTGAGTATCTTGGCGATATGGGGGAAATCGATCAGGCCCTTGGCTACCAGGAAAAGAATACCGGCCATTGCCGCGTTGGGGAGATATGCGGCAAGAGGCGCCACCAGGATGACCAGCAGAATGAGCAGACCGCCGGCAAAGATGGCGGCCAGGGGGGTTTTAGCCCCGGCCTGGTAGTTCAGCCCGCTGCGGTTGAATGAGCCGGTTGCCACATAGCCCGAGAAAAAACAGCCGACGATATTGGACAGCCCCTGGCCGATGAACTCCTGGTTGCCGTCCAGGTTCTGCCCGGTGCGGTCGGCCAGGGAACGGGCGATGGACACGGCCTCGGTAAGGGCAAACAGGGTTGTTGCCACCGCTGCCGGGGCCAGCATCCTGATATTGCCCAGGGTGAAATGGGGGGCCGACAGGGGAGGCAGGGTCTGCGGCAGGGCGCCCACAGAGGCAATATTGGCCACATCAGGTCCCAGCATGCGGTTCATGAGCAGGGCGGCAAGGCTGCCTATGAGCATGGAGACGATCATGTAGGGGAATTTCGGCCAGAAGCGCCTGACCAGCAGGCCGGAGATCAAGGTGATCACCCCCACGGCGGCGACATAGAGATTGATTTCGTGCCAGTGACTGATCACTCCGTAGATCGTCTCATGGAAATGCCTGGTGCGGGGCAGGATGAGTCCCAGGAAATGTTTGAACTGACTGGAGGCAATGAGGATGGCCGCCCCGGCGGTGAAGCCCACCACCACGGAATGGGAAATAAAGTTGACCAGGACGCCGAAACGGGCAAGGCCCATGACAAACTGGATGAGCCCCACCATCATGGTGAGCGTCAGGGCGAGCTGTACGTACTCCACGCTGCCCGGAGCGGCATGCACGCTGAGCGATGAATAGAGGACGATGGATGCTGCGGTGGTGGGGCCGGAAACCAGCAGCCAGGATGAACCGAAAAGAGCGGCGACAATTGCCGGTACCATGCCGGCATAAAGACCGTATTCAGGCGGCATGCCGGCGATGGTGGCAAAGGCCACCCCCTGGGGCAGGGCAACGATGGCGCCGGTGATGCCGGCGACGAGATCAGCGCGAACCGTCCTGGTGGTGACATTGGGCCACCATTTCAGGAAGGGAAGAAAGTAACCCTGCCAGCCTTGCTGGTCTGCATGGCAACATTTTTGTTCCATTTCATCCGCCGGATAAGGAGAACATTATGTAATGACGTTTGTCGATATGACGAGAATCAGAGGGTTCTAAGCTGTCAGCCTGCCCGGTTGTTTGCATGATGCCTGACTTGACAGGTTAATTCTTTATAGTATATCACACAGATGAAGGCAAGAGGCAATCAAAGGAAATTTTTCTTGAAAATGAATGCTTTACTATCTCTAGACAAGGGAGGAAATGTGGGGCAAAGCTGTAGGCGGGTTGACAGTGGAAGCAGATAAGGAGCAGCGTATTTCCGCAAACACTGCCCGGAAAATCAAAACGATCATCGCCCCGCTGGTGGCCTTGACCCTTTTTCTGCTGGCCATCATGATTCTGCACCGAATTGTTGCGCACTATCATGTCGCCCAGATCCGCAAGGCTTTCCACACCATTGCCCCGCCGCAGCTTTTGCTCTGCTGCGCCTTTTCCTGCCTGAGCTACCTGGCGCTCAGCATATACGATTTCCTGGCCTGGCGGTATATCGACAGGCAGCTGTCCTACCCCAAAATCCTGCTCACCTCTTTTCTCAGCTATGCCTTTGCCAACAATACCGGCAGCCTGGCCATCATCGCCAGCGGCACCGTGCGTTACCGCCTGTACGGCGGCTGGGGACTTTCCGGCGAGGAGGTGGGGCGGATCATGGGTTTTTGTCTGGTGACCTTCTGGCTCGGCTTTCTGTGTCTCGGCGGCTGGGCCTTTGTGCTGGAACCCCTCTCCCTGCCTCCTGAGCTGCACCTGCCGGAGCATTTTTCGGTGATGCCGGTGGGCATACTGTTTCTGGCCATGGTTGCCGTCTATCTGCTTGCCTGCCTCTTCATCAAAAAACCTCTGCTGATCAGAGGCGTTGAGGTATTTCTGCCGCGGCCTGCCCTGGCTCTGGGGCAGATAGCGGTTGCCGTGGCGGATTTTCTTTTCATCTGCGCCGCGCTGTATGTGCTGCTGCCGCACTCCGACCCGTTGCCATTCGCCGTTTTTGTCGGCCTCTATCTGCTGGCGCTTATTGCAGGGCTTATCAGCAATGTGCCCGGCGGGCTTGGAGTTTTCGAATCACTGATGGTCCTTATGCTGGCGCCGTTTACCGCCGGTCCGCCGGTGATCGCCGCCCTGCTGGTGTTCCGGGGGATTTACTATCTGCTGCCCCTGGGGCTTGCGGCCCTGCTGCTGGGAGGCATGGAGCTGCATCGGCGCAGGAGCGGCCTTGTCCGGCTGGCCACGGGCCTGAACCGGGTTACCTCCATGCTGGTGCCGCAGATCATGGCCCTGGCCACCTTTGCGGCCGGTGCGGTGCTGCTTTTTTCCGGCACCATGCCGGCGGAGGGATCCCGTCTTGCCTGGCTCGGGGAAATTGTTCCCCTGCCGGTGGTGGAATTGTCCCATTTTTTCGGCAGTGTGGCCGGCATGGGACTGCTGATTCTGGCCGCCGGTCTGCGACAAAGGCTGGATATGGCCTATTTTCTTTCCCTGATCCTGCTGGCTGCCGGCATCCTGTTCTCGCTGCTCAAGGGGCTTGATTATGAAGAGGCCGTCTGGCTGGCTGCCATGCTCTTTGCCCTGTACAGCAGCAGGTCCCAGTTCTATCGGCGCACCTCTTTTTTTGCCGAACCCTTTTCCGCCGGCTGGTTTGCCGCCGTTTTCATCGTCCTGAGCGGCAGTATCTGGCTCGGTTTTTTTGTCTATCGCCACGACAGCTATGCCAATGAACTGTGGTGGCGTTTTGCCCTGCACGGCGACGCCCCCAGGTTTCTGCGGGCCACGGTGGGGGCGGTGGCGGTCATGCTGGCATTTGCCGTGATCCGTCTGTTTAGGCCCTATCAGCCGCCTTCAGCCGCACCCACCGCCGAAGAGCTTGCAGAGGTTGCCGCCCTGTGCCGGCGGTCAACAAATACCACTGCCTGTCTTGCCCTGCTGGGGGATAAGTCCTTTCTTTTCAGTGACAGCAGGGATGCCTTCCTCATGTATGCGGTCAAGGGCAGAAGCTGGATCGTCATGGGCAATCCCATCGGACCGGAACTGGAGGCGGATGAACTTGTCTGGCGGTTCAGAAGTCTCTGTGACACCTATGGCGGCTGGCCGGTGTTCTATGAGGTGGGCAAGAATCATCTGGCCAGATATATCGATCTGGGTCTGAACGCCGTAAAAATAGGGGAGGAGGGCCGGGTGCCCCTGGCGAATTTCACCCTGGCCGGCAGTGGCAAAAGAACCCTGCGCTACATTCACAACCGGCTTACCAAGGAGGGATATGTTGTCGATATCATTTCTGTAGAAGGTGTTCAGCCATTGCTGCCCGAGATGAAAGCCGTATCCGCTGCCTGGCTGGCCAATAAAAATACCCAGGAAAAAGGTTTTTCCCTGGGGTTTTTCGATGAAAAGTATCTGTCCCATTTTCCTGTGGCAGTGGTGCGAAAGGAGGGCAGAATGCTCGCCTTTGCCAACCTCTGGCCCGGGGCAGAGCAGCATGAGCTGTCCATCGATCTGATGCGCTATCTGCCCGAAGCACCCCAGGGCATCATGGATTTTCTCTTTATTGAGATCATGCTGCAGGGCCGGGAGCTGGGCTACCAGTGGTTCAGACTGGGCATGGCACCCCTTGCCGGACTTGAGTACCGCAGAATCTCCCCCCTGTGGAGCAATATCGGCGCCTTTGTCTATCGCCACGGTGAACATTTTTATAATTTCAAGGGACTGCGGGAATACAAGGACAAATTTGACCCGGTATGGGAACCCAGATATCTTGTTTTCCCGGCCGGCTACCATCTGCCGGTAATTTTTGCCAATCTCACCTCGTTGATCAGCGGTGGTCTGAAGGGGGTTTTGACGAAATGAATTTTCGTCGGCGGATACCCCTCCAGGGGAAGAGGTCTCTGCTGTGAAAGAGTGGTTGTTTGGTCTCTCAACAGGTCAGGCTATTGAAAAAGTTGCCCACATGGGATAATGAGGAATGCATCATCCTGAACAAACAGCAAAGCAGAACTGAGGGAAAATGCAGGATCGGCCACTTTATATATATTTGCGGGCAATCTGCCGGGCCATCGACGGGGTCAATTTCTGGCTGGGTCGGGGAGTTGCCTGGCTGACCGTGCTGGTGGTGCTGGTGGTTTTCGCCAACGTGCTGCTGCGCTATCTGCTGCACAGCAGTTTTGTCTTCATGCAGGAGCTGGAGTGGCATCTTTTTGCCATGATTTTTCTGCTGGGCGGGGGCTATACCCTGCTTCAGGACGGCCACGTGCGGGTGGATATCTTTTATCAGCGTTTAAGCCCCAGGGGAAGGGCCTGGCTGAATCTTATGGGCGTGCTGCTTTTTTTGCTGCCCGGCTGTTATCTGGTTATCAGTACGGCAATGCCCTTTGCCAACTCTTCCCTGCAGATGATGGAGGGATCGCCTGATCCGGGCGGCATGCCCTATCGTTTTATTTTAAAATCCATGATTCCCCTGGGATTTCTGCTCATTGCCCTGCAGGGTGTGGCCCTGGGCCTCAGAAGCGTGCTGACCATCGCCGGAGGGGAAATTGACGGATAAACGCCTTCTCATACAGGGGTTGCCACGCTGATGTTTGTCGATCTCCTGCCCCTGTGGATGTTTGTTGTGCTCACCGTGCTGCTCATGGCCGGCTTCCCGGTGGCCTTCACCCTGCTCGGCACCTCCCTCTGTTTCGGCCTCATCGGTTTCGGCTGGGGATTTTTCAACCTGCTGCCCCTGCGTATCTGGGGCATTATGACCAACGGCACCCTGCTGGCCGTTCCCCTGTTTATCTTCATGGGTGTCATGCTGGAACGCTCCGGTCTGGCCGAGGAGCTGCTCGATACCATGGGCATGCTTTTCGGCCGCATCAAAGGCGGGCTTGCCGTATCCGTGGTTATTGTCGGCGCTCTGCTCGGGGCCTCCACCGGCATTGTCGGGGCCACGGTGGTGACCATGGGTCTGCTTGCCGTGCCCACCATGCTCAAACGGGGTTACAGCACGGAGCTGGCCTGCGGCACGGTGGCGGCCTCCGGCACCCTGGGCCAGATCATCCCGCCCAGCATTGTGCTTATTCTGATCGGTGATATTGTCGGGGTGCCGGTGGGGGATCTTTTTCTCGGCGCGGTGCTGCCGGGCTTTGTGCTGGTCGGCCTTTATATTGTCTATATCCTGATTTACGCCAGGCTCAAACCAGCCAGCGCCCCGACCATTGCCTGGGATGATGGGCAGGGGTTGATATGGAGCAGGGTGGCCAAGGCCCTCTTCCCCTCGCTTATTCTCATGGTGGGAGTGTTGGGGTCCATTTTCGCCGGTATCGCCTCGCCCACCGAGGCGGCGGCGGTGGGCGCCGTGGGGGCCACCTGTCTGGCCCTGGTCCATGGCGGGTTTTCCGTCAAAATGGTTGACGAGGTGGCCCGGTCAACCATGCAGCTCACCTCCATGGTCTTTATCGTTCTGGTGGGCGCTGCCGCCTTTGGCCTGGTTTTCCGGGGGACCGGCGGCGACGGCCTGGTGCGCCACGCACTCGGCACTCTGTCTGCGGGTCTTGGACCGTGGTCCGTGCTGGCGATTGTCATGCTTTTTATTTTTGTCATCGGTTTTTTTCTTGATTTCATCGAAATCACCTTTATCCATGTGCCGGTGCTTGCCCCGGTGATGATTGATCTGGGCATTGATCCCCTGTGGCTCTGCATCCTGATTGCGGTCAATCTGCAGACGTCTTTTCTTACCCCGCCTTTCGGGTTTTCCCTTTTTTATCTGCGGGCGGTTTCGCCGCCCGGCGTGACCACCGCCCATATTTACCGAGGTATCATACCCTTTGTCCTGTTGCAGCTTGTCGGTCTGCTGCTGGTTTTCTTTTTTCCCGGCCTGGTCACCTGCCTGCTGTAAAGAAAGACGTTTTTCTCCCCACATCGTGCTAAATTTACACGATAATTCACTTGAAAAGCAGACATCTATGGTGTAGTTGATACTAAGCGAATTCCGGTGCTGACGAGGACGGTTCCGGGCTGCTGCAACAAATCAAAAGGAGATGGAATACTCTGCCCGGGAAGGAGTTGCTGCCCTGGTTTGCTGAAAGAATTGCTGTGCGATATGCATGGTCGAGGATTTGAATTGAGAAAAATGGGGTGAAGTGAAAATTTTTTGATGAGGGAAGGGGAATGACGAGCAATTTGAACGATAATATGTCAGATGGCAGGCTTGCCCAGAGAATTTCTGCTGAAAAATTTGCTGAAAATTCTCCGATGTCACTGACCATCCGTAATGTGAGAATGGAAACAGTGGAGGCTACCCTGTTAAATATCAGCGAAACGGGTATGGCTGTCTTAAGCGATCATGAACTTGTCCTCGGACAGCTGGTAAGTATAGCGACTAACTTTAAAAATAAAATTCCTCATAAGGCCGTGGTCATGTGGTCATGCAAGGATGACAACCGCTATCGCGCCGGATTAAGGTTTGTCAGCTCCTTGTGATTGTTCTTTGCCAAATCGTTAGCAGTCCGGCCTGATTTTCCGCCCATCATTTACGGGAAGTTGGGCTTTTTTTTTTGACCATTAACCGGTTCCAGTCGGAGGATTTCCGGGAAGTCCAAGATATCTCCGTGATGTGGCTGAAACAGGGTGTAAGCAGTTTTTTCTGATCTGCCTGAAATCAGAAAATATTCCGTAATGGAGCGACAACAGTATGGAACGACGAGATTTTTTAAAAAAAGCAGGTGCGGCGGCCCTGTGCACCGCCGGCGCAGCAACCCTGAAAACGCCGGCAGCGTGGGCCAAAGGCGAAAAGTTTGTCTGGAATATGGTGACCACCTGGCCGCCCAGCATGACGGTTCTCCAGACCGGGGCGCAACGTTTTGCCGATAGAATTAAAGAGATGAGCGAGGGTCGGCTGCAGATTCAGGTCTATGCCGGGGGAGAGCTGGTGCCGCCCATGGAGGTGTTTGAGGCGGTTTCCGGCGGCACGGTGCAGCTCGGCAGCGGGGCTTCCTACTACTGGGCGGGCAAGGTGCCGGCGGCCCAGTGGTTTACCTCCGTTCCCTTCGGCCTCAACGCCCAGGGCATGAACGCCTGGCTTGGCAGCGGCGGCCTCAAGCTGTGGGAGGAGATCTATGAGCCTTTTAACCTGGTCCCCCGGCCCTTCGGTAATACCGGTATGCAGATGGGCGGCTGGTTTCGCAAGGAGATCAACTCGGTGGATGATTTCAAGGGGCTGAAAATGCGCATCCCCGGTCTGGGCGGCAAGGTGGTGGCCAAGGCCGGCGGCACTGTGGTGCTGAAGCCTGCTGCCGAGATTTTCACCAGTCTGGAACGCGGGGTGATTGACGCCACCGAATGGGTGGGGCCGCTGCATGATCTGCGTATGGGCTTTTACAAGGCCGCTCCCTACTACTATTATCCGGGCTGGCATGAGCCGGGCAGCACACTTGAGTTACTGATCAATAAACAGGCCTATCTCTCCCTGCCCAAGGATCTGCAGATGCTGGTGGACTGTGCGGCCGCGGAATGCAATATCTGGACATTGAATGAATTTGAGGCCGGCAACGGGGCGGCATTGAAGGAACTGGTGGAAAAACACAAGGTACAGGTACGCCGTTTTCCGGATTCACTGCTGCGCACCTTAAAAAAACTGTCCGATGAGACCCTGGAAGAGGAGGCTGCCAAGGAAGAAACATCCCAGCGGGTCCATACGGCCTTCAAGAAATTTCAAAAGGAAATCGGCGGCTGGGGAGCGATTTCCGAGAAGGCCTATTACGAACTCATCGCCTGATTTTCCGGTAAATGTAATCCCGATGGGCTCATATTTATGCCGATACAAGGGGCGGTTCGCGAACCGCCCCTACACGTACCGTCCGTAAAGTCTTTAATTTACAGTTATTATTATAAGATCAACAACCTTCTTTGCTGCAAACAGGAGCCGGCATGGCACAGGAAACTGATCAGAACATCTTTGTCATGTTCGACAGGCTGCGGGACAGTCTGAAGCAGATTATCTTCGATCAGGATAAGGCTATAGACGAGGTGGTGGATGCCTTCATCCATATGGCTTACAAACCGGTTGATACACCGCCCAAGGTGATTTTCACCTTCCTGGGACCTGCCTCGGTGGGCAAGAAGAGCCTTGCCCGCGCCCTGACCTCTCATCTTAAGGAGTATGCGGCTTTCAAGCAGTTTGACATGGAGCAGTTCACTGACCCTGAAAGCGGTGCGCAGCTGCTCGGCCAGAGAATGACCCCTGACGGTGTCCAGGATGGGGAGTTGACCGGTTTTATCAAGGATCATCCCCAGTCAATTATTCTCTTTGATTCCATTGAAAAAGCGGACAATCAACTGCAGCTGGCCCTTTTTAATCTGCTTACCCGCAGCGAGGAGGAGAGCGGCATCGACTGCAGCGGCGTTATCGTCATTTTTACCTCCAGCCTGGGCTGCGGATTTTTCAAGGACAGAAAATACCAGGAGGCATTCAAGGAAAACAAGCTGCGCGCCCAGGCTCTGGTCATGGACGCCCTTGCCAAGGAAAGAAAGGCGGTCTACGATACGGTCCAGAGTGCCATTGCCCCAAAGCTGCTGGCCGCCATGGCGCGCAATTTCATCATCCTGTTCAATTCCCTGAGTCTGGATACCCTGGTGCGCATCGGCGGTGAATCATTGAGCGCTCATTCCCGGCAGTTTGCCGACGTCAGTGGAATGAAGGTCGAATATCATGATTTTGACCGGATTGCCGCTTTGCTGACCCTGTCATTTTCTCCTGATATCAGCGTCAACAGGCTCAAACAGAAACTGCCGGATCTCGTTCTGGGCAGGGTCACCAGCTTTGTCCGTGACCAGAGGAAATATCCCGAGCATATCGTCTGCAGGATTTCCAAACAGGCCGATTCTTTTCTGGAGAAAATCTGCCAGGATAAAGAGACATTGCCGACCAGGCTTTATAAGAAAAATGAAACAGTGGATATCTCCTGGAAAGAGACCCTGCGGGGCCAGAAGCTGACCTGCACCATTCACAAGGCGGAATTGAAGAGACTGCCGCCGGCCAGTGAATTTTTCCGCGAGCTGCAGCCCATGGTGGAATTTTCCACCATGGGCTTTAAGGATATAGCCGGCAATAAAAGTACCAAGAAGAATCTTAAGCAGATCGTCAAGATTCTCAGGGAGCCGGGACTGCTGGAAAAATTCGGCATCGACATGCCCAAGGGCATGCTGCTCTATGGACCTTCCGGCGTGGGCAAGACCATGCTGGCCAAGGCCTTTGCCCGGGAGACGGAAAGACCTTTTGTCTATGTGTCCAGAAGCGACCTGTTTGATCCTGGCTATATCCGCAATGCCTATGTCAAGGCCAGGGAATTTGCCCCGAGCCTCGTCTTTCTTGACGGCATTGACGTCAAGGGGCTGATTGAGGGGGTTTATACCTCCATGCCGGATGACCAGTTGACCCTGGAGCTTGACGCCCTGTCCGGGGATCCCGAGGATTCCGTCTTCACCATCGCCACTGCCCAGAACAAGGCCGATGTCAGTCCCCGGCTCATTGCCCCCAACAGAATCGATATCTTTGTCGAGGTACCCGAGCTTGATCGGGACGCCCGGCGCTTTTTCATTGAAAAGATTCTTGAGAAACCAAACGACGGCAAGATCAACGTTGAGAGGGTGATCCGGTATATCTCAGGCATGAGCGGCTATGATCTGCAGCGTATCGGCAAGGAGGCCTCTCTCTATGCCATCCGCAATGATCTTGACAGCATCACCGAAGATATCCTCATTGAGGAGATCAACATCATCAAGTACGGTTATAAGCTGGAGAAGAAACGCATCAGAAATCTTGAACAGGATCTGAAAATCACCGCCTACCATGAGGCCGGGCACGCGGTGCTGTCCCATCTGCTGCTGCCGGACATCAAGATTGAACAGGTGACCATCGCACCGCGGCTGAAATCCATGGGATTCATCTCTTACAGCATGGAGGATTTCCCCGGCAACATCTCCAAGGATGAGGTCTTTGACAACATCTGCGTGCTGCTCGGCGGGCGCACGGCCAGCATCAGGAAGTTCGGCAGCAAGGGGATCGACACGGGTGCGGCAAACGATCTGGAGGTGGCCACCCATCAGGCCTATGCCGCTGTTGCCAGTCTGGGCATGGATGAGGAGATCGGCTATGTGCACACCGATACCCTTTCCCAGAATGTCAGTAAACAGATATACCTGGCCAAGGTTGCGGAACGGATCAGCCATTGGATGAAAGAGGCGAGTATCAAGGCCGAGACGCTGATTGAAAAGCACTGGGAAAAAGTGGAGCAGCTGGCCTCCATCCTTATCCGCCAGGAAATTGTCGACGGTGCCGAGTTGGAAAAGATCATGAAGGGGCTGAAAGAGTCCTAGCGGAATTGCCGGCAGGCAGATGTGTCGCCATTTTGCCGACACCATAAAAATGCAAGTAATTTATTATACTGCTGATATTTATTTCCCTTTACTGGTTGTAAAAGGGGAGGTAATATCAAAAAAAATATCCTGGGAGGGAGAAAAAAATCCCTTTGCAGCGTTAAAGGAATAGGCAAGCGGTTCATATCCATCCTGTCAGAGATACTGTAACCCTTTATCAACAACCAATAATTGAGGAAGAATTCAATGAAACTGATGAAGAAGACTGTTGCTTTTGTCCTTATGTCCTTACTGGCCACCGGTATATGCGCCTGTGATCAGAAAAAAGAAAAAGCTGAAGTGACACCTGCCCCGGCAGTTGAGCACCAGGCCGCCCCGGCCATGGAGCAGCAGGCTCCTGCCGCCACAGAACCGGCACCGGCCGAAGGGACACAGCCAATGGATGTTCCTTCACCCGACAGTGCAGAGCAGCCAGCTCCTGCAACCGAAGCGGCACCCAGCCAGCATTAATTCATGAAGATTACCCGTGGCGGGGTTGTTGTCCTGCCACGGGTTTCTCATTGCGGCCCATTGCGGCCGATCAGTTAATCTGCGGCTGGATTCTTAAGCCTCATCCTCTTCTTCCGGGCTGTTTTCCTCATCAATCCGGCGGATGCCGTCCATCAGCAGTTTCATGAATTCGCCGATCTCCGCCGCTTTCATTTCCTGGGGTGAGAGGCCGGCGTTGAATTTGAAGCGTCCGCCTTTTCTTTCGGCAATGATGCGGTAAATCGCCTCCTGGTTTTTTTCTCCTGCATAGCTGGCGTTGATGATGCACCCCTCCCTGAAGGAAATGCGTGCCTCTCCATCCGGCAGCTCAATGGTCAGTACCCCTGTTTTGCCGTTCATGTGAAAGAGTTGGAATAATTCCACCTGGGGCATTTCCGCCAGTGAGCCGCTCATGGCATAGGCGACCTCCTGGAGACGGGCGGCATTGCTTTTGGTGAGACGGTCCGAGAGAAGGCGCAGGAAATAGATATAAAGGGAGGGATTCTTGTTCAGCAGGTTTTTCATTTCCTGGCCGTCGATGCAGAGCACTTCGGTGGGATCAATGGTTCTTACCGTAGCGCAGACCGCCTGGGAGGTGAGTTGACTCATTTCGCCCAGAACCTCCCCTCGGCCAAGAACGGCAATGCGCTGATCGCCGTCAAGCACAGCCACCTTGCCGGATAAGATGATGACAACATTGCCCGCTTCCTCTCCCTTACGAAATATGTCCGATCCCGGGCTGAATTTTTTGTAGGTGAAGCAGGGAAGAATTCTGGCCAGATTTTTTTTCTCAATGACCTGAAAGAGACCGATAGTACCCAGTCCGTCAACCAGTCTGTGCGGCACATTTATTTCAGTGCCCAGGATCTCGGACAAAGAGGTGGCTGCTTCGTCTTCCGTGGCGATTGTATTGTAATTCATTCGGAACTTGATCAGACCGGAGCAGCCTGAGCAGCTGAAGAGTTTTTCCGGGTCATGCCCGTCTTTATCCTGGGAGAGAAGGGCAAATAACAGTTCGGTCATTTCCCTGGCCAGGATAAGGCAGACAGGTTTATCCTGCGGAGGCAGCAGGGCCTTGTCCGTCAATTCCAGTCGGTCATCCAGTTCATAGAGAGGGCATTTTTTATTCTCCACGATCTGGAAGATTGACCTGAAAGAGCTCATGGTTCGTTACCTTTTTTCTGTCGTGAGTTGGTCGAGCCTTCATTTGGGACCATAACCGAGAACGCAAACGCTGTCCTGTTTTCAGCTGCAGCCATTCAGTTAATTCTTGTTCAAGTCTTTAACTTTAGCTATTCTTAAGAGTAAAGTCGAGAGCATGGTTGTCAGGAGACAATTATGCTGCCATAATCCTCATTGTACCAACAAAAAAACAACAGATTTTTTATCTTTTTGAGATCCTATCCGCCATGTCCGTATCCAACAGCCAACTCGCCGATGAATATGAGGAAATAAAGAGAAGATTTTCCGCCTCTCCTTATATCCGGATAACTGCAACCAGCGGAAATCCGCCGGACAATTATGAGGTTACCTACCATGTCAAGGGAATAAGCCAGGTGACGGACGGCCGGGCAGATATTAATGACAGCCACCGGGTGAGTATTGTTCTCCCCTTTGGTTATCCCCATTTTCCGCCGAATTGTAAACCGCTTACCGCAATTTTTCATCCTGATTTTGACCCGGATGCCATCTGTATCGGGGATTTCTGGAATTCCTCCCGCTCCCTGCCTGAACTTATTGTGCATATCGGCAGGTTGATTTCCTATCAAACCTATAGCCGAGAGGATGTCTTCAATCGTGAAGCCCTTGACTGGACCCGGGCCAATGGTGATTTGCTGCCGCTTGACCAGGCCGATTTCAGGGTCCAGACGACGGAGGCACAACCTGAAGTTGTTACGGCTGACACGCAGCAAGGTCTTATTCCCGCAGAATTATTGCCGGCAAGCGGTGACGCGCCGATGCCGCCGGCAATCGCACCTCAAGCAGGGGAAGGGCGTGAAAAAACAAAAGATGGAAGAGGTAAGGCTGCTTCTTCTGCCGGCAAAATCACAGGCAACAAAAACAGGAAACCCTTGCTGTTTGCAGTCTGCGGGGTATTGTTGCTTGCCGTTGTTGCCTGCGCCCTGCTCGTGCTTGACCTGCGCAATTATGCAGGAGCGGTGCAGAAGTGGGCCGGGGTGGCGCCCCTGGTCAGTCAAAACAGATTCGCCGAGGCGGATACCCAGGTGAAAGATGTCCAGGCCCTGCTGGATAAGATCCGTTTTCTCAAAAAAGGGGAAAAACAGGCACTGCTGCAGGAAGTCAGAAAGCTGGCCGACTCCCAGGAATTTAAAGAGGGTCTGCAGGGCAAGATACTGGTGAACGGCCGCTACCTCACGATCCGGCAACAGCAGGATATCAAGGCAGTGAGCGAATTGCTCGCCAAAGCGCAGTCCCTGGCGGATGCCGGCAAGCGGCAGAATGCTGGAGAGGCCTACTCTTTGGCTGCAGAAAAAACTACGGGCCTTGGCGATCTTGCTCCCGTACCCCTGGACAAGGTCGAAGAGCTGGCACAGAAGAGTCGCCTGCAGGGTCAGATGGAGGAGGGCAATCTGTTCAGGTCCCGGCAGAAGTGGGATCAGGCGCAAGGTAATTACCAGGAGGCGATGAAGATACTGGCCGGCATGAAGAAGGATGAACAGTGGGAGGCCACCAGAAGGGAGATCCAGACCCTCATGACCGAGATGGCTTTTTCTTCAGCTGTGGAACACGGTAATCAATTCTTTGCCGATAAACAATGGTCTCAGGCCGCCGACAGTTATGAGAACGCCTTGAAGATGATCGATAATCAGGGTGGAGAACCGGCCCCGGCAGTGAAGAAAATCCAAGGGCAGCGTGATGTGGCCAGATTCAATTTTTATTATGAGGCAGGACTGAAAGATTTCAGTGGGGGTCAATGGGATGCCGCCATTGCCAATCTGGAAAGAGGTGAGGGACTGCTGGCCGCTGCCAGGGCAGCCGGCGGGGCTCGTGAGATCAGCCGGACAACCATTAAGGGGAAAATTCTCAGTGCCACGATCAATCGTGGAGAGGGCGCGGTGGCTGCATATCTGGCAGAGGAGAAATACAGCCAGGCAGTCAAGGTGCTGCAAGCAAGTATCAACGCCATTGACCACAATCAGCTTGGGTCAGAGAAAGAATTTGCCGCAGCCCGAAAGTCTGCGGCTGAAAGAATCAGCAAGTATCGGTTTCTGGGTGATATTCAGCAGAAGATTGCCTACCTGCTCAGCAGGTATGAAACGATTTTCAAGGATTTTTTCCCCTCAGCCGCCCGGTCAAAACTGTCGGAACCGCAAATCACCTTTGTCAGACAGGA
The DNA here is from genome assembly GCA_018816555.1 of Pseudomonadota bacterium. Lineage (GTDB taxonomy): Bacteria > Desulfobacterota > Desulfobulbia > Desulfobulbales > SURF-16 > SURF-16. Next base: position 93,207 of record JAHIVT010000086.1, read on the forward strand.
AGGAACCCTTCTCATCTTCAAGATGCAATGCCTGGAAGAGAACAGGCGGCAGAAATTTACCCTGGAGATGAATTATCAGTATGACGGCAAGTCAGGGCAATGGAGCCCCACACTCCATGCGGATGGCGCAGGCAGCGCGGGCAAGTAAGGCCTGGAGTGTTTTCCCCTGTTTTTCTGATCAGCAACGTACCGTATTATTCAGCAACCGTCAGCTGTCCGCGCCGATGACCACAACCCTGTCGCGACCGTCATTTTTTGCCTGATAGAGGGCCTTGTCGGCATTTTTGATCAGGGTATGCAGGTCAACAGCTGTCGTCTGGCCATGGTTGAAGCCTGCCACCCCTATGCTCACGGTGATTGTGATGGCAGGATGGCAGGATTCTTCATCCTGGGTGGCCATTTCCTCCATGGCGATTTTGTGGCGTAAACGCTCAGCCAGAACAGCCGCGTGCGTTGCGGTGGTGTTCGGCATGATGACAAGTATCTCTTCCCCGCCGTATCGCGCCACAATGTCAATATCCCGCACAGTTGATAAGATCAACTTGGCGAGGTTTTTTAATACAAGGTCCCCTATCTGGTGCCCGCAGGTGTCGTTGACCATTTTAAAGCGGTCAATGTCCAGCAGCAGGACGGCCAGAGGGAGATTATATCTTTGCGACCGCAGAAACTCTTCCTTGAGGCGGCGATCCAGATACCGGCGGTTAAAAATACCCATCAGGGAGTCGGAGATGTTTTCCTGCTCCAGGATATTGATCCGCTGCAGATCAATGACTGTTTTAAAAGACAGTAAGCAGACCAGCAGTACAAAAACGGCGCCGCCCAGAAACACTCCCGGCACGAGAAGCTCGGAAAAGGAACTGCAGTTCCTCCAGTTGACAAATGCGTAAGTAATGTAACCGGCGATAAAAAAAAGGATCATCAGGGTCAGGACATTCCACAGAGAGCGGGCGGACCCTGGAGGAAGCTCCTTGGTCAGTTTCCAGACCGGAAAGAGGGCGATGGTCAGAATGGCCGTCCCCGAGAACAGTAGTCCGTTCATGAGGTAAAATGTGACATTATCCATTGATACGTGCAATAATCGAATTTTTTTTGAAAGGCAGCCGCTGTTACGTGGCTTTTAAAAGCTTATTTACGGACAAGCTCTCCATCTCTTGAGTTATCAATCCGGCAGATCTCCCCGCTGGCCTGTTAAATTATGCGGTGCAGGAGGTTCACCGTGTCCGCTTCTGTCATGTAACGAACGGCCTATTGCCATTGTAGCATGGTGTCCTGAAATTTATTTAAAATTTCAGCAGGTAATCAGAACTGGCCGCAGATTGGTATTCTTTTGGGAACTCATCCGGCGGGAAAGCAAATTAACCTCCATTGCCGGCAATTGCCAGACTTTTGTGACACCGATTATTTTTCTCAATTCCAAATCTGCATTTTTTTAGGCAGGCGGAGAATGATAAATGCCGAGACAATGAGTGGCTGAATGAAATGTCTGGGGAAATGTAGCAATGAAACCTGGAGGTTGTGTAATTTCCTAACAAATTTAATTAGTTAATTAAACTTGTTGATAATGAATTTCAAAAAATTATATACTGATAATCATAATGAATAGAATCGTCGGCATCACTTTAAGGTCAATGTTGCCTGATTTGCTGATTTCACGGATTGCAAAACAAATAATGGGGTTGGCGGTAATTTTCCGGCATTCGGGGTCTGGGCTAAAAGAGACAGATTACACCTACAATGGAGATATTGCATCATGAATAACATGTCAATCAGAATGAAAATTTCTTGCATTATGATTCTCATCGGAGTTGTGACCGCCTGCTTTTTTGCTTTTTTCATTTACCAGCGCAACATCAACGAAGCGCATGCTGATGCCCGGGTTAACGCCGATAATCTGCTGGCAAGAACCGTGCAGATGTTCATGGTGTCAACCACCAAATTTCATGAAGACTTTCAGCGGACCCAAGGCAATCCCGACGAAAGGCAAAAGATCCTGGATGATTGGAACCGAACGATCTTTGCCGTGGATCAGGCGGTTATTCATGACCATGGAGCGGATAAGCCGCGGGTGCGACTGATTGGCGATAAGCAGGTTTTTCAGTATGCCCCGCTGGGTGGCGACAATACGAAAATAGAGATACCCTTTGAAGCGGAAGCAGGCAAGTTCCTGGCGAATGGCGACAGTAAATTCGAAAAGATTGAGAACGGTTTTCTGCGGGTGGCCATTCCGCTGTGGAGTGATGTATTTATCGGATGTGCTGAATGCCATATTGCCAAGGTTGAAAATGATCAGGCCGATATGAACCGGCATATTCTGCTGGGGACCTTGAATGCCTATGTCCCTCTGCAGCAGATGGTGGCCCAGGCAAAAATTAATGCGGTCGTCATCATTTCGCTGTTCATGCTTGCCGTATTTCTGCTGATCGGCATTGTTTATCTGTTTGTCAGCCGCTCCTTGGTGAAGCCGGTTGTGCTTGAAATCAACAGTCTCAATGACAGTGCCGAGCAGGTAACCGTTTCCTCCAGGCAATTAAATTCCGCCAGCCTTGCCATGGCAGAGGGTGCTTCGGAACAGGCGGCATCCATCGAGGAGACATCCGCATCCCTGGAAGAAATGTCCTCCATGACCAGACGCAACGCGGATAATGCCCATCAGGCTGACAGTTTTACCCGGGAAGCAAGCCAACTGGTGGACAAGGCCAATGATTCCATGGGCAAACTTAATGATTCCATGGAAGAAATTTCCAAGGCCAGCGCTGAAACATCGAAAATTATCAAAACCATCGACGAGATAGCGTTCCAGACAAACCTCCTGGCTCTCAATGCTGCCGTTGAGGCCGCCCGGGCCGGGGAGGCCGGCGCGGGGTTTGCCGTGGTTGCCGACGAGGTGCGCAACCTCGCCCTGCGAGCCGCCGAGGCAGCAAGGGACACAGCCGGGCTGATCGAGGCGACCGTGAACAAGGTGAAGGATGGAAAAAATCTGGTCGGCGAAACAAACAGTTCTTTTGCCGAGGTGTCCATCAGTGTCGGCAAGGTCAGCCAGCTTGTGGCTGAAATCGCTTCCGCGTCCGGTGAGCAGGCCAAAGGGATTGATCAGATCAACTCGGCTGTGACTGAAATGGACAAGGTTATCCAGCGGAATGCGGCCAATGCGGAGCAATGCGCCGCGACATCAGAGCAGATGGAACTGCAGTCCGGTAAGATGAAGCGTGTAGTGCGACATTTGCTGGGTTTATTTAAAGGGGGTGACCGTGACAGCGACTCCGTTGCCGCGCCCCCCGTGACAAAATCAGCAGCAAAAAAACAATCTGCCGCTCCGCGGGCTCAGGTGACGCCAAAAGGACAGAAGTTCATTGCTGCGCCCAAAAAAATGGCTTTCAAGAAAGATAATCCTGAACATGACAATGATTTTGAAGATTTTTAACCACCCTGCAACGCAGAGTTTGCGCACGCGATATCATGTTTCATCCCCTTGGCGCAAACTACAGGCCATCTTTAAAAATCAGGATGATTTTTAAAGATGGCCTACATATAACTGATTTGCCGGTCAAGCAGGTCATCCATCCTCTCTAGGTAGATTTCCAGGGGCTGCTGTCTCAGTGAGGCAAGACCTACCCGCAGATCCAGGGCCTGGATATCATGGGAGAGAGCGGGAGAGCCGACAATTTTTTCCGCCTCGTCATAGCGTTTCAGCTTGATCAGGGCCTTGGCGCAATTGGTGGCCGCTTCCGTACTGCTGTCTGCAATGGTGCTGAGGAGCTCATACGCCTTTTCAGGCCAGCTGTCGGCCAGCAGTATTCGACCCGCGTGTTCAAGGGTTGATCCGTTCCGGGGCAGAAGGTCAAGCAGGGGTTCCGCCTGTTGTCGGAAGCCCAGTTTCAGGTAGAAATTGATCAGGCTGAGAAAATCGGTCATCTCCTGTATGAGTTTCTGCGGCAGGGAGTCCTTCAACACCATGTAATACATGGTTTCATTCTGTTTGCGCAGCCCTTCCAGATCATTGAAGCGGTAAATATTCTGCGGCGGTTTATCCAGCAGCGCGTCCATATGCTCCATGATAACAGGCTCCATCACCTGGTGGAGAAAGACCTGGAACATGACGCTCCGCCCGGCGAGTTCACTGTGTCCGTAATCAGCAGGAAACCTGACTGGAAACTGGCTCACCCTACCCGCCTTCATGCCCAGCAGCCCGGCCTCGAAATCAGGAAGAAGTTTGCCGCTGCCCAGCACGGCATCCTGATAGTAGGCCTCAGTGGCCGGTACCACCTGACCGTTCAGGATACCCTTACAGTCGTAAATTACCCTCCAGCAGGGGGCGGCAATGCCGCGGCGTTTGAAACGAAAGCCGGTAAACGGTCCGGCCAGGAAGTGTCGGACCTGCGCATCATGGAGAAATTTTTCTTTGAGCCGGACCATGCACTGATGGGCGGCGGGAAATTCCTCCAGGGTCAGATAAATCTGCGCCAGCATGAGCAGGGCCTCGGGACGGCAGGACAGCGCCTCGAAGTTTGCGGTGATGAAGCCCGCCACCTCAAAAAGGTTGGTGCCGGAGGCAATATTTTCCTGGAAATCCTGGCGATTCAGGCGCCACAGCATGCTCATCCAGCGGATCTCATCCTTGCTCATGGCATCGGTGGCGAAATCGCGGCAAATGCTCTGGTAGGCTGGTTTGGTAACGGCCAGCGGCTTGATGCCATGGGCCTCGGGGTCGTCAAGAATGGGGATACCGAAGAAGAGATGCAGCTGCTGGGAAATGGAATTGCCGCTGACGCTTACCTTGTTGGCCTTGACAAAATCCAGGGTTTTCTGGGCATGGGAGAATGATTCCCCGGGCAGGCCGAAGAGGGTGAAGAGCTCGACATTGATGCCGGCTTGCTGGACTTCTCCGATGACTGTGGCGAGTTTTGCAGGATTGAGTCCCTTATTGATTTTGCCCAGCACGTTGTGGTCCGCCGATTCTAGTCCGAAGGCAAGGGTATGGGCACCCGCTTTTTTCAGCAGAGCGAGCAGCTCGTCATCAATGAGATTGTATCTGGTCTGGCACCAGAAGGTGATGGGCGGGCATTCCGTAATGATTCTCTGCAGGAGCGCAACGAGCCGTGTGCGGGAAAAGGCAAAGTTGGGGTCGGCAAACCAGAAGTCTCTTATGCCCCTGGCCTGCAGATATTTGATTTCGGCAATGACCCGGTCAAGGGAATGAAATCTGACCTTTTTATTGCTGGCGCGGGTGGTGTAACAGAACGTGCAGGGTGACGTGCAGCCCCGGGAGGTAAGGAGGATCACGCGGCTCTTCGAGGCAGTGTCGATGATCCCTTCCAGGTAGGGGGAAGGCAGGAGGTCAAGGTCTTCCACCACCTCAGTCTGCGGGGTGTCAACTGCTTTTCCCTGCTCCAGGTAGCAGATGCCAGGCACCTCCGAGAGCGGTCTGCCCGTGTCCAGCGCCCGGCCAAGGGCGGGCAGGACGGTTTCTCCTTCCCCGCGGCAGAGGATGTCAACATCCTTCATCTGAGCCAGGGCCTCGCAGGGCATGAAGGTGATCTGGGGGCCGCCCAGGATTATCAGGATTTCGGGCCGGAGCTGTTTGGCATGCCGAGCCCAGACCAGTACCCTGTTGATGTTTTCTTCGTAAACCGAAAAACCGAGCACATCGGGTTTTTCTGATGCAAGAGTGTCGCGGAAGAGTTTCGGCGGCAAAGGGCTGCCCTTGTAATCGCCGAGAATGGTGCCGCTGTAACCGCATTTTCTGAGAGTGGCCAGGGCGTAAGCCTGGGAGATGGGAATGGTATCCGGGGAGTCGATGGTGGACCATTCATTGACATGTATGAAAAGAAAGTTCGTCCTGTCTGTCTGTCTGTTTCGATTCATGACTGTTTTGCTCCTGCTTCATCATTTCTCGATGTATCGAGTTATTTTTTTGTAATGTTGTTTTTCCTTTCGCCCTGGTGAGCTGCCTGTCGAATCGGCAATCCGTTGACCTGGAATGACACGGTGTTGCTCTGTCGGGCCGTCAATTGGTAAATTGTTGGAAGAAAGCCATGTGCCGGTTTCTCCATGGAAAAAGTGCAGAGAGATGGCCATGACTCAAAATTGAACAGTACATTATCGTGTGAAATTTCAGTTGTCAATCGGTCCTGTGCATTTAATGCCGTGACGAGGTTGCCTGCCATGTTTGCCATTAGACTGACTGATATGTATCATTCTGAAATTACAATATTAATGGTAATTGTCCCCCATGCTGAGCATTGCAAGGCCGATAGGCCAGCGTGAAAAAAAGCGGCATGAGCAAAAAGGACGGGGTTCAGCGGGGAGATTTTCGTTTGTCCTGCATTGTTCTGGTTGACAAAAACTACATTTACAGATAAATCAGGTTGTAATGTAGGTATTGATACCTAATTGGTTTGAAAATTTTCTTTCCCCTCGGAAATGACCCAATACAGACCTCTAACCATAATCAGTCATCCGCATTACCTGGCACATGACACAGGAGGCGGAGATCATCCGGAATGCCCTGCACGTCTGCGTCTCATTGACAAGCAGCTCAAGGATAGCCCTCTATTCCCTTACATTACAGAAAAAACAGCCAGGAAGGCGCTGCGGGAGGATATCCTCGTCTATCATGCGGAGTCCTATCTTTTCCGCCTGGAAGAAACGGCGCTGAGAGGGCAGACCTATATTGATCATCATGACAATCAGATCTGTTTTGAATCCTATGAGGCGATTCTGTTATCAGCCGGTGGCTGTCTGAGTGGTATCGATCTGCTGGAAGAAGCGGCCAGCGACCTGGTTTTCTGCTGCATCAGGCCGCCGGGTCACCATGCGGAACGGGCCATGGCCTTGGGCTTCTGTTTTGTCAATAATGCGGTGGTGGCCGCCAGGTATTGGCAGAGGCGTCACGGCCGGCGGAAAATTGCCGTCATCGATTGGGACGCCCATCACGGCAATGGCATCCAGGATGCCTTTGAAGAGGACCCGGATGTTTTTTATATCAGCATCCATGAGCATCCCACTTTCAGTTTTCCAGGCACAGGCTATGCCGAGGAAAAAGGACTGGGCGCAGGCGTCGGCACTACCTTGAACATCCCCCTGCCTCCAGGGGCCGACGACGACATGTTTCTCCGCGCCATGAGTAAATTCGTGGAGCCTGCCCTGGATTTATTCCAGCCGGAGGGGATTATCGTTTCCGCCGGCTTTGACGGGCATGTGCTTGATGACATGTCAGGACTGTCCTACAGCACGGAGCTTTACGGCGTGATCGGCGAGAGGATGGCAGCCCTGGCCGACAGGTATTGCCAGGGGAAAATCCTGTCGATACTTGAAGGCGGTTATCATCTTGAAGCCCTGGCCGCCAGTGTGGAAGGTTATCTCCTTGGCCTGGCCAAGTGTAAGCCGTTGTAAAAAAAATAACTGCTTCATCGCCATACTGTGAACGGCATAACAGGCCGTAATGAAATGGTTAGAGATGTAGTGGTTATTCCGCAACGGCCCTAGCCGATACAAAAAAAATAATATCGTCGTCCGGATGTCAGAGACGGTATAAGGGGCCGTAACGAACTGCTCAAAAATGAAGAGATTCTGTCGTAGCGGACCCTCAATAAAGGAGTAGAGAATGTATATAGCACGTCATATGACCTCACCGGCTCTGACAGTTTCCCCGGATACGCTGCTGCCGGATGTCCGTGAAATGATGAATAGCCGTAAGTTCAGGCACCTGCCGGTGGTGGATGAGGAGCAGCGCCTGATCGGCATGATCACTGACCGGGATCTGCGTTCCGCCTATCCCTCCTCTCTGCTGCCCGAGGACAAGAGGCTCATGATCCTGGAGAATGTGTCCAAAACCGAGGTCAGATCCATTATGTCCCAGAAGATCATCGCCATTACGCCGCTTTCCACCCTGGATGACGCCCTCTATTTTCTGTCCAAGGAAAAAATCGGCATGCTGCCGGTGGTTGATGAGGAACAGCATGTTATCGGCGTCTTTTCCGTGCAGGACCTGATGTCAGCCTATAAGAAGCTCTATGGCATCGGCGAACGGGGGTCCGCCCTGATCGCCGTGGAAGACGACGGCAAACCAAAACCCCTGACCAGAATCGTCCGGGTGTTGGAAGAGCGGGAAATCCGTTTCTCACGGCTGACCAGGGTTCATGGCGAGGAGGGGGAAAAGAAGATCATCTATCTGCGGGTGCATACCTTTAATATCGGTGCTGTGCATAAGGCGCTGAAAGAGATCGGCATGACCGTAAGGGTTCCCGATCTGCAGGATATTCTACCCAAGCCCCATGTTTGATCCGGCTGTTCTGATATTTTCTGTCCTTTGCCGGCAGTTACCGGGCCAATCCCGGGGAAAAAGGTGACGGTCATGAACGGGGCAGATGCAGTCTTTGATCATAACTGGCAGAACCGCTACAGCGACATGATTGCCACCCCCAGAAAGGCCGTCTCCCATGTGAAGCATGGGCAGCGGGTGTTTATCGGCACCGGCTGCGGCGAACCGGTGGCACTGGTCAAGGCCTTGACAGACAGGGCGGGGGATCTGGCGGATGTGGAGATTATCCACCTGATCACCAAAGGTGACGCCCCATACGCCTGCAAACGTCTGGCCGATTGTTTTTCCGTTAATAGTTTCTTTATCGGCGCCAATGTTCGGGATCATATTCAGGAAGGGTTGGGCCATTACACCCCCATTCTGCTGTCGGATATCCCGGGGATCTTCAGTTCCGGCCAGATTCCCCTGGATGTTGTCCTGATCCAGGTAAGCCCCCCCGATACCCGGGGCAAGGTCAGCCTGGGGGTGTCCGTTGATATCGTGAAGAGCGCGGCGGAAAACGGTTCGCTGGTCATCGCCCAGGTGAATCCCCTGATGCCCAGAACCCTGGGAGATTCGCTGCTCGATGTCAATGATCTTGACATTTTGGTGCCCCTTGCCACCCCTCTTATCGAAAGACAATCCAGTCCTCCCAGCGAAGTGACCAGAAGGATCGGCGGCTATATTGCTTCGCTGGTGGAGGACGGTTCCACCGTGGAATTCGGCATCGGCTCCATTCCCCAGGCCCTGGTGGAATTTCTCAAGGACAAGCAGGACTTGGGCATCCATACGGAAATGCTGAGCGATGGTATTATTGATCTGATTGAATCAGGGGCGGTTACCGGCAGGAGGAAAACCATGGATGCCGGCAAGATCGTCACCAGCTTCTGTATGGGCACGCAAAAGCTCTATGACTATGTGGACAACAACCCACTCTTCTGCTTCCGTCCCACCGAATATGTCAATGACCCTTTTATCATCGGCAGGCAGCATAAGATGGTGGCCATTAATATGGCCCTGGAGATTGACCTTACCGGCCAGGTCTGCGCCGACTCCCTGGGCTCAAAGTTCTATTCGGGCATCGGCGGCCAGGTAGATTTCAACCGTGGTGCAGCACGGTCAAAGGGAGGGAAGGCCATTATCGCCCTGCCGTCCACTGCGCAAAATGACACAGTTTCCCGCATCGTCACCCGGCTCGCCACCGGCGGCGGAGTCGTGACATCCCGCGGGGAAGTGCATTATGTCATAACGGAATACGGCATCGCCTATCTGCATGGCAAAAGCGTGCAGGAGCGATGCCTGGCGCTGATCAGCATCGCCCATCCCCGTTTTCGGGAACAATTGCTGAAAGAGGCCATCGAGGCAAAATACATCCGTCAGGAAATGTCTGATGTGGAAGGTCACTTCATGGTGGCCTCCCAGGAGATAAAGACTTCGGTGCTGCTTGATGACGGAACCCAGATCAATTTCCGACACGTCCATCCCACCGACCTGCCGGCCATGCGTGATCTTCTCTATGCCCTTTCCCAGGAAACGATCTATTCTCGGTTCATGACGCACTTCAAAAGCTTTGCCCTCAGCCAGATCCAGAATTTTGTCTACGTGGACCACCGCAAGGATGTGGCCATCGTGGCAACGGTTCCTGAAGCCCATGGGGAGGAAATCATTGCCATCGGCCGCTACTATCTTGATGAACTGACCAACCGGGCGGAGGTGGCCTTTGTGATTCACGATCAGTGGCAGAACCGTCATATCGGCTCGTTTCTTTTCAAGTATCTGGCGGCATTGGCCAAGCGCAGCGGCATTGCCGGGTTTACCGCGGAGGTGCTGCCGGAAAACAAACGGATGCAGGCCATATTCAACAATTCCACTTTCAAGGTGGAGAGCCTGCGCGAAGATGATGCTTACCGGTTCAAAATTGAATTCAACTAGCCCGTTGCCCCTGAGACCCATAGATTCCAGTCCACCGCCTTTGCCAGCCCCTGTCTGATTATCTTTCTCCGCCCCTTGCCTCCGGCTTGCTTCTTCAGTGGTAAAGTGTCATGATTATATCGTCATTCTGTTCCATTAAGATATTTTGGTGTGCATCGCGATGAAAAATACAGCACCGCTGAAGATATTTGTCATACTGACCCTTTTGATCGGCCTGATCGAACAGGGATTGATGTATTTTCTCGGTACCGACATCATTTCACTCCATCCATTTTTTGTGGGCATGGTCGATTCCTTTCTCCTCATCCTGATCCTTTTTCCCTTTCTGTATCTGCTCGGTTACCGGCCTTTTGCCAAAAATATGGACAAGCTCTCCCAGGCAAAGGAAAGGGCGGAGGAGGCCCATGACCGCCTCCTGTCGGTGCTGGACAGCATTGATGCCATTATTTACGTTGCCGATATGCAGACCTATGAACTGCTTTTTGTCAACCAGTATACCCGGCAGATATTCGGTGACATTACCGGCAAGATATGTTGGCAGGCGCTGCAGGTGGGCCAGTCCGGTCCGTGCCCTTTCTGCACCAATGACCAACTGGTCAATGGCGCCGGTGACCCGCAGATGTGCAGGTGGGAATTCCAGAATACCGTTAACAGCCGCTGGTATGATATCCGTGATCGGGCCATCCGCTGGATTGACGGCAGACTGGTACGTATGGAAATTGCCCTGGACATCACCAGCCGGAAAAAATCGGAGGAGCAGATCAAACAACAGAATATCTTTCTGCACAACGTGCTTGAATCGTTGCCCTACCCTTTTTATGTCGTGAACACGGACACATACGAGATTGAGCTGTCAAACAGTATCGCCGCACACCAGGGAATCAGCAAGGGGAGAAAATGTTATACGGCAACCCATGATGCAAAAGTCCCCTGCCATTCGCAGCAGCACCAGTGTCCCTTGAATCTTGTTAAAAAGCTGCGTGAGCCGGTCATCGAGGAGCATGTTCACAAGGATGAAGCAGGCAATGACAAGTACGTGGAAATTCACGGCTACCCCATTGCCGCTGAAAACGGCAGGATTAGCCGGATGATCGAGTATCAGATCAATATTACGGAGCGGAAAAAAAACGAAGAGGCCTTACGTCGGATATCCGTTACCGATGAAATGACCAAACTCTATAACCGGCGCGGCTTTCTCATGCTGGCCGAAAAACAGATCAAGATCGCGGACCGCATGCCGGGCGAGATTTTTGTCCTCTACGCCGACTGTGACAAGCTTAAATGGATTAACGACACTCTGGGGCATAAAACCGGCGATCAGCTCATCGTGGAAACGGCGGAGGTGTTGAAAAGCACCTTTCGCCAGGCGGATATCATCGGCAGACTGGGTGGCGATGAATTTGTCGTGGTTATGGTGGATGAATCCGGCAAGGAAAACGTCAATACGGTGAAAGAGAGGCTGGCAAAAGCCATTGTGCAAAGAAATGAGCTGCCTGGCCGCACGTATGTCCTTTCCTTAAGCTACGGCATTGTCTGTTACGATAAGAACAATCCCTGTACCATGGAGCAACTGCTCTCAAAAGCGGATAATATCATGTACAAGGTCAAAAAAGAGCAGGGGAGTAAATCGTCAGTAGTAGCTTGATCTCTTTTCAGCTGATGCAGGTGGTTTGAAATGCCCTTGTATCAGTCTTGTGGAAAAGAAAAAAAGTTAGGGGACAGTTGCCCCCACGCCACGGACCTGAAGAGTTGTCCTCGAATTTATCCCTCATCCTGAACGTGCTCAGCATCCCCCCCCTCTGGCTCGGTGCTTTTTTTATCCTGTTTGCGTTGTTGTTTTTCTTCTTTCTTTTTTTTCTTTAATAGTTCTTTCTGGCGTTTATCAAATGAATAATTGTTTCTTGCCAATGGGATACCTTTCAGTTGAATTTATATCATAGGATGACTTTAATATAATAAAAAATTGAGACCGGTCAGCGTTGCAATAAGTCGCAGAAGAATTTGTTTTGCCCCTGGCTGAATCAGGAAAGGTGATGGCTCTCTAATTTCCGCCAACCTGCTCCTCAATCTCCGCATGCCCCGCATGACACATTGCACATTCCATGCTGTCACTGATACATTTATCAATTAGTCGCCAGTTGCCGTCAAAGCTCTGGCCTGCATGCTTTTTACGGCAAGATTCACAGACCCATATTTCTTCCGGTTTTCCTTTGCTGCTGATTACAACATATTGAAACATTTTCATCTGTATATTCCAAGTGAAATGAAAAAGAAACAAGAAGGAGTTCTTTGTCTTATTTGTTGTTTAATGAAATCGTGGAAAAAAGATTTCATGCGGTTCAGGCTTTATAAAATGTTGATGTACTGTTGCTCCGGAGCGCGGCCGGAGACTTGTTGCGGGAATATTCTGCTTTGACGATTTCGCAAAAAAAAACCCCGCATAGAGCGGGGTTTTCGTAATGGTCAATTACAAGGGCTTACTGCTGGATAACATTCTCAGCAGCCGGTCCTTTCGGGCCGTCAACAACATTAAATGTTACACGGGCGCCTTCTGTAAGAGATTTGAATCCCTGAGCCTGAATTGCGGAATGATGTACGAATACATCCTTGCCGCCGTCCTGCTCAATAAAACCAAAACCCTTAGCATCATTAAACCATTTTACTGTACCTTCTGCCATTTTGTACTACTCCTTAAAAACAGGGTTCCTCAAGGGGAACCACTTTATAAATTGTCCAACTTACCAGCAGGTAAGTCGGTTGGCAGCTTGTTTGTTCAAACAAAAAAAAACGCACTTCCTTTCTGCAAGGATTGTGCGGTTATTTTTTTTAGTATTTTTTATTTACTACAAACATGTACTGCACACTTTCAAAAAACATATTACACAGCCTGGCTAAAAAAAGCTATATATTTATTTTACCCATGCAAATAAGATCAGTTATAGCAAGTTTCATCCATGGGCCGTCGCACTTATTAGCGGGCAATTCATGTGGCCCTCTGCTGTACGATGGGCAGCAGAATGCTGAATGTCGTGCCTTTTCCCGGGCTGCTTTCCACCTCAATCCTGCCGCCATGCCTCTTGATGATGCCGTAACTGACGGAGAGGCCAAGGCCTGTACCCTTGACGGCGGGTTTGGTGGAGAAAAAAGGTTCGAATATTCTGTCCATGTCTTCAGGTTCGATGCCGACCCCGGTGTCGGCAATATGGATGGCGATCCGGTCGACTTGTTTTACAGTGGTGATGGTAATCACCCCGCCCTCTGCCGGCATGGAGGCTCCGGCATTGTTGAGCATGTTCAGCATGACCTGTTTGATCTGATCGGGAATGGCCTGAATGGGCGGCAGATCTCCGGCAAAATATTTTTTCACCCTTATCTTTTTCTGGCTGAAATCTTTTTTGACCAGCAGCAGCATGTCCTGGATCGCTTCATGCACATCAAGCAGGGTCATGAGTCCGGAAGTTGGCCGGTTGAAACTCTGCAGGTCCTGGGTCAGTTTGGCGACCCGGTCACATTCTTTGATAGCCAGATTCACCAAGTCCCTGTTCTTTTCATCCAGTGTCAGTCGTTTTCGCAGTCCATCGAGCACGTTGCGGATACCGAAAATAGGATTATTGAACTCATGGGCGATGGAAGCGGAGAGCTTGCCTATGGCACTCAGTTTTTCCGCATGGAGCAGCTGATTATATGTCTTTTCCAGGGCCTCGCTGCGTTCCGCGACTCTTTCTTCCAGTTTGTCATGGGCCTCCTGCAGGTTTTCTTCGGCATATTTCCGTTCGGTAATCTCGATCTGCAGCCGGCGGTTCGTCTCGGTCAGCTCTGCCGTACGTTGTGAAACGATGGCTTCCAGGCTTGCCTTGTGCTGCTGCAGCTCTTTTTCCACATTTTTACGGATCTCGATTTCCTCAGTGAGAAAATCATGGGTTTTTATCAGGCGTTTCTCCATCCGGCTGATATGAAAATAGAAAAGAAGAAACAGGATGCCGAGCACGGCCATGCAGATAATGGCCAGAATAGTTGAGACCTGCTGTTTGTCGACATCGTCGGTGAAATCCTTGATGGCGATTATTTCGCCGATGTCCTCTCCGCTCGCCACCTTGAGAGGACTAAAACCTCCCCGGTATTTTTTGTCCCCCTCGGTGATTTTGAAGATCAGCTTTTCTTTTTCCGCATGGGGCATATTGATGTAGTTATTGATGTCTTGAGGGACAAAGTCCATTGTTCTGCCGATGATGACATGGCGGGGTATCTCCTCCCAGCGGCCCTGGCGACCGGATATTTTCAGTCCTTCTTCCCACATTTGCCTGTTCAGATGGCGGATGTTGACCAGAAAGAAGAAATCGTAACCAAGAATCTCCTTCATGGCCGGGATAATATATTCAACCTCCCTGCCCAGTTCGATGTAGCCGATCAATTTGTTGTTTACCACCCAGGGGTGGACAACCCGGAGGGTCAATGTGCCGAATGGTCCGAGTTCGATGCCGAAAGAGACAGCCTTTGCTTCAGCGGCCTTTTTCAGGGTGTAACGGTCAATGAAATCACCATGGCTTGATGGCTTATGTACCCGCAGAAAGCAGGTTCTGTCCAGATCATGAAAGTAGAAGTGGGTAATATGATGCCGGTTCTCAATGTTGCGGAAAATTGATTTGGTGTTTGCATAGAGCAGCTGCCGGTCTTTGGCAAGAAAGGCTTGATAGATCGCGGGGTCGTCCATGACAAAATCAATGAAGGTATTTAAGTGTTCCGCTTCATTGCGCAGCGTGGTGTTAAAGAGTTGCTGCACGCTGCTTAACTGCTGGTGGATGTTCCGGTCAAACTGATGGCGCTGCAGCCAGTATGCCCCGGAAATGGAGAAGACAAGTATAAACAGCAGGGCAAAAGCCAGGGGCAAAAGAATGGCCTTGCGTATGTGAATGGTAGAACTCGTCATAACATTTATTGTTGTTTTCCAGAGTTCAGGTCAGCAATACCGGGCGAACAGGGCTTTGGCCCTGCGGGTTATGGGCCTGGCTATAAACGACTGCATTTTTTGGTAATAAATAATGATAGATATTTACCATATATCAACAAGGAGGAGGAATTTTTTTATAAATTTTTCCGGAAAACCGGCTGGAGAACGGGTTTGACTGCGGAACAGAGCGCGGGGCTCGGTTTTACAGGTACAGGGCCAGGCAGAAATAAATGATAAGCCGCTAAAGACTTTTTCCGGATAGGGAGGCCGGATGTCGAAGCCGTTGTAAAAAAATAACACAGCCATTCTGAAAACTAAAACGGCATAAGGAGCCGTAAAGGAAGGGGCAGAACTGTACAAGTTGTTTCGTAACGGCTCCTAAGCCGCGGCAGGGAAATGTCCAGTCGGATAATTCCTGTGGCAATCAGGATTTCCGGGTTAATCTCTGCTGGACCGCCTCTATCAGTTCGTGAGCTTTCTCGAAATCAGGGTAGAGACGGAGGGTTTTTTTCAGATAGGATTCGGCATCCTCATATTGCTTTTGCAGAAAGAGCAGACTGGAGAGGTTGTAGTTGACAACCTTGTGCTGCGGGTCAAGCTTCAGGCAGCTCATGTAAAAGTATTTTGCCTTATCAAAGTCCTTATTTTTTCTGGAACGCAGACCGAGCTTGTTTAAGAAATGGATTGTTTTTTCGATATTGTCGTCCTGGATTTTCTTGCCGAAGAGGAGATCGGCCTCATCAACAAGCCCGGCTTCAATATAACCATCCAGCACCTCCTTGATCTGATCGGCATTGTTCTTGGCGAGCTGCTGGGCCTCATCCAGATGTTGCTGGGCCCGATCGATATCACCGGTTCGTGTGCAGGCCCTGGCCAGGCCGATATGGATGTCAAAGGTATCCGGCAGAATATCGGTTACCTTCTGCAGGTAGTAGGCAAGATTGACATAGTCCTCGTTGGCTTGGTAGATTTCAGCAAGGGCAAGCAGGGCGCTGATAAACTGTTCTTCAATGACCAGAGATTTCTTGAAATTCAGTTCGGCATTTTTTCCGTTGCCGAGTTGCTGGTAGATCAAACCGAGATAATAATAGGGCAGGGCGCTGTCGATGCAGGCCTTACTCGCCGCCTCAAAACTCTCCAGTGCCTTGTCGTATTCCATGTTTAAGAACAAATATTTGCCGTTGCTGATCGCCTTGTCGTATTCGGTAGGGTATCGCCTGTGGGCAATGACCTTTTTCACCAGGTCATCCAGTTGATTGATGTTTGGCGGCTTAATCAGGTAGTAATCCACCTCTGCCTGCACGCTGCGCATGAAATCTCCCCGCTTATCAGCGCCGGTGATCATGATAAAGGGAAGGTCATAGAATCGCCTGGTCTGGCGGATGAGGCGAAGAAGTTCGATGCCGTTCATTTCCGGCATCAGGTAATCGCAGAGAACAACATCAATATCTCCTTCCTGTATTCTGTCCCAGGCCTTCAGTCCATTGACCGCGGTGGCATAATTATGGTAGCCCAGTTCGATGAGCATGGATTCAAGCATTTTACGCATGGACTGGTTGTCTTCAACGATGAGGATATTGCTGTTCTTTTTTTTCATGCCGGATCAGTCCTTTACTGTTTTTTCTGCAATCATCATAACTTATTATAATGACGATATTGCCTGTGATGCGCAAGAAAAAAAAATTGAGTTTGCGGGCCGACCGGGCGGGAAGATGGCAAATTTACGAGGGGGATATTGCATTCCTCTATGGATTAGGCTTATAAATGAAAGGATAAGGAAAATCGCGGTTGCATGTATCTCCTCACCTTTGCCGGCGGCAATGTAAGCCGGCAGACCGACCAGGCCACTGGAAAATGCCCATTAAAAAAAGATTTCTCGTTATCCCGCTGCTTGTCTTTCTCTCCGCTTATCTGCCTTATCTGCTTTACAGCGAGGTCAAACAGATAACCATCGATGAGTTTGACGCCCGGCAGATGGTGTACGCCAGACAGGCCGCCCGCAGCATTGAAAATCTTCTGAACAGATTTTTTAATGAACTTTCCTATATCGCCAGTATAGACGACATCGTCCTCATGGGGCCGAAAGGTGAGGAGCTGATGCGGAAATATTACCAGAAAAATCAGAAAGAGATCCTGGCCATTACCAGAGTGGACAGCACAGGACGCATCATCTATACCGAGCCATACAACAGCAAGGCCATAGGCGCCGATATTTCATCCCAGCCCCATGTTGCCCGGATGCTGCTGACCCATAAGCCGGTGATCAGTGATGTCTTTACCGCAGTGCAGGGACATCGTAGTATTGCCTATCATGTGCCGGTCATGGCGGGTGATAGCTCTGCGGGCAGTATCGCCATTCTGATCCCGTTCTCCCGGATGGCCGAAGAATCCCTGGAAACGATCAGGACCGGTGAGTCGGGACAAATTTTGATAATCGGCAGAGATGGGGTCGTGCTCTATTCAGACGAACCGTCACAGATAGGAAAAAAGAGTGATGAGTTTTACAACCATTCTCCTGCTGCCCTGGCAATGATCAGGCAGATGAAGCAAGGTGCAGAAGGACGGGCGGTATTGACTTTTGCATCGGGAAAAGGAGAGGTTGGTCATGCCGTCTACAGTCCGGTTGAATTCGGTGCAGGGTTCTGGTCCATTGCCGTGGTAACGTCTGAGCGGGAGGTTCTTGCCACCATGCGGGGCTTCAAGAACAAGTGGTTCCTGCTGCTTGGTGTTTTAGTCTGCGCGACCTTTGTCTCTTCCTATTATATTTTCCGTTCATGGGTGGATGCCAAAGAAGAGGAGGTAAGAAAAAGGGCGGAAGAGATGCTGAGGGAAAGTGAAAGAAATTACAGAGCCATGGTGGAGAGTGCCAACAGTATTGTCCTCAAATGGGATACAACGGGCACCATTAATTATCTCAATCCTTTCGGCCTGGAGTTTTTCGGCTTTACCCGTGAGGAGATTGTCGGCAGAAACGTCATGGGAACTATTGTCCCCGAGGCGGAGAGCACCGGCCGGGACCTCCGGTACATGATAGATGACATTCTGGTCAATCCCCTGAAGTACATGAATAATATCAACCAGAATATGCGGAAATCCGGTGAACGGGTATGGATATCATGGACCAATGAGCCCATTGTCGACGCGGGTGGCAATTTTCTTGAGATCCAGAGTATCGGCAATGACCTGACCACCCTGAAAAATGCCGAAGCAGCCACCATGGAGAGCGAGCGGAAATACAAGTTGGTGGCTGATGCCACCTCGGACATCATCTACGAATATCAGGTAAGCGAAGAGACGTTGACCTATGTTTCGCCCAATTGCGGGGATATTCTCGGCTATAGCCCCGATGAACTGATGGGGCGGAAAGGGTTTCTTGAAACTGTTATCTGCCGGGAAGATGTGGAGGCCGTTCATAAAAAGAGACTGCAGGCCTTGGGAGGGAGTGAGGCAAAGATGGCGCTGGAGTATGGCGTGAGGTGTAAAAACGGCGCCAGGAAATTTGTGGTTGACCACAGCACCCTGCAGCGGGATGAGAACGGCAGAGT
Source organism: Pseudomonadota bacterium (assembly GCA_018816555.1). Classification (GTDB taxonomy): domain Bacteria; phylum Desulfobacterota; class Desulfobulbia; order Desulfobulbales; family SURF-16; genus SURF-16. The sequence continues at coordinate 111,931 of JAHIVT010000086.1, forward strand.
GGTCAGCATGACCGGTTCCATGAAGGATGTCTCCAATCAGAAGGAACTTGAGGAGAAGCTGCGCCGGGCGGAAAAGATGGAGGCCATCGGCACCCTGGCCGGCGGAGTGGCCCATGATCTCAATAACATACTTTCAGGGCTGGTCAGTTATCCGGATCTGTTGCTGCTGAGCCTGCCGGACGACAGCCCGATCAGAAAGACGGTCCTTATCATAAAAAAATCAGGGGAAAAGGCAGCGGCAATTGTCAATGATCTGCTGACCCTGGCGCGGAGGGGTGTTTCGGTGACCGAGGTTATTAACCTCAATGCCACGATCAGGGAATTTGTGCAGTCTCCGGAGTTCCAGAATTTGAAGGCCCTGCATGAGCATGTTCGGCTTGAGCTGCAGCTTGAGGAAGAGCTGCTGAATATCTCCGGCTCCCCGGTGCATCTGACCAAAACCATTATGAATCTGGTGGTGAATGCCTATGAGTCCATGCCCGGCGGTGGAGAAATCCGCATCACCACGGAGAACAGGTATGTGGACAAGCCGGTGCAGGGATATGATGATGTGCAGGAAGGTGATTATGTGAGGCTGACCGTCGCGGATACCGGCCATGGCATATCCCCTGAGGACCGGCAAAGGATTTTCGAGCCATTTTACACCAAAAAGGTCATGGGCCGCAGTGGAACAGGGCTTGGTCTGGCGGTGGTGTGGGGCACGGTGAAGGATCACCATGGTTATATCGATGTCCGGTCAAGCCGGGATAAGGGGGCGGACTTTATCCTCTATTTTCCCGTATCCCGCGAGCTGCTCAAGGGCAAGGCCGAGAAGCTGTTTGCCGTTGAGGAATACCGGGGAACAGGTGAATCGATTTTGATCGTCGATGATGTGAGCGAACAGCGGGAACTGGCCACCCAGATGCTGGCGCAGATGGGTTACCAGGTGGAATCTGTGGACAGTGGCGATGAAGCGGTTACCCTGCTGGCCGATCGGGAGTTTGATCTGCTGGTGTTGGATATGATCATGGAGCCTGGCATGGACGGTCTTGACACCTATAAGGCGGTGCTTCGCATCAGGCCCCGGCAGAAGGCCATCATCGCCAGCGGTTATTCCGAAACGGACCGGGTGCGTGAGGCCCAGCAGCTGGGCGCCGGCCAATACCTGCGAAAACCCTATACCCTGGAGAAACTGGTCAGGGCTGTGCGGGGTGAGCTGCACCGGTCCGCGTGAAGGTATTGCGCCGGGATGTCTGCGATCGCTTTCTGTCAATGCGGCACGTATCTATTCCAGTTGCCTGGCCAGTCTGGCCCCCTCTTCCTCGTTGACAAAGCAGAGAAAAATTGCGCCGCTGACAAACAGGCCGATGATGGCCAGCAGGGACAGCCGGGGACTGCCGGTGAACATAGCGACCAGGCCCATGAGCAGCGGGCCGATCACCGCGGCAAACTTGCCGAGCATGTTGTAGAAGCCGAAAAATTCCGAAGATTTGTTTGCTGGAATGAGTCGTGAATAGAGCGAGCGGCTGAGGGACTGCACCCCGCCCTGCACAAGGCCGATGGCCACGGCCATCAGATAAAATTCCCTGACCGTCTCCATGGACATGGCCCATACTGTTACCAGCAGGTAGATGGCAATGCCCAGTAGAATAGCCCTTTTGGTGCCCATTTTTTCCCCCAGTCTGCCGAAGATCAGGGCGGCGGGAAAGCCGACAAACTGGGTGATGAGCAGGGCCACTATCAGGCTGTTGGAAGCAAAACCAAGGGCCAGGCCGTAATCAACCGCCATGCGGATAATGGTGTCGAGTGCGTCAATATAAAGCCAGTAGCCGGCAAGAAAAACCAGGACCACCCGTAGTTTGCGTATCTCTTTAAAGGTAGTGAAAAGTTGCCGGAAGCCGGCGGTAACCATACCCTGTCGGGCTTGGGCGGCGGGTGGAGCGGGTTCCTTGACCCACAGCAGGATCGGCAGGGAAAAAATCGCCCACCAGATGCCCACGGTGAGAAAGGAGAGGCGCACCGCCTGGGCGGCATCGGCCAGGCCGAAGAGGGCGGGCTTTAAGGTCATTATCACATTGACGGCAAAGAGCAGGCCGCCGCCGAGATAACCCAGGCTGAAGCCCAGGGCCGAAATCCTGTCCGAGGTGGCAGGGGATGCCACATTGACCAAGAGAGAGTCGTAGAACACGTTGCCCCCGGAAAAACCGATGATGGCGAAGATGTAGAAAAGGGAGGCCACAAGCCAGGCGCCTTGACCCACCGTGGACAGCCCGGCGCTCATCACCACGCCAAGGGCTGCGAAAAAAAACAGGAATTTCTTTTTTGCCCCGGCCTGATCCGCCATGGCGCCCAGTATGGGGGCAAGAAAGATGACGACCAGGCTGCCGGCGGAGTTGGCCAGTCCCAGCCGGAAGGTGCTGGTGGAAACCGCAACATCGCTGCACCAGTACTGTTTGAAGAAGATGGGGAAGAATCCGGCCATGATGCTGGTGGCAAAGGCGGAATTGGCCCAGTCGTAGAAGGCCCAGGAGAGAGTCTCTCGGTTGATTTTCATGGCTTGCTTATAGTGCCGTTGCCGACTGGAATGTCAAGAATCACTGTTTCAGTGCGTGCAGATAGTCAAGAATTCGTTCAGGAAAATCCGTCACCAGGCCCCTGGCATGGCGCTGCATGGCAAGTTCCGCGTCCTGCAACGTGTTGATGGTATACACCCCGGCAAAGATGCCATGTGCGGCAATATCAGCTCCAAGCTCCGGGGTCAGCTGTTCGAGGGAACAGACAAAGGCCTGGCAGCCGGTGTCCTGCAGCACAAGCGAGGGCAACCTCGCGTCTTCCGGCGGCAGCAGGGCGGCGGTATGAAATCCCTGTTCAAGCGAGTTGAGGTGCCTCAGCGAGTCATGATGAAAAGAGGAGAACAGGGTAAACGGCGTCATTGCGGCACTGGTGGTCGCCTCGGTAATGAGTTTGATGCGTTTCCGCCAGTCTTCACCGGCTGCCGGCGGTTTGATCTCCACATTGATGCACGCCTTGCCCCTGATCAACTGGAAAACGTCATCAAGCAGGGGGATCTTTTCGCCACGGAATCGGTAGGCAAACCAGGCACCGGCATCCAGCTTTTTAAGCTCTTCATAGGAGAAACTGCAGATCTCGCCATGACCGTCGGTGGTCCGCTCCAGGGTTTCATCGTGGAAGACAACTATCTGATCATCCGTGGTGATCTGTACATCGATCTCAAGCATCAGGGCTCCGACTTCGAGAGCGAGACCTATGGCGGTCAGGGTGTTTTCCGGCGCCGTACCGGAGGCGCCGCGATGGGCGACGACAAGATGGGGATGTTCTACGACGAGATCCTGCAGTGATTTCATGGTGTAACTCTTCAATTAGTGATGTCTTCGTAATAACAGAAAATTGCTGGATTCGTAACAAGTCCTGGCATCGACTTTTCGTGACGATAAATCAGGAGATTATCATCCGCAAAGAGAAAAGGGCACGCCGTAGGGGCAGTTCGCGAACCGCCCCTACGAAACTGGCCAGTTTATCAGCCCTACACTTTTGCCACTTGCCTTACTCCTACTTTTCTGTCCCGATTTTGTCCAGGAAATCCTCCAGACCATTTTTGTATCTGACGGCGGAAAGGAGAAAGCCTGCATTGTGGTTGCCGCTGATCTGCAGAAATGTTTTCGGTGCATGGGCTGCGGCAAAGAGTCTGCGTCCGTGACTGAAGGGGACAATGTCATCATCAGGGCTGTGAATAATGAGCAGGGGGCATCTTATTTTGCTGACAGCTGTCTCGGTGTTGTATTGAAACCGGCAGAGCAGACGGCCCGGGAAAAAAGGGTACATGGCCGCGGCCATGTCTTTAGCCGAGGTAAAGGTGGATTCGAGGATGCAGGCCCGTGGCTCTTTTCTGCTGCACAACCTGGCGGCTATGGCCCCGCCCAGGGACCGGCCGAAAACGATGATCTGCGAGGGAGTGATTTTTTCCCTGCTGACCAGATAGTCCCAGGCCGCCTCAACATCGAGGTAGGTGCCTGCTTCAGACGGTGTTCCCTCGCTTTTTCCGTAACCCCGGTAATCAAAAATAAAGGTGGAATAGCCCAGCCGGTGGAAGATGTCAATGGTCTCCAGGCGGTGGGAGATATTGCCGGCATTGCCGTGGCAGAAGAGGATGACGCCCTTGGCCTCGGCTGCCGGGATGAACCAGGCGTCCAGGTTGACATTGTCAGCTGTGGCAAAGGTGACAGACCGGTACTTGAGGCCCAGTTTTTCCGGGGTGGAGAAAATGGTGGGGTCCGGAAAATAGATGAAGCGTGACTGGTTGACGAACAACGTGGCCCCGAAACAGACATAAACAGCGGCGAAAAGAAGCGCCAGCGACAGCAAGGTCTGAAACATTTTCTTGAGCTACCTATCCCCTTGGCGCGCCACTTTTCAGCTTCTGCTGCCAGTACTCTTTGATGGACTGACCCATGTTGCCCACGCTTGAGTTAACCGCCTTGCGCAACTCCTCGTCCATGTTGAGGGGGGTGAACTTGGCGGTGCCCGATGTCGGGGGGCCGGCCGTTGCGCCGGTTTCCATGTCAACGGCCCGCACCGTAAACGACACGGTGGTTAAGGTCTGCGACCTGCCGTAATACTGCAGGGGCATGGAGCCGGTCTGCTGGACCTGGGAGATGAGCACAATATTGGCGGACTGGCTGGGCACCAGCCGTTTGATGTCATACCAGGAGATGGGCAGGCTGCCCACCTGCATCTTTTCCATGAGCACCGGAATTTCAGCAACAGACGTGACATGCAGGCCGCTGTTCGTCAGGGCGGCTTCGATATGGTTCTGGACAAAGGGAGCCAGGGTTTCGTCGCCTGAGACAATGGTCAGCACCACCGGAATGGTGGGCAGTGCGGCCTTTTTCTCCACCTTGGCTGTCCGTACAGGAGGTTCGGCAACGACAGCAGGGGGGGGAGCAATGGCGGATGAACTCTCTCTCTCCTGCCGGTCAACAGGAGCCCGTTGAGCGGTTTGTCCCGCCGCAGGTAAAGTTGCGGGTACAGACGCCGGGGGGGTGGCCTCCGGTGCTTGTCCGGCAGGTGACAGGTCGGTTGTTACCGTTGGAGTTTCCTGAGCAGGCATGGTTGCGGTTGCCGCAGGGAGCTGCTCCTCGCTGCTTTTTTCCTTAACCGTCATTTCCTGGGCCGGGGAAACCAGGGTTTCCTCGGCTGATTTTTCTTTTTTCATCCGGTGAAGCAAGGCGTCCACCGTCCACATGGACAGCAGGATGGCGATGATGATGCCGGCAGCCATGGCCAGCATTTTGGTGCGGTTGCCCTTTTCCTTTTGTTCAGGAACAGGGGGCGGAGGCACTGGTATGGGTATGGGCCGGGAGGTCGGGATTCTGCCGGTTACGGGCGGTACAATATGCAGTTGATCCATACAGGAAACAATGGCATCCGTCACCTCGGACGGTGTCTGGAAGCGCTGGTTGACATCCTTGGCCGTCAGTTTGTCGATCATCTCGCAGACCGGTTTGGGCAGGGAAGGATTGACCGTGGCGATGGGCCTGATGGGCTCGGTGATGATTTTTGCCACCACGGCCAGGGGTGATTCGCCGGTGACAGGCGGTTCGCCGGACACCATTTTGTAGAGCAGGGCTCCCAGGGAATAAATATCGCTGCGGATATCCAGTTTCGCGCCGCTGGCCTGCTCCGGCGAGGAGTATTCCGGGGTCCCCATGTACAGACCGGTCTGGGTGAGTTTGGCGTCGCCATCCTGAAAGTAGGCAATGCCGTAATCAGTGATCTTGATCCTGCCCACGGAATCAATCATGATGTTGGATGGTTTCAGGTCGCGGTGCACCACGCCCTTGGTTGCCGCCTCTTCAAGGGCATCGGCGATCTGCAGGGCAATGGGCAGGGCCTCCTCCAGGGGGATGGATTTCCTTTCCTTGAGGATCTGGCCGAGGTCCGTGCCTTTGACATATTCCATGGCAAAATAGTAAAGCCCGTTCTCCTCGCCATAGGAAAGGATATTGACAATATGCGGATGGCTGAGGGCGGCGACAACCTTTGCCTCTCTCTTGAACCGTTTAATGAATTCATCATCGCCGGACAGCCTTTCAGAGAGAATTTTCAAGGCAACCATTCTGTTCAGGGAAAGTTCATGGGCCTTGTAGACAACGCCCATGCCGCCCCTGCCTAATTCCTTTTCCAGCTGGAATCCGCCAATTACGCTCCCGGTTTCAATCTGATTCAGCTTCATTTGCCGTTCCCTTTATGTCAAAAGATATCCGAACAACAGCACCACGCTAGAAAAAATTATAACAGATTTGATCGCAAAATCCTTTACAAATGAAGCAAATTAATAGAAAAAGAAAGCAAAATGTATTATTAATTTTGAGTTGTTTTGGGGTGATGTTCTTTTTTCTTTTATTTTATGAGGGGGCCAGATGATGAAATTGCAGCTCAGTTTGGCAGTGTGTCTTGTTTTTCTTGCTTCAATGCTATCGCTTGCCGGTTGTGTAACACCCGGCACCACTGCCACGGTGACGTCCGGACAGGGTGGTCCGGATATCGGCCAGGCCCAGGCGGAAGCCTATAACGGGCCCAAGGCCAGGATTGCCGTGGCACGCTTCAAGGATAAAACGGGTAAAGGCTGGTGGACCGGCGGCGTTGGTGACGGCATGGCTGATCAGCTGACCACCGCCCTGTTCAACACCAACCGCTTTATTGTTCTGGAACGTGCGGCTCTGGAAGATGTGCTGACCGAACAGGACCTGGGGGCCTCCGGCAGGGTGCGGGCGGATACTGCCGCCGAGATCGGCCAGATCGAGGGCGCTGAACTGATGGTCGTTGCCGCGGTTACGGAATTTGAAGGCGCCGCTTCCGGTGCCAGCGGTGGACTGGGCGGCGGAGCCGCCGGGATTATCGGCGGTCTGCTGGGCGGCTTTCAAAAGTCCCATATGGCCATCGACATGCGCATCATCGATTCAAAGACCTCCCGCGTTCTTGCCGCCACCAGTGTTGAAGGAGAGGCCACCGATGTTAATCTTGGCGGACTGTTAGGCGGTTATGGCGGTTCCGGTGCCCTGGTGGGCGGTCTTTCCGGCTGGAAGAACACCCCGACGGAAAAGGCGCTGAGGATCTGCATCCAGAAGGCAGTGGATTTCATCGTCACCAAAACCCCTCAGACCTATTATCATTACGGGGCCCAGCCGGCTGCCGCTCCCGCCCCTGCTCCGGCAACATCCTATCAGGCCCCTGCCGGGGCATCCTCCGGTGAAATGGTTGTGGTCGTGCCTGAGTCCCTGAATGTCCGCAGCGGCCCCGGAGAAAATTTTTCCGTTGTCTTCTCCGCCAAAGGCGGTGACCGTTTATCCGTTCTGGAGAAACAGGACAAGTGGCTTAGAGTCAAAGCCCAGGACGGCAAGGAAGGCTGGACTGCCGGCTGGCTGACATCGCCGGTGCATTAAGCGAAAGCGGGCTGGAATCCGCGTCTGAAAATCTTTTTTCACCACAGAGCACACAGAGATCCCCGAGGATTTTTTTATTTCAGTGAGTGAACTCTGTGCTCATTGTGGTAAGTTTTTAGAGGGGACTGGAGGTGGCCTACTTCCAGATCCCCTCAATTTTTTCCTTGCAGGCAGGACACTTTCCGTCGACCATGTTGTTCTTTCTGATGCTGAAGCCGTAGCGGGTGATCAGTTCCATGCGGCAGGAGGGGCAATAGGTGTTCTCTCCCCCTTCTCCGGGGATATTTCCCTCATAGACAAAGCGCAACCCCTCCTCCAGGCCGATTTCTCTGGCCCTGCGCAGGGTGCTCGCCGGTGTGCGGTCCCTGTCCATCATCTGAAAGGTCGGGTAAAAGGCGGTCACGTGCCAGGGAATGGCAGGATCCACGCTTTTGAGAAAGCGGGCCACCTCCCGCAGTTCCTGGCCGGAATCGTTCAGGCCCGGGATGATCAGGGTTGTCACCTCCACCCAGACGCCCAGTTCTCGCATGAGACGCACATTGTCCAGCACAGGCTGCAGACGCGCCTTGCATACCTTTTTATAGAAACTTTCGGTAAAGGCCTTGACGTCGATGTTGATGCCGTCCAGTACCGGCGCCAGATGACGGGTGACATCCGGTGACATATAACCGTTGCTGACAAAGATATTCCTGATACCCCTCTCGCGGGCCAGCACGCAGCAGTCATAGGCAAATTCATAGAAGATGGTGGGTTCCACGTAGGTATAGCTGATACTCCGGCAGCCATTTGCCGCGGCATCCTCAACCACGTCTTTGGGATTGGCCGGCTGGCCGATGATCGCCCCGCCCTGCATGCGGGGGTACTGGGATATCTGGTAGTTCTGGCAGTGCAGGCAGCGGAAGTTGCAGCCCACGGTGGCTATGGAATAGGACGAAGAGCCGGGCAGAACATGAAACATCGGTTTTTTTTCGATGGGATCAATGTTTTGCGATACCAGTCTGCCGTAGATGAGACTGAAGAGGGTACCGTTCCGGTTTTCCCTGACCCCGCAGATTCCCCGTCCCCCTTCTCTGATGTGACAATGGTGATTGCAGAGATCGCAGATCACCTCGTTATCCTCAGCGGTATGATAAAAAAGGGCATTCTTCATGGTTGCCTCCCTATGGTCTCAGTTTAATTTCCTGCTCCTGGCCGCGGATTGCCGCTTTGGCAAGCAATGACAGCTCTTCGGAAAGAAGTTCAAGAACATCGTCAATGGCGAGAATTCCTTCAAGGCCGCCCTCGTCGTTTACCACCGGCAGGCGCCGGATGCCCTTGGTCCTCATTTTTAACAAATATTATACTCTTTCTTGCTTTTGGAAAGAGCGAGAATTTATATTTTTATTGGTCAGAGGGCCATATGACTGCGATGTTTCTCTTTGCTTTTATTTACTCCGGCTTTATTCTCTGTTAAAGTGAGTCACATATTGGAAAAATAGTCACTACCATTAATCTCGAGCCGCCGATGAAAATTAAATTTGCTGATTATATTAAGGAACATGTCATCCTTGGGGACGGCGCCTTCGGCACCTATCTCTATGAGAAGGGGATTGATTTCGGCAGAAATATCGACCTGCTTAATCTGAAAAATCCCGAGTTGATCTATTCGGTCCACGAGGAATATATTCGTGCCGGCAGTCAGCTGATTGAAACAAACACCTTCGGGGCCAACAGTTTCAAACTGCAGAAGGCGGGCAAGGAAGAGCAGGTTGGTGAAATCAATCTGGCCGGGGCCCGGCTGGCGGTCAAGGCTGCCGGCCATGAGGTTTATGTGGCGGGCTCTGTGGGGCCAACCGGGGTGGAATTCCCCATGATTTCCGGGGAGATCACCCTGGACGATATCAAGGCATCTTTTGCCGCCCAGATCAGCGCCCTGGTGGAAGGTGGGGTAGATCTGCTGATTCTTGAAACATTCACCCATCTGGAAGAGATCCTGCTGGCCATTGAGACCGCACGCCAGGTGGGCAGCGGTCTGCCCATTGTCGCCCAGATGGTCTATCCCTCCCAGGGTGGGACGGCCCGTGGTGTCGATGCCCTGACCTGCGCCAGGGCCGCCCTGTCGGCCGGGGCGATGGTGGTGGGCACCAACTGCGGCCGGGGGGTGGACGCCATGTCAATGGCCATTGGCCATCTCCTGCCCCTGGCTGAAGAGCATGTGCCGCTTTCAGCCTTTCCCAATGCCGGCCTGCCCGAGGTCATGGGCCATCGTATGGTCTATCCTGCCCAGCCATCCTATATGGCCAGACGGGCGGCGGAGATGCTGAAAATGGGGGTGCGCCTCATCGGCGGCTGCTGCGGGACCACCCCGGCCCATATCCATGAGTTCAGGAAAACACTGAAACTGCGTCATAAAAAAGGGCTAAGCTCCGTCACGGTTTCCGCGTCTCCCCAGGAAACCGCCGCTGCGGCGCCTGCTGCCATGAAAAAGATCGGCCGGGGCGCCTTTCTGGACAATTTGCAACCGGGCAGACTGCCCGTGCTGGTCGAGCTTGACCCGCCCACCCATCTTGATATCGACAATGTACTGGTCGGCGCCCGCTCACTTGCCGCAAGCGGGGTGGATGCCGTCACCCTGGGTGAGAATCCCCTGGCCATCCTGCGGGCCGGCAATATCGCCCTGGCCCATCGTATCCGCGAAGAGGCCGGTGTCCAGGTGGTGATGCATCAGACCTGTCGGGATCAGAATGCCCTCGGCCTGCAGGCCCACATCATGGCCGCTCATATCCTGGGGATTGAGGCCATCCTGGCAGTGACAGGCGATTCTGCCAGTCTGACGGATCAGCCCGGCGTCAGCGGCGTTTTTGATGTCAATTCCCTTGGGCTGATCCGCATGATCAGTCAGTTCAACCAGGGACTGAATATGGCCGGACGCTCGGTCAAATTGCCTACGCGATTTTCCATCGGCGCAGCCTTCAGTTTCAACAATGCCAATCCGACCCTGCAGATTACCCGGCTTGAACGCAAGGCAGCCCAGGGAGCCCATTTTGTCATGACCCAGCCCCTGTTTACCAAGAATGAGGTGGAGGCCATGGTGGAGCGGACCAGCCACCTGAACCTGCTGATCTTTCCTGGAATTTTTCCTTTGATCTCCGCTCGGAACGCCGATTTCCTCCATAATGAGGTGCCCGGCATATCCATTCCGGCGGAGATTCGCAAAAAATTGTGGAGTTATGAAGATGTAGCCGATCAGCGTAAGGCGGCCATGGAATTCACGGAAAAGCTGGTGGCGGATCTTGCCCCCTTTGTCGATGGCCTGTATCTGATCAGTCCTTTGAACAAGTGGGAGATTGCCGAGAAATTTGTCAAACAGATCAGACAGGCGGGCTGGCAGGGAAGCGGCCGGGCGGCTGTCAGATGAATGAAGCCTTCCTGATCCTGCCCGAGTTAGGCAATCTCTCGGACAGCGAGGCAGACCCGGCTCGCTGCATTTTGCAGTAAATTTCTCTTTTCCCGGCGGAAACGATGCAGAAGAAAAGAATTCTTATTGTTGATGACGAGAAAATTATTCTGAGAACCCTGAGCTGGGGCCTGGGTAATCATGGATATGACGTGGACACGGCCGAAAGCGGCGAGGAGGGACTCGCCAAGCTGCAGCATGGTTCCTACAATCTGCTGCTCAGTGACCTGCTCATGGACGGCATGAGCGGCATTGACCTGCTGAAAGGCGCCAGAGCGATCAATCCGGATATGGCGGTCTGTCTGATCACCGGCTACGCCGATCTTACTTCGGCTATTGATGCCCTGCGACTGGGGGCGGATGATTATCTGGTGAAGCCCTGCGATATGGAAGAGCTGTTGCTTCGCGTGCAGAGTGCCCTGAAAAAAGAGGATTTGCGTAAGAAGGTCAGATATTTTGAAAAAATTCTGCCGGTTTGCGCGGTCTGCAAAAAGATCAGAGATGATGCCGGCAAAGAGCCTGGTGAAGGTGAATGGATCAGCCTGGAACAGTATCTGCGCCGTAAAACCGGGGTGGAAATACGGCACGCTTACTGTGTCAAGTGCGCCCGGCAGGTTGAGGATAACTCACAGGTCAGTGATGAGTGACCTGGTGGAGAAAAGAGATTTGCTCAAGCAGCTGCGTTTTGAGCTTGCCATCGCTCACTATGCTGATCAGCTCGTCAAGCTGTTCACTGATGAGTTGTGGGCGGTGGGCTACCGGATCCGACAGGTGCCGGGCGGCTGCTGATTCAAGTATTTCCGTGACAAGAATATCGCCGGCCAGTTCGAAATTTTCCTTGTCCTGCAGCAGGACGGCGGCCCAGAGCAGATGGCGGGCCGGAGGGTTGATTTTCGTATCCTGGGGCCAGAACAGATAGGGCTGTCTGAGGATAGCCATTTTTTTTACTATTGCGGCCCGCAGTCTTGCTTTGAGAGGGGGTTCTTCAGGCAGCTGGTTTTGCCGCAGGGCATGAATCATGTCGCTGAACATATTTGCGCTATCAAGAGTTGTGTTTGTGCGTTGCCATCCTGATCCTCCTCGTTGGCATTCAGGAGTAAGGATTCAGAAATTTGTAAAAAGACTTTTTTTACCACAGAGCACACAGAGATCATATGGAAATATCATTTATTACAGTTGGTTAACTCTGTGGGCACTGTGCTCTCTGTGGTGATTTTTTTAATTTAATCCATTTATCCCGCAAGGAGAACAGTTAATGAAATCATTTTTTAAAAAAATGGTCGTGATTGGCGCTTTAATTTCCTTAACCATGGCTCTGGTTGCCTGCAGCGAGGAAGGGACCGCGGAAAAGGCCGGCAAGGAGGTTGACAAAACCTTTAATTCGGTCAAGGAAAAGGTTCACGAAGCCACCAAATAATATTTTTCCGATCAGACGGAATGAAGAAGTGAAGCAAAAAAAATCTGTTGCTTCGACTGTCTGTTCTCCTGAAAACAGGGACGGCAATCAGACATCGGGTTTGTTCTTTCTGTTGTCCAGACCCAGGTAGAAGTTGAGCCAGGATGAGCTGTTGTTGAGCAGCCAGTTGCGGGGCGGTTCAAAGCCGTTTTTGAATTTTTCCAGGCCGCTTGCCGAGGCAAGACGTTCATAGGTTTTGACATAGATGCAGCGCCTCTTGCCCGGATAGACCTCGCACCATCCGTCGCGGCTGCCGCCGCAGGGGCCGTTCAGCATATATTTGGCGCAGCCTGATTGCGGGCAGAGATAGGCAAGTGAGGAGAGCGTGCAGTCGCCGCAGTCCTGGCAGTCGAACATGAGAAATTTCGTGATGTGTTCAACGGCGTAAAATGGACGGCTGAACAGAGAATCATGCAGGGCCAGACAGCTCTTGCGGCTGGCTTTGTAAAACGGGCTTTTCGGATCAAACGCCAGGTTGTGGGCCAGGCGTGACACGGTATAGATGGGCCGCAGCTTTTCATATCCCTGTGCGCAAGTCTTGGTTTCTTCCAGATTGAGCCCGGTTTTGCGGTCCTTGCGGTAAAGGTAAAATCCCTCCTCCGGCCAGAAGCTCAGCTCACTGATGAGATCCTCAGCATGGGATTGATATGTTTCCATGGTGCTGAGCATGAAGTCAAAGTCCGCCATACTAAGGCCCGGGCCGCCGATATGGGCTCCGTCATAACCCATGTCCTTCAGCACCGCCAGCAGTTTTGCCGCCCTGGTCAGACGTGCCTTCTTGCCCTTGTCCGCTGAGTTCGCCTCCTGTTGCATCTGTTTGTACAGCGGCTCGGGGATGATGCAGCCGGGAACGCTTCCTCTGTGCATGATATCGGCCAAGGGCATGCTGGGGATGAACACACTGCCGAGCATCGGCACATTGAGTTCATGCTGCCGCATATAGAGGAGAACCTCATGAAATTTTCGGGCGTCAAAGCCGAGCTGGGTGATGACATAATCGGCGCCGGCAGCGATTTTGCGGTGCAGTTTATAGTATTGCATGAGCTGCTCCGCCTCGGTCAGCTTAAACGGTGAGACGGCAACCCCCTTGAAAAAAGAGGTGGCAAAACTCGGTTGATTGAGATAATGCCCCTTGTTCATCAGATTAAGCATATCCACCACATGGACACTGTCCAGATCGAAAACAGGCTTGGGATGGCCCCTGTAACCCCGTTTCGGGTAATCTCCGGAGATGACCAGCAGATTGTGCAGGCTGAGCCGGTCCCAGCCGAAGATCTGGCTCTCCATCTCGTTGCGGTTTTTATCCTTGCAGGAAAAATGGCTGATGACATCAAGACCCATGTCCAGTATTTCAAGTCCCATCACGTCAGGCGACAGAGCGGGATGGCCGCCGGCATTATCGGTGATGCTTACCGCCTGGATCCTGCCGTCTCTGGCCAGATCGCGTGCCAGGCCCAGGGTCCGGTCAATCTGTCTGTTTCTACCGCCCCGGCTCGGCACCAGCTCAAAGGTGAGGGTGAACTCAGTCTTGTTGCCGATGGAATACCTGAAGCAGGACAGGGGCTCCGGGGCAGGTTTGTCTTTACTTTCTGGTGTCATGCTGGTTAGATGAAGATCTGGTCAATGATTATCGATTTTAAATAAATGGATTGCAATCGGTCTGCACGGCATACAACTCTATGAAATCCCCGCAGCTTCTCATCCTTGTTATCTTTGTTCTTATTAAAGGTATAGAAAATATTGTCGCTTTGGTCAACCTGGCTCATATCCGGCAGTATGGTCACCGGGTGCCGGAAGGCTTTACCGGTTTTGTCGATGACCGGACCCTTGCCCGCATGCGGGACTACACCATTGATCATGGCCGCATTGATCTGCTGTCGTCCGCCCTTGATTTTGTCATCACCATTGTCTTGATCTTCGGCGGTGTGTTGAACTGGTATAACTCATGGCTGACAGACCTGGGATGGCCTTTTGCCGTGACCGGGATCTGTTTTTTTCTGTTTCTCTCCTATGGCAGCTTTCTCGTGCAGATCCCCTTTGATCTATACAACACCTTTGTCATTGAGGAAAAATACGGGTTCAACCGGCAGACATTTGCCCTGTGGCTGGCGGATGCGGCCAAGGGGTTGCTGCTCACCACCATTCTCACCGGTCTCCTGCTGTGGGTGGCCTTCCTGATCATTGCCGCCGTGCCGAACTACTGGTGGATTCTGCTGTGGCTCTTCATGCTCTTTTTTAAAGTATTCATGCTCTATATCTCGCCCTATGTCATCGAGCCGCTGTTTAACAAATTTACTCCCATAGCCGATAAAAGTCTTGAGGAAAAGATTAAGCACCTGCTGGCCAGGGCAGGGCTGTCCGTCTCCAGGGTCTTTACCATGGATGCCTCCAGGAGAAGCGGCCACGGCAATGCCTATTTCAGCGGCATCGGCCATGTGAAGCGGATTGTGCTGTTTGATACCCTGCTGGAAAAAAGCAGTGAAGAGGAAATCCTGGGTATTCTGGCCCATGAGGCCGGTCACTGGAAGAAAAAGCATATCCTGAAAAGGCTGGTGGTGATGGAGTGCGTATCCTTTGTCGCTCTCTATCTGGCCTGGTGGTTCCTGCAGAGTGATACACTGGCGGCAATCTTTCACATAAATGAGCCCACCCTATACGTCAAAATGCTGCTGATCGGCTTCTGCGGTGCTCTTGCCGCCTTTCCCGTCAAGCCTCTTTTCAGCTTTACCTCCCGCCGGCATGAGTGGGAGGCGGACCGTTTTGCTGCCGAACTGACCGAACATCCCCAAGCCCTGGCCCGTGCCCTGGCCAGACTCGGCCGCGACAACCTGGCCAATCTCCATCCCCATCCCTGGTACATCGCTCTCCATTACAGCCATCCGCCCCTGGCTCAGCGGGTCAGAAAGCTGCTTGCCGGCTGACAGTGGCGGGTGAAAAGGAAGGGGAAAGATGCAATTATCATGGCGTGAGCGATCAGCGGTCTTTCATGACCAGGCTCAGGACTATGATCAGTGGTTTGAGGACAGCCTGCTGTTTGCTATTGAACTGGCGGCAGTCAGGGAACTGCAGACCCCGCTGGACGATCCGAAAATCGAGGTGGGCGTGGGGCCGGGCCGTTTTGCCCAGGCTCTGCAGGTTGCCATCGGGGTTGATCCGGCCCTGGCGCCGCTTAAGTTTGCCCAAACAAGAAACATCAAGGTGGTCCAGGCCATCGGCGAGCAGTTGCCCTTTGCCGGAGAAAGTGCAGGGAGTGTCTTTATCCTGTTCACCCTCTGTTTCCTGGCGGAACCCATGAAGGTGCTGGGCGAATGTCATCGCCTACTGCGGCCGGGGGGGCATCTGGTGCTGGGCATGGTGCCGGCCGCCGGAGCATGGGGCAAGGCCTTGCAGGCCAAAAAGGAGAAGGGGCATCCTTTTTACAGACATGCATCCTTTTATCAGGTGCTTCAGGTGGTCTCCCGGCTGCAGGAGGAAGGGTTTGCAGTGGTGGAAAGCCGATCGTCTCTTTTCCAGGCGCCGGAGGAACTGCGCGACATGGAACATTCCCGACCTGGTCTTGATGAAAAGGCCGGGTTTTGTCTTCTGGTCGGGGAGAAACGATAAAATCAGCAGACAAACAGAGAGGGCAAACCGGGCGATTTTATAGTCGGTTGGGGCGGAAAGTCGGTAATTGTTATTCTCTGTCCACCCAGTTCTGTCTTTCCTTGAAGAACTCGTAGGCAAAAAATGCTGTGCCGGTGACGATGAGCGCTGAAGCCAGCAGGGCAGGTATCCAGTTGCTCGACCCCGTCTGCGCCATTGTCATATCAGGCAGGTCACGTTTGCAGTAACGGCACACAAGCGCGTTGCTGTAGATTTTCTCCTTGCAATATGGACAGGTTTGCATGTTCATGTTTTTCAACATATCTTGCTGGTTAAACATTGTCAAGTCACTGTTGCCGCAGCTTTCTAATTCATGATAACAGTCCGGTGTTGCCTGGGAATTTTTCATTTCTCTCCTTGCTGATTTATCAGTCTTTCATCAGGACGACAGGTCGTCCCGGCGATAATTTTGCCCTGTCGAAAATGGTCAGTTCGTTATGGCCGATGATGCCCTGCAGGGTGTCCACATATTCCTGTCTCTTTTCCGAGTAAAATTCCAGGGTAGATAACAAACTGTAGACATCCAGATCGTCCTTCTGCTCCCGGCGCTGCTCGGCCCTGGCCAGACGGAAATTCCTGTATGCATCATGGGTGTTGATGTTCATGGCATAGGCCTTGATGGAATCAATCAGGGTGGGATAGTCGGCAATGCGGTAATCCCCTCTGTCTTCCCGTTGATTTTCCGGCATCATGCCTTCTCCCCCCCAACACCACTGGCCGAAGAGCGCATTGCCTTCCGTGGCAAAGCGTGAGGTGGCATAACCGCTTTCATAGGCCATCTGGCCCAGGGCTATGGAGACGGGAATGGTGTCAACCCGCAGGAAGATCTTTTTGAAAAATTCATCCGTGAGGTCCACTGGCCCGTCTTCCTTCACGACCTTGTAACGGCAGGCAAGATTCTCCAGCCAGGCAAGATCCTCCTCAGCGGGCTCCTGGCCTTCCCGGTACTGCTCCTCCAGGACCTGCAGATATTTTCTTTCCGCGCTGATCTGTTCATTGACTCGGAGCACCAGGGGCAGCATGGTGCGGTAGAAAAGGCTCTTTTTGCTGGCAACGGGCTGGTCGTCCGCCAAACTGTTGTAGATGGTGTCCAGGTAAATCCGGGGCACTTCAAAATTGGCGTTTTCGATTCCACACCTGGTATAGCCGATTGACTCGTAGTAGTCCCATATCTGCCCTGCCGATTCCAGGGTTAGTTTCTCCGGTTCCTCTTCAGGGGACTCCCACGGTCGGTGGGAAGCGGGTTGACGCAGGAAAAAATAGAACACCAGGCTGACAAGAATGACTCCTCCGAGAACTGCAGCGGCAAGCAGCTTTTTTTTCATAATTTTGGCCTTATTCCCATGTGATATCTTTTGATAGGTAGAAATTTTGCAAGAAGCGGGCCAGCACGGACGATATAAGCATTGTCAACCAGACGATGAAGAAAAAAATATACTAAATTGTAACCGTATTTGCCGGGCAAGACAAGTAAATCGATTGAATGTGGTGAGCTGGGGTGGGTGGTTTTCCACTGGAGAGGGGGCAGAGCCAGGGACAGGGGGTCAGTTCTGAAACCTGGATTTTTTTCAGTTGATTCCTTCTGGATGACAAACAACACCGCGCCGCCGCCAGCCTCAAAAAAGCCATAGTTGCCGAACTGACCGTCCAGGTGTAATATATGCCGAACCTTCGTTAACGAAAATTATTTGTCCAGACCATCATGAAAATCCTCGAATACTCCGGCATCAACCCATCCCGCTGCAAGAGTCAGTACAAAAAAATCGTGGCCGCCATCGAGCGCGACGACTTCAAGACCGCCGAGGTCAAGAAACTGGCAAACATAAGCCATGGCAAATTTTACCGGGCAAAGCTCGACTATGCTAACCGCCTGCTGTTTACCATCGTCCGTCACAACGATGAGGTCTATGCCCTGCTGCTGGAAGTGATCGAGAATCACGACTACGCCAAGTCCCGTTTTCTGCGGGGAGCCCAGGTGGACGACGACACGCTTACCGCCATCGACCCGGCCCAGTTGGCCAGGGAGGCGGAAGCGGTGCGCTATGTTCACCGTGAGCGCCGGGAGATCCATTTCCTCGACAAGATGATCTCCTTCGACGATGCCCAGGAGGCGGTCTATCGTCTGCCGCCGCCGGTGATCCTGGTGGGCTCGGCCGGCAGCGGCAAGACGGCCCTGACCCTGGAAAAGATGAAACACATCGAGGGCGAGGTCCTTTACGTCACTCATTCCGCCTATCTGGCCCAGAGCGCGCGGAATCTTTACTACGGCCACGGTTTCGAGCGGGACGGCCAGGAGGCGGCATTCTTCTCGTTCTGGGAATTTATGGAGAGCATCCGCGTGCCCAGGGGGCGGGAGGCCTCGTGGCGGGATTTCGCCGCCTGGTTCAGCCGGATGCGTCAGCAGTTCAAGGGCATCGACGCCCATCAGGCCTTTGAGGAGATCCGGGGGGTGATCGGCGCCGATCCTGCAGGCACGCTCGACCGTGAGTCCTATATTGCTCTGGGCGTGCGTCAATCAATCTTCACCGGCGTTGATCGGGAGAGGGCCTACGATCTGTTCGAGAAATACCGGGAGTGGCTTGGTGCAACGTCCCTGGTCGATCTCAATTTCTTGGCCGGGGAGTGGTTGGAGTGGGCTGAGCCGCGTTTTGATTTCGTGGTGGTGGACGAGGTGCAGGACATGACCCCCGTCCAGCTCAGCCTGATCCTGAAGACTTTGAAGAGACCGGGGAACTTCCTGCTCTGCGGCGATTCCAACCAGATCGTCCATCCCAATTTCTTCTCCTGGTCCAAGGTCAAATCCCTCTTCTGGCACGATCCGGATCTGGCGGCCCATCAGGAGGTGAAGGTGCTGCGGACCAATTTCCGCAACAGCCGCGAGGCCACCCGCATCGCCAACACTTTGTTGAAGATCAAGCATTGCCGCTTCGGCTCCATTGACCGGGAGAGCAATTTTCTGGTGCAGGCGGTAGCGTGTGATGACGGCACCGTCACCGTCCTGGCCGACACCGACCCGGTGAAGCGGGAGCTGAATCAGAAGAGCATGGGGTCGACTCGCTGCGCGATTATCGTCCTCCGCGACGAAGACAAGGCCATGGCCCGCCGCTTTTTTCAGACGCCGCTGATCTTTTCCATCCACGAGGCCAAGGGTTTGGAATATGAGACCATCATCCTCTACCGTTTTGTCTCCGACCACCGCGCCGAGTTTGCCGAGATCGCCGCCGGCGTCAGCCCGGCCGCCTTTGCGCCCGATGAATTAGCGTACCGACGGGCCAAGGACAAGACAGACAAATCATTGGAAATATATAAATTTTTTATCAATGCCCTCTATGTGGCCCTGACCCGGGCCATGAAAAACGTCTACTGGCTGGAGTCAGACACCGGCCATGACCTGCTTGCTCTCTTGAATCCGCGGCGGGGCGGCGAAAAGGTCGAGATGACGGCCAAAACCTCGACCCTGGAGGAGTGGCAGAAAGAGGCGCGCAAGCTGGAGCTGCAGGGCAAACTCGAACAGGCCGAGGCCATCCGCACCATCATCCTCAAGGAGACGCCGGTGCCGTGGGCGGTCTTTGCCGAAGAGCATCTGCGGAGCACCTTAATCAAGGTCTTCCGCGACCGGGCGGCGGGGATCAAGCCCAAGCAACAGCTGTACGACTATGCCTGTTGTTACGATGCGCCTTTTCTGGCGAACAGCCTGGCCTCCGATGCGGCAGGGTACAATGCCGCCAGCCTTTTTATGGCGCAGCAGCGGACCATCGCCGCCAGGCATCTCAGCTCCTACGCGGCCCGCAATATCAAGGATGTTCTCCGCCAATGCGAGCGGCATGGCCTCGACCACCGCAATGCCATGAACCAGACCCCGCTGATGGCAGCAAGTATCGTCGGTAACCTGCCGCTGGTGGAGGCGCTGCTGGAGCGGGGCGCCGATCCCAGCCAGACCGATGATTACGGACGCAACGCCCTGCACTGGGCCATGAACGAGGCCTTCCATGACGCCAGGTACGCAGCGGGGCCGTTCGCTGCCTTGTACGAACTGATCGCCCCGGCCAGTATTGATCTGATGGTGGGCGAGCGGCTGGTGCGCATCGACCGCCACCTGAGCGAGTACTTTCTGGTGCAGACCATGTGGACGCAGTTCAAGAGGCAGCTGCATGGAATTTCATGGAGCAGGGACGCCGGTTGCTTCAAGACCGAGACCATCCTCAAGGCCTGGGCGCATCTGCCCGCCCATATCGTCAGGCCCGATAGGAACAAACGCCCCCATATCTCAAGCGTCCTTTCCCGCAACGAGGTGGACCGGGACTATGCCTATAACCGCCGTTTGTTCAAACGCCATTCCCAGGGTTCGTATCAATTCAATCCACAGCTCGCGGTCCGCCGCAAGACCGCGGTCGGCGAGCGATGGCTGCCGGTCTTTGCAGCCCTGAATCTGCCGCTGATCAAGGAGTGCGCCTCCCATTACCGGTGGAGGTTTATCGACGAGCTGCTGCAGTCGGCCGGGATGGAATGGACCGCTGTGCCGGTTGCCGGCGCACGCGCCTATCAGCGTGCGATGGTCGAACACGAGGCCATAATGGCCCGGAACCGTGAGTATCAGGAAGAACAGAGACGCCAGAGCGAGGCGAGGGAGGCATGGCGTCTGGCCCGCGAGACAAAGGCGAAGCGTCTGGCGCGGCTGGATGAACAGCTGGCCCATAACGCCCGAAGTGAAAGCAAACAGCCGAAACAGGGCTGGCTGTGGGGCGACCCCGACAGCGGGGGTGATAGCAAAAAGGGCGGAGATAGTTCGTGAAAAGTCCCGGCGTGTGAAGGTGAGTCAGTTCTGTCTTTCATGAATTTCAGGTGAAGCTGCGAAACGATCCAGCCGTCATCGGTGATGCCGAGATAGATGGTGCCGCCATCGGTGTTCAAAAAGGCACACACCATGTTGAAAAACGAATCCTGCAGCCGGTCGAGGGCTTCCCGAACTCCACTTGCAGCCCTTCGCCCGCCGCGAGTATTTCAGTGAAATCAGATGGTTTCAAATTCTGTGCCCGTCTTTTCTGCGCCAGGAGGAAATTTGAGCGAGGACCACTCTACCAGATTTGACATTTTATGAATTTCCGGACCGTGAAGTTCCATTTCGTTTTTTACCCGGCTGAAAAAAGAGTTGTCTGCAAAAGGAGAGATAAGAATTTTATGAACAAAATCTTGCGGTTTTATTCCCAGATAGCATTTTTGCCCTAACTCCCTGGCTGCACCTGTGCATCCTTCAGCCCCATAAAAAATCACCCTGACTTCTCCTTCGTATTGATATCCTACGTTCTTGTAGTGCAAAAGCTTGGTTATGGGTTTTGTCTTGATCATGTCCCGGTAAATTTTCTCGTCTGTTGTGCGGTGATCGATATACGCAACTTTTACCATCTCTTTTTTTAAGGCATTCATCAGCCTGGCGTTTCTCTCCCTTGAAGAAGCCAAAAAAAATTCAATGGCCGCTTTCAGGTCAGTTACTGTAGTTTGCACAGCTATATTCCCATAAAGTCGCCATAATGCCACGTTCTCATTATCGCTCAACGTCCAGCAGCTCACATAGGATAACTCTCTGATACCCATGGCGTCCTTTTTTGAGGAATCTTTCATCGGTGTTCTTTTACCATCCTGTTCAGAAAAGAAATTGTGTTGTTCACAGATGTTATAAACTAACTCTGCAAATTCCCCTTCGAAAGGGTCGTCTTTTGTAAAGTTATCTGCCCTGGTCAAATGCAAACCCTTCGAGAGTAAGACCTTGAATTGCTCTAAGCTCATGTACCTGAGAATAGTGTTGTTTTCATGACCATCAAGGCTGTTATGGAGCAGAACTTCTGGATTACCAGGAATGCGAGGCATCTCCCCTCCGTTTCTTGTTGGCTTAGGCTGCTTTGTTGAACGGTTTTATTTCCTGTTCCAATGTGTCGCCCATGGCGTCGCGAGCCCTTTCAAGGTCATAGCGGGCCTGCAGGTTGATCCAGAATTGGGCGGTGGTTCCGAAAAACCGGCCAAGACGCAGCGCTGTGTCTGCCGAAATCCCGCGCTTTTCCAGAACGATTTCATTGATACGTCGGGCAGGCACATGGATTTCCTTGGCAAGCCGATACTGACTGACCTCCAAGGGGGCAAGAAACTCCTCTCTGAGGATTTCGCCGGGATGAATGGGGGGAAAATCTCTTTTGCTCATGATTTGCTCCTTAATGGTAGTCCACAATCTCCATGTCAAAGGCGTTACCGTCGCGCCATATGAAGCAGAGGCGCCACTGATCGTTGATGCGGATACTGTGTTGCCCTGTCCTTTGACCGGTCAGAGCCTCAAGACGATTGCCCGGTGGCGATTTCAGGTCGTCGAGTTCACCCGCACCGTCAACCATTTCCAGTTTTCGTGCGGCAAGACGTTGAATGTCCTGCGGAAGTTTGGCGGAGAAACGGCCGCTGAATATCTTTTGCGTTTCCTTGCATTTGAATGACTGGATCATGGGAAAAGCATAACGTCAAACGGTAATAACGTCAATCGTTATTACGGAAACAACTTGTTCCATCCCCTTCCATCCATGTGTACTGCCGCCCGTCGGTCTTTCCGGTTGTCACCCTGACCCTGATCTGTTATAGGAAAAAATTACTTTGAGCAGTCCGGTGCCCCCGGAACGTTTTCCACAACTCATGCCCGCAAGCGGTGTCAACTCCACTACTTTTCAACCTGTGCATATTCTTATTGTCAAAACAAGCGCCATCGGCGACGTCATCCATACCCTGCCGGCCCTCCACAGCCTGCGCCGTCATTATCCCCAGGCCCATATCACCTGGCTGATCGAGGAGGCGGCGGCTGACATTATAGCCGGTCATCCGGAACTTGACCGGGTGCTGATTTCCAAGCGAAAGCGCTGGGTACAGGCCCTGAAGAGCGGCCCGAACAGGCTGCAGGCCTGGAGGGAGGTGCGGGTCTTTATCCGGGAACTGCGCGATACCCGCTATGATCTGCTTATTGATTTCCAGGGTCTGCTGAAAAGCGGCATGCTGGTTGCTGCAAGCCGCGCCAAACGCAAGGTGGGGTTCGGCCGCGGCATGGAGCATGCCGAATGCAGCTATATTTTTTTAAATGAAAGGGTGCCGGCGGTGGACATGAACATCCATGCCGTGGATCGGGGACTGCTGCTGCTTGCGGCCATTGGCATCAAAACCGATGAGGTGGTGTTTAATCTTCCCATCAGCCAGGAGCATTTCCGGCAGGTGGAATCGCTGCTTCGCTCCCGGGGCATTGCTGATCCGTCCAGGATTATCCCGATCAATCCCGTGGCCACCTGGCCCACCAAGCTGTGGGATAACGCAGGCTTTGCCAGGGTTGCCGACTGGGTCACCGGCCAGGGCAGGCGGGTGGTTTTCACCGGCGGCAAAGGGGACAGACAGGTCATTGACGATATTATCGGCCGCATGGAGCACCCGGCGGTGAATCTCGCCGGCGAGACCACCCTGAAGACCTTGGCCGCCCTGTACCGCTTGGCCCCATTGGTAATCTCCACCGACACCGGCCCCATGCATCTTGCCGCGGCAGTGGGCACCCCGGTGGTGGCTGTTTTCGGCTCCACCGCCCCCTGGCGGACAGGGCCATATGGCGAGCGGCATCAGGTGGTCCGCCTTGACCTGCCATGCAGTCCATGTCTGAAAAGGGAATGTGACCACCGGCGCTGCATGAATGAGCTGGTCCCGGAGCAGGTAATCAGTGCGGTAGAAGATCTACTAGCCGGCAGTTGAAATCAGCAGGCCAGGGATTTTCAATTGCCCGCAAGATAAACTTGCGAATAATCCTCTTTTTTCTTATCCGTATTACTACCTATTTCCCTTGACTTCTTTTTGATTGAGGTTATTTAATATAAAAGATGCGTCATTTTGCCGCACCGGTTTTTCCGTGACGTTTTACGGTTTTTGTCATTCATATTAATTTCCCTGCCGGAACTGATGTGAAATCTCCGGGGGGGATTGATTTCATTTATCTGTAACGGCTGAGGGTTTAAATCGAATTATGACAGTTCTGCCAAGACCTGAGAGCCGTTTCCCTTCGTCGCCGGTTTCGGATGAGCAGGGAGTTGAGTTAAAGATCCAGGGCGTGGTGCAGGGGGTCGGTTTTCGGCCTTTTGTCCATCGACTGGCGTCCCGCTTCGGCTACTCCGGCACGGTGGTGAACAGCGCCGAAGGGGTGGTGATCAGGCTGGCCCCGCCTCTGACCCATCTGGACAGCTTCCTGCAATGCCTGCAAGGGGAAGTGCCGCCTCTTGCCAGCATCAACTCGTTTGAGCAGACGAACATCGATGTTTTTCCCAGTGAACCCGGCTTTGTCATCCTCGAAAGTGAACGGTCAGGTGCGGCGAGCACCATGATCCCGCCCGACGCCGCGGTCTGTGATGACTGTTTGGCTGAGCTGTTCAGCAAAAATGACCGCCGCTATCTCTATCCGTTCATCAACTGCACCAACTGCGGGCCGCGCTTCACCATTGTCGAGTCGATTCCCTATGACCGGCCGAATACGTCGATGAAGGTTTTCCCCATGTGTCCTGACTGTAGTGGGGAGTACCATGATCCGGTTAACCGCAGATTTCACGCACAGCCCAATGCCTGCTGGCAGTGTGGGCCACGCCTGAGCTGGCATGACGCTGACGGCAGTCTCCTGCAATGTGAAGATCCTCTGCAGGAGGCGGGCCGCGCCCTGGTCCAGGGTAAGGTGGTGGCCATGCGCGGACTCGGCGGTTTTCATCTCAGTGTTGATGCGGGCAATGAGGAGGCGGTGCAAAGGCTGCGGCAAAGGAAAAGAAGACCCGGCAAGCCCCTGGCGGTTATGGTGGCGGACGCGCAGGCGGCAATGAAAATCTGCAGCATATCCCTGCCGGAAAAAGAATTGCTGCGTTCCTGTCAGCGGCCCATCGTGCTGCTGGCGAAAAGAGATGACAGCAACCTTGCCCCATCGGTTGCGCCCGGCATTCTCCATCTCGGCCTGATGCTGCCCTACACCCCTTTTCATCATCTGCTTTTTCGGGTGAAGGAGACTCCGCCGGCGCTGGTGATGACCAGCGGCAACCGCAGTGATGAGCCGATCTGCACGGCAAATGCGGAGGCAATTGACAAACTGGCCGGCATCGCTGATTTCTTTCTGCTCCATAACCGGGATATCGTTACCCGGGCGGATGATTCGGTGTCCAGGGTCATCGCGGGCAAGGCTCGGCCTCTCCGCCGTTCCCGCGGTTATGTGCCAGGCTCCGTGGCACTCAACCGGGATCTGCCTGCAGTACTTGCCTGCGGCGCGGAATTGAAGAACACCTTCTGCATGACCCGGGGCAGGACAGCCTACCTGAGCCAGCACATCGGGGATCTCTCCACCGTGGAAACCCTGGAATTTTTTGAAGAGAGTGTGCGGCATCTGCAGCAGGTGCTGGAGTTTGAGGCCGAGGCCGTTGCCTGTGATCTGCATCCTGATTATTTGAGCACGCGTTTTGCCGAAAGCCTGGGCCGCCCTCTGTACCGGGTGCAGCATCATCATGCCCATGCCGCGGCGGTGATGGCTGAACACGGCCTTGATGAAGATACGTTTGCCGTGATTCTTGACGGCACGGGTTATGGCCCGGACAATACGGTCTGGGGCGGGGAGATCCTGCTGGCGGGACTGAGTTCTTTTGAACGGCTGGCCAGCCTGGAACAGATGCTGCTGCCCGGCGGTGATGCCGCGGCCCGGGAACCTTGGCGCATGGCCATGGCTGCCCTGTGGGCGGCTTATGGCGAAGAAGGATTGGCAGGCTGCGATGGCCTGGTCCCTGCCCTGGCAAAGATAGATGCTGTAAAAAAGGAGACCCTGGGGCAGATGATGTCCCGCAGGGTCAATACCCCCCTGACCTCAAGCTGCGGCAGGCTCTTTGATGCCATGGCAGGGCTGCTTGATCTCTGTCTGGTTTCCGGCTACGAAGGCCATGCCGCCATGGAGCTTGAGGCAACGGCATGGCGGGCGATGCGGGACGACTGGATGCATGATGGACCGGGGGATGGAGTGGACTTTCCCGTGGAGATCAGCAAACAGCAGGGCCGCCTGGTGATCGGCACCAGACCGCTGATCCGGTCGGTGGTCGACTGCCTGGCCCGCTCCGTTGACCGGGCAGAGATTGCCCTGGCCTTTCATCGCTGGCTTGTGCTGTCCGTAACAGCGGTGATCAAGGAACTGGCCGCAAGACTCGGCCGGAAAAAGGTGGTGCTCGGCGGCGGCTGCATGCAGAATGGTCTGCTCCTTGGCGGGCTCGCTGGAAATCTTCAGGACGCAGGATTTCAGGTCTATTCCGCCGAGAAAGTACCGGCCAACGATGGCGGGCTTGCCCTCGGTCAGGTGGTTATTGCCGGGATGAATCATGTAAAGAGTTGACTTCAAGCACAGACATCTCGTAGCATCTAACAGGAAATTGTTGTTTTTTTCTGTTTGTGACTTCGAGATATCCGTGATTTTTGCTAAAATCAAAAAAAATAGTGAGGATGAGCAATGTGTCTGGCCGTGCCCATGCGCGTAATCGCCGTAAAAGGAGTGGAAAATGATTTCACCACCCAGCAGCTCGGGGTTGTTGAAGCCCAGGGTATTGAAAAAGAAGTGCGACTGGATCTGGTTGACCACTGGCCGGAAATAGGAGATTATCTTATTATTCATGCCGGCTTTGCCATCCATACCCTGGATGCCGCAGAGGCGGAAACCAATCTGCGGCTGCTGCGGGAATTGGCTGACAACATGCAGGCCGCAGCCGCAGAGGAAAAACAGTAACCATGAAATATGTCTCAGAGTACAGGGATAAAAAATTTATCGACCCGCTGGTTGATGAATTGCGGCGGACCATTGACCGCCCCCTGCGCATCATGGAGGTATGCGGCACCCACACCATGGCTATTTTCCGGCATGGTCTGCGTTCGCTCATGCCGGAGGGGCTGGAGCTGATCTCCGGGCCGGGCTGCCCGGTCTGTGTCACCTCCAGCGCCCATATTGACGGATTTATCGATGTGGCCAGTCGGGACGGAGTGCGGGTGGCGATCTTCGGCGATCTTTACCGGGTGCCGGGTTCCCATGGCTCTCTGGCCAAGGCGCAATCCATGGGTGCCCAGGTGGAGGTGGTTTATTCGCCCATGGATGCCCTGACCCTTGCCGAAAAAAATCCGCAGCAGATGGTGGTGTTTCTGTCAGTCGGTTTTGAGACCACCATTCCGCTGGTTGCCGCCACCATTCTGGAGGCCGAGCGCCGGCAGGTGGATAATTTTACCGTGTTTTCCACCCACAAGATCATGCCGCCGGCACTTTCAGCCCTGCTCGGCGACCCCGAACTCCGCCTGGACGGGCTGCTCTGCCCCGGCCATGTAAGCACCATCATCGGCGCGGCCGCCTATGAACCGCTGGCCGCAAATTACCATCTATCCTGCGTTGTGGCGGGCTTTGAGCCGGTTGATGTGCTCCAGGCGCTTATCATGCTGGCACGGCAGGGAAGGGAAGGAAGGGCGGAGGTGGAAAACGCCTACGGTCGGGCGGTTGACTGGCAGGGCAATCTGCGGGCTCAGAAGCTGATGCATGATGTTTTCGAACCAATTGACTGCCAGTGGCGGGGGCTGGGCACTATCCCGGCCAGCGGCATGGCTATCCGGGAGAAATTTTCCCGCTTTGATGCGGAAAAAAGGTTCAATATCAGGCTTACGGAAACACCGGAGCCGAAAGGATGCCTGTGCGGCCTTATCCTCAAGGGCAGGAAAAATCCGGCAGACTGTCCGCTCTTTGGCGGCCGGTGCACACCGCTGAATCCGGTGGGCCCCTGCATGGTATCAAGTGAAGGAACCTGTGCCGCTCATTATCGCTATGGCCGGGCGTGAGCAGGAAATCGAGGGATAAAGGACCAGCTATTCACATGAAAATGACGGAAACGATTCTGCTTGATCACGGCAGCGGCGGGCGTGCCAGCCAGGAGCTGATCAAAAATATTTTTCTGCCCCAGCTTACCAATCCGGTGCTGGCCTGCCTGGAAGACAGCGCTATTGTCGACACTGCGGCGGGGCAGCTTGCCTTTACCACGGACAGTTACGTGGTTGATCCTATTTTTTTCCCGGGCGGCGATATCGGCGAGCTGGCCATCAACGGCACCATCAATGATCTGGCCATGCGGGGAGCAAAACCCATTTGTCTCAGTCTTGGGCTGATTCTGGAAGAGGGCTTTGCCCTGGATGATCTCAAGCGGGTCATCCTCTCCATCCAGGGGGCCTGCCGTAAAGCGGACGTGCCTGTGGTGACGGGTGATACCAAGGTGGTGCCCAAGGGGAAAGGTGACAAGATCTTTATCAATACCTCGGGCATCGGACTTGTTGACCGCGGTATCCAGATATCCGGCAAAAATGCCCGGCCGGGGGATGTGGTTATCCTCTCCGGCAGTATGGGTGATCACGGAATAACCATCCTGGCTCAGCGGGCCGGCATCTCGCTGCAGGGAAATCTGCGCAGTGACACCATGGCCCTGCATCGGCTCGTGCAGCAGATGCTTGCTGCGGCCCCGGGTGCGGTGCATACCCTGCGGGACCCGACCAGGGGCGGGGTGGCCACATCGCTTAATGAAATTGCCGAGGCAGCCCGGGTGGCCATTGAGCTTGATGAGAGCGCAATTCCGGTAAAACCGGAGGTTGGCGCCGCCTGCGAGATTCTCGGCATGGATCCTCTCTATCTGGCCAATGAGGGCAAATGCCTGGCCCTGGTGGCACCGGAGCACGCCGATCGGTTGCTTGAGCTGATGCGTTCGCTGCCCGAAGGGGTGGACGCGGCAGTCATCGGCCGGGTGAGCGAAGGTCCGGCGGGCAGAGTGCTGCTGAAAACAGCGGCCGGCGGCACACGTATCGTGTCTTCTCTGACCGGCGAGCCTCTGCCGAGAATCTGTTAACAGGTTGAAACGCCTGATATTTGCCGGTAAAGTTTCATAGAATGAATGAGGGAATGGTCGGCATCTGTTTAAAGTGTCGGCGAAAATCGAAATTGGTATTGAGTTGTCTGAACCGCTTTCTGACCGAAAAGAAAATGAGCGGTGATGATCTGGACTCTCTAGAGGAGGAGAGTACGCATGCATGAAATATCGCTGGTTCAGGGGCTGCTCAGGCAGCTTGGCGAACTTGCCGGAGAACACCAGTGCCAGGCGATCAGCAAGGTGAGGGTTGAGATCGGACCTCTTTCCGGCATCGTCATCGATTCCTTTCAGTTCGGCTTTGATGTGCTGTCCGCTGAGCAGGATTTGACCAGAGATGCCCTGCTTGAAATCGTTACCCCGCCCATCCAGTACAAGTGCTGCTACTGCGGCCATGTCTGCCTGAGTTCTGAAGGGGTGCCGGATAGCTGTCCGGAGTGCAGTCATACCCTGCTCGTACCTGAGGGTGGGGACGGTCTTATTCTCATGCAGGTTGAAATGGTCTGATAAAAGATTTATACTTTTTTAAAAAATATGAGGACGGAATAATGTGTGAAGACTGTGGATGTGCGAGCCCGAGTCATAATCATAAGGTAGTTGATGTCAATCAGAGCCTGCTTGCTGCCAACGACGCCCTGGCGGAAAAGAACAGAGAGCATATTGAAGAGCTGGGGGCCGTGGCGATTAATCTGATCAGCAGCCCGGGTTCCGGGAAAACCACCCTGCTTGAGAAAACCATTGAGCGGCTGGGCAAGGAGCTGCGCATCGGGGTCATTGAGGGCGATATTGAAACGGAACGGGATGCCGAACGCATTCGCGCCAAAGGCGTGCCGGTGGTACAGCTCACCACGGGCGGGGCCTGCCACCTTGATGCCGCCCTGGTTCATAAGGGCATTCACGCCCTGGAACACCAGCTTGATGACAAGAAACTCGATCTGCTCTTTATTGAAAATGTCGGCAATCTCGTCTGCCCGGCCACTTTTTACCTGGGTGAGCATCAGCGGGTGGTGATGATCTCCGTACCGGAGGGGCCGGATAAACCGGCCAAATATCCGAGGGCCTTTATCGGCTCCGATGTTTTTATGATCAGTAAGACAGACCTGCTGCCGTATTTTGATTTTTCGTCGGAGATGGCGATCAAAGATGCGCTGCTGCTCAATCCGAAGCTCAGGGTCATGTCTGTTTCCGCAACGACCGGGGATGGCTTTGACAGTTGGCTGGCGTATCTGCGTTCTCTTTGTCAATGATATTCGGTTTAACCGACTCCCTTATCTTTCCCCCGGCTTATCTTGCCAGGGAGGACGGCCTGTTGGCCATCGGCGGAGATCTTTCCGTGGAAAGACTTCTTCTTGCCTATGGCCAGGGCATTTTCCCCTGGTACACCGAGGAAGATCCCATTCTCTGGTGGGCGCCAGACCCGCGTCTGGTTCTTGAACCGAAAAAATTTCATATCTCCAAACGGCTTGCCCGGATTATCCGGCAGGGTCAGTTTCGCGTCACCTTTGATACCTCTTTTGCGCAGCTCATCACAGCATGCTCATTACCTCGTGCGGGCAAAGAGCGGGGTACCTGGCTGGTCCCTGAGATGATTGAGGCATACATCCGTCTGCATGAGGCGGGTTATGCCCATTCCGTGGAATGCTGGCAGGGGGAAACCCTGGCCGGCGGTCTTTACGGCGTGGCCATCGGCAGGGTGTTTTTCGGCGAGTCCATGTTCTCCCGGGTCTCGAACTCTTCCAAGGTCGCCCTGGCCCATCTGGTCAATCTGCTGCAACAATGGGAATTTGCTCTGATTGACTGCCAGATGACCACCTCCCATCTGATGAGCCTCGGTGCCCGGGAAATGCCCGGTTACGAATTCTACAGCCGCCTGGAAAAGCATATCCCGCTGTCGGGCCATGAAGGCCCGTGGACAGAGGCTTTAACAAAAAAAATAGCAGCACCTTGACTCCCTTCAGGCAATATTTATCTTTTACTTAGGAGGAGGCGTTAGTAAAAATAACTGACGAAAAGGGGGTGTTAACATGTTCGATCTTATTCCAACACGAAATCGAAAAGGTGATGTCCCGAATGTCTTCGAAGAAATGGAAGATATGTTCGAGAGAATGTGGAAGGGGTCAATGTTCCGTGACCTGATGACTGAGACTAACCGTGACTGGTCGCCTCGCCTTGATGTAAGTGAAACGGACACGGCGATTGAAGTAATTGCCGACCTTCCCGGTATGGAGAAAAAGGATATCGACATTTCCCTGGACAACGGCGTTCTGGTCATCAAGGGTGAACGGAAGGAAGAGCATAAGGAAACTGATAAGCATGTCCATAGAATGGAGCGGCGGTATGGTTCTTTTTACCGGGCTTTACGGCTTCCTACCGAGGTGAAGAGTGATAAGATTGAGGCCTCCTTCAAAAACGGTGAGTTGAAAATCACTCTTCCTAAATCCGAGGAAGCGAAAAAGAATATCACCCGCATTGAAGTCCACTAGCAAGATAGTTTCCTTATAACAAAAGCCCGCAGCAATGCGGGCTTTTTTATTGCTTGACAAAAATGGCTTTCCTGGAGATTAATGAAGGAGTTATTCCTTATTCGACGGTAATGTCTTGCCGGATTGCACGAAGTCCTCAAGAGAAAGTGCAGAGGGAGAACATTCCCCAACGGCGAGGTTTTCTGCCTATGGCAAAACCTCAGCGTGCTTCTTTCCTTTCTCTTCGTAATAAAAGCCTGACAAACTGACAAGCGACTATGGCATACGAAGAATGTTCCGGTAAACAAGTTGATAGTCCTGAGTTGCAGCAGGAACGCGAGAAACTTGAACAGCGTATCAGGGAACTGTCCGGCCAGGTAGCCACGCTGTCCCACCAGCTTGATGGGGAGATTGCCGCCCGCAAGGAGCTTGAGGAGGCGCTTGCCGAGAGGGAAAAAAAATTCCGCATTGTCACCGATTTCTCCTGGGACTGGGAATACTGGCTGTCCCCTGACGGGAAGTTTCTGCATATTTCACCGTCATGTGAGCGGATAACCGGCTACAGCCCTTTAGATTTCTATAATAATCCAGATCTTTTTCTGTCAGTAATCCATCCGAACGATCGGCAGCGCCTTGATTCTCACCTCAAGGAAGAGATCCATGAGGCAGCGGAATTTCATTTTGATTTCCGCATTCTTAACAGAAGCGGTGAGGAGCGCTGGATTGCCCACAGCTGTCAACCGGTATTCAATGAACAGGGACAACCCCTCGGTCGGCGGGCGAATAACCGCGATATCACCCGGCGAAAACGTGCCCAGGCAGCCCTGCAGGAAAGAGAAAAATTTTTCCGCATGGTGCTTGATGCCACCTCCAACGGTGTCTGGGACCGCAACCTGCAGACCGGTGAAGTCTATTACGGTGAAAACTGGGCAAAGATGCTGGGGTATACTCTCGAAGAGTTGCGGGACAGGAAGATAACCTGGGAGAATCTGTTGCACCCTGATGATAAATCCGCTGCCCTGGCCGCAGTGCTCAATCATATGCAGGGGATCACCTCCAGATATGTTGCGGAATTCCGCATGCGGAACAAGTCAGGTGGCTGGCAATGGGTTCTTGCCCGGGGCAAGGTGGTGGAATGGGATAAGAAAGGCCGGCCGCTGCGTTTTGTCGGTACCCATTACGATATTTCCGATCGCAAGAAGGTCGAGGATGAGCTGCAGGAAAGCTCAAAAAAAATCAAGGAGTTTGCTTACTCTGTTGTCCATGATCTGAAAAATCCGGCTATTTCCATTCATGGTCTGGTCAGGCTTTTGCACACTAGGTGCGGGCATCTGCTGGATGACAAAGGGAAAAGATTCTGTACCCAGATCCTCAGTTCGTCTGAAGAGATCGCCGCTCTTGTTGACAAGATAAATGTGTTCATTTCAGCCCAGGAAGTGCCCCTTGTTCTGCAGCAGGTCTCTTTGCCGGAGACGCTGAAGATCATCAGAGAGGGATTTTCTCTGCAACTTGAGCTGCGCTCCATCAAGTGGTATGAACCGGAAATCATGCCGGAGATAACCGCGGACCGTTTGTCATTGTTGCGTGTTTTGCGCAATCTGGTAGATAATGCCCTGAAGTACGGCGGCGAGAAGCTGACTGAGATTGAAATCGGCTATAAGGATTCGGGAGACTTTCATGTTCTTTCCGTGCGGGATGACGGCGTAGGCTTGGGCAATAACGAATCGGACGGTCTTTTTTCCATGTTCATGCGGAAAAAGACAGCGCTGGGCATTGAAGGCGCAGGGCTGGGCCTGGCCATTGTCAAAGAGGTCGCCGCCCAGCATAAAGGCCAGGTGTGGATCGAGCATAATCCGAAACAAGGCATTACCTTTCACGTCTCTTTTTCGAAGTCATTGGGGGATGATAGCTGATCTCAGTCTATCTTGCACCGGCTCCCTGATAAAATCGAATATCTTTGCATGATCAGCATTTTCTTCTTCATTTTCAGGTGTTTTTCATCCATAATGCGGCAGTCCGTGAAATGGTCATGACCAAAGGGACTGTCATCATCGTAGAATCGAACAGGTAATTTTTTTTTACCGCAAAAGATCATTGTAGAGGAGTGTAGTTATGGAAGATTGGTTTGGATCGATTCAGGAGCTTATCGCGATCTCCGGCATCAATGTGCTGGCCGCGCTGGCAATCTTTATTGTTGGGAAATGGGGCGCAAGATTTCTCCAGCATCTGTCTGAAAAATTCATGACCAGAAGCAAGGTGGAACCCACCCTGGTGAAGTTTGTCGGCAATCTGATTTATTTTGCCCTCTTGACCTTTGTCATCCTTGCCGCCTTGGGCCAGATAGGAATTCAAACCACGTCATTCATTGCCGTGATCGGCGCCGCAGGCTTAGCCGTCGGGCTTGCCCTGCAGGGTTCTTTGTCCAATTTTGCGGCAGGCGTGCTTCTCATCCTGTTTCGTCCTTTTAAAAAAGGCGATTATATTGAGTCAGCCGGTACGGCAGGGACCGTTGAGGAGATTCAGATATTCACCACCATGCTTGTCACCCCTGATAATAAATTGATCATTGTGCCGAATTCAAAAGTCATCGGTGATAATATTGTCAATATCTCCGCCAAACCGACCAGAAGGGTGGATTTCGTCTTCGGGGTCGGCTATACGGATGACATCGACAAGGTAAAGACGGTGATCCGACAGGTGCTGGCGGAAGACAGCCGGGTTCACCAGAATCCGGAAGTATTTGTCGGGGTTCTTGCCCTGGCGGACAGCAGTGTTAATTTTGCCGTGCGGGCCTGGGTGAATGCAGCTGACTACTGGTCCGTGTTCTTCGACACCAATGAAAAGATGAAAAAACGCTTTGATGCCGAAGAGATCAGCATTCCCTTTCCCCAGCGGGATATCCATCTTTTTTCCGAAAAAGAAACTGCATAGCAGGTTGTTGAAAAATAGAGCGAGTACCCTAATGAGCTAAAGGTTTATACCCTTCAGGAATAAACTGAGGCGACTCGAAGCAAAGAGTTGAGCATCGCGGATAAGCCGGCCCGCAGGGCGAGTTGATCTGCGACGAGTAAAAAATGCAGTTTATACCGACTAAATGAGCATTTTGAGCCGAATTTTGCTACAGTAACGGCAAGTGCAATAATTTTTCAACAGCCTGTTAAGCCGGCAACGGCATTTATTTGCCGCTGTCGGCGATCATTTTGCTTAAAATGGCCCGCTGTCAGTCTTGAAAGCAGGCCTTTTTTTGTGCCGTGGTATCTGTCGCAATGAAAATCAAATAATGAAGTTTGCAAGCTGAGTCGGAACGTAAAGGAGACATCTTTTGACAATTAACAAGGAATTAACAGCCGGGGATGATATCGATTCCCGCTGTCTGAAGTGTAAGCAAGTCACCAACCATACCATCGCGGCCATGGTGGGAAGCAAGGTGGCCAAGGTGCAGTGCAATGTCTGCCGGGCGCTGCATAATTATCGTCCGGTGCAGGTTGAAAAAAAGACCACACTGCGGCGAAGCGGAGAAAAAAGCGGGCAGCCCGTTAAAACCCCTCGAATATCGAAGGAGTTAAAGGCTGAAAATAATTTCCGGGAATTGCTCGGCGGCAGGGATCCCCTTGCGGCTGTACGCTATGCCATGACTAAAAGTTTTGCAGAGGATGATCTGGTCAATCATTCTGTTTTCGGGCTAGGGCTGGTAACCAGGGTGATTCCCCCCAACAAGATCGATGTGGTTTTTAAAGAGGGAAACAAGATTCTCATCTGTGCAGCCAAGGTAAAAAAGTAAGGATTTTCCTCCTGCCCGCTTCAGCCTCGCAATTTCGGCGGGATCGGATCAAGGTTTCTAAGACTGGTGAGCAGCTGCGGCGGAGAAGGGAAATAGGCAAGGGCGGTGAGGTTCTCCTTCAGGGCTTGCACTGCCTTGGCAGCCATTTTTCCAGCCCCCTGCCGGTTGCCGCCTGCCAGCAGAATGTATACTCCGGCCGCACGTATCAGACCCTGCAGGGCAATTTTTTCCCGGCCTTGTGACGCCATCCACTGTCCCTCCAGGATTTCGTGGACTTCAAAAAAGAGCTCTGCATCCCATAGGACAAAACTCTGTTCAAGGATTGTTTGTATTCCCTGCTGTTCAATGGTGGTGATACATTTTTTGTAGCGGGAAAGACGGTCCAGGATGTAAGCTCTTTTGTCAGCGGAAATTTCCTGCTTGAGCAGCAGCTCGCCTGTTGATGCAAAGGCGGCAGGGTTCAGGTC
Source organism: Pseudomonadota bacterium (assembly GCA_018816555.1). Lineage (GTDB taxonomy): Bacteria > Desulfobacterota > Desulfobulbia > Desulfobulbales > SURF-16 > SURF-16. The sequence continues at coordinate 147,564 of JAHIVT010000086.1, forward strand.
TCGTAAGGACTGCACAAAGGCTGTGGAGAGGATGTTGCGGATCTGCCGCGCCTGTCTGTCCCTGAATGGATCAAAATCGTTTTTTGTCATAATAACCAATGGTTACAGAAAAAGTGCAGAAAAGCAAGCAGGAAAGTTGCTGATGGGCTTGTATGCATTGCCCTGTACATTTTGCAGGTCATGCATGGCTGGGAGGGTACAGGGCAGGCGGCGCAATCTTTTCTGTGTGTCTTATCGCTTCCGTGGGGTTATCAATGAAGAAATTGGTGGACGAAGTCAGGCAATTCCGTGAGGAAAGGGACTGGGAGCAGTTTCACAGTCCGAAAAATCTGGCCATGGCCCTTATGGTGGAATGTGCGGAACTGGCGGAACATTTTCAATGGCTCACCCAGGAGGAGAGTAGAAATCTCTCACCCGGGAAAAAAGAGGCGGTAAAGGAAGAAATCGCCGATGTCCTTGTTTATCTGATCAATCTTGCGGAAAAGCTGGACATTGATCTCCTGGATGCCGCCTGGGAAAAAATCGCTCAAAACAGAAAAAAATACCCGGCAGACAAGGTCCGGGGTAAATCATCGAAATATCATGAATACGAGTAAAAATCCCGCAAGCGAAGAACTGGTGGCCATTGTCGATGAGGAAAACCGCGTGGTGGGCTGTGCCAGCCGCGGTGTCATGCGGCGTTACCATCTCATCCATCGGGCCACCTATATCCTGCTTTTTAACAGCCAGGGGGAGCTTTTTGTCCATCAGCGCACCGAAAGCAAGGATGTCTATCCAGGTTATTATGATATCGCTGCCGGTGGAGTTGTAAAGGCCTGGGAAGATTATGACCTTTCCGCCCGCAGGGAGCTTGCCGAGGAGGTGGGCATCAGCGGCGTTCCCTTAACCCCGCTTTTTGATTTTTACTTGCAGGATGAAAACAATAAGGTGTGGGGCCGGGCATATAGCTGTGTGGCCGACGGATCGATAACCCTGCAGGAGGAAGAGGTGCAGTGGGGCCGCTTCATGAATATGCGCGATCTCCAGCAGCTGCGTGCAGAAAAATTCTTCACTCCGGATGGACTCTATCTGCTTGATAGATATCTCGCCGAACAAGCAAAATCTATTTGACATGAGAAAGACCAGCCGCTAACTTTTATTTGGGAATAATTATTGATTGGAGTCTTTGTAGACTCTCAATATCGTTAACCCGGAAAGTCAGAACAGTTTTCTCTACTTCATATTTTATCTTACGGAGGGATTTATGGCCGCAAAAGCACCTTTTTCCTATACAGCGGAGCAGCTCTTTGACTGGATAGCCGGCAAGCCAGATTTTGTCCTTCTTGACGTGCGCAATGAAAAGGAGTTTGCCAACTGGTATGTGGAGGGGCCGTCATTTTTCCCATACATCAATATCCCGTATTTCAACTTCATGGAGGATCTGCAGGAAAGTATCAACATGATCCCGGCCGGTGAGAAGATACGGATTGTCTGCTCCAAGGAGGGTTCGGCAAAATATGTAGCGGAACAGTTGACAGCCAATGGTTTTGATGATGTCGGCTATCTCCAGGGCGGCATTGTCTCCTGGGGCAATGTCCTTGCAGCGCGCCTGGTAACTCCTGCCAGTGCCCCTTACAGCCTTTATCAGATGATCCGTCCGGGCAAGGCATCCTGCAGCTATCTGCTCATCAGCGGGCCGGAGGCCATGGTTTTTGATCCCTCACGCAATGTGGATTTTTATATCCGCCTGGCGGCGGGAAAAGGCGCGCAGATCGTCAGAACCTGTGAAACCCATCGACAGGCGGATTATATCTCCGGGTCCCTCCGCATGGCGGAAAAGACCGGTGCCGCAATTATGGTCAAAAAAGAGGATTTTCTTGGCGCGGATTTCGTTTTCAATCAGGTGGAGGATGGCCAGATCCTCTCCTTTACCAACAACGGTCCGCAAATCAAGGTGATCCATACCCCCGGGCATACCATAGGCAGCACCTCCTATCTGATTGACGGCAAATACCTGCTGAGCGGTGATACGGTTTTCATCAACACCGCGGGCCGTCCCGATCTGGGCGGCAAGAGCGAGGAGTGGTCCCGCTTTCTCTACCTGACCTTGACCCTGAAAATCCGCAATCTCAGTGATGACATCCTGATTCTCCCCGGTCATTATACTGCCTGGGATGAGGCGAACGCGGACGGGATCTTCATGGATACTCTCGGTGATCTCCGTAAGAAGAATATTGCCTTTCATTTCTCCACGGAACATAAATTTGCCGAATTCATCAAGGCGAATCTGCGGCCGCAGCCGGCGGTTTATGCGCAGATCAGGCGGGTCAACGGCGGCTGGCTCAAGGTTGATGACGAAGAGGCCGATGTCATGGATCTCGGCAAGAATGAATGCGGTGCCAGCAATTACGGCAAGGTTGGTGTCAGCGCCGAAAAAAACAGGACGAGCGATTGACGGCTATGGCCTGGGGAAAGGGATGCGGCTGAGGGTCTGATGTCGCCGGTCAGATGCCGCTCTGTTTGCGGCTTCTTCGTTCTTCGTTCTTCTCTTCCAGTTTGTTGAGTCTGTTCTGCAGCTCCTCGCTGAGCTTCACTTTGCCCTCAAGCACGCAGCCGCGCCGGCCCGGAATACACTCTGTTTTTAATTTGGCGCAGGTATCCGTGTCAAATTCATAGTTTTTGCATGAAAAAGTCATCTTTGTAAATCACCTGGAGGGTGGAATTTTTCAGGAAGCGTCCAGCACCTTGCGGATCAGTCCGGCTATGGTGCTGCTGTTTAAGGGTTTCATGGCAAACTCTCTGATGCCCTGAGACTTTGCCTTTTGTTCATCTACCAGTGCACTATAACCCGTACACAGTATAATGGGAATATCAGGGCGAATCTGCAGCATCCTTCTCGCCATATCAAAACCGGTCATGCCGGGCATGGTCTGGTCTGCGATGACCAGGTCAAAATGATCCGGCTGGTTTTGAAAAGTCCCCAGGGCCTCAAAGCTTTTTGTTTTGACAGTCACCTGGTAGCCCAGCCTTTCAAGCATCTTCTCGCCTAATTCGGCCAGCAGCTCTTCATCATCAACAAAAAGAATCCTTTCCTTCTGCGTCAAAAATCGGTGCAATTTATCTCCAGGTTATCACATGAATGCAGTATGATAAAAAATAATTGACTGTTGAATCAAAGACAAATTACTGGCAATGCTATGATGAAAAAAATTATTCTGCTGGCCATAGCCCTGTTTCTTGCAGTTCTTTTTTTCGGGTGCCGCAAAGAGCTTTCACACCCGTTGCTGCCCACGGCGGACTATGTGGACATCAAGAGATACACCGGACGCTGGTATGAGATCGCCCGATATCCCCACAGGTTTGAGAATGGTTGCCTGGACGTGACAGCGGACTATGAGATGCAGGATGACGGCACCATTCAGGTGGTCAACCAGTGCCTGCTTGCCGGAGAAGGGGGAAAGATCAAAAAAGCCGTGGGAAAGGCAAGGATAGTCGATCCTTCCACCAATGCCAAACTCAAGGTCTCATTTTTCTGGCCTTTCTCTGGTGATTATTGGATTCTCTATGTTGACCCGGATTATCAACACGCCATTGTCGGCGCTCCTGCCAGAAAGTATTTATGGATTTTGAGCAGACAGCCACAGATGGATCCCTTGCTTCTTGACTCCCTGCTGGGCAAGGTGCGCAGCCTGGGCTATGACCCGAACCGTCTTATCCTGGCAAAATAACAGCCAGCTGGAAATTTGATAAACTCGACAAAAGTCCTTTTTTCACCACAGAGCACACAGAGATCACAGAGAAATATTTTTTATTACAATCAATTAGCTCTGTGGGCTCTGTGCTCTCCGTGGTGAAATCTCAGTTTTCAAGCCCGTAGTAAACCGTGATGGGCATAGATGTCAGTGACCGCTTCTGAGGAGAGGAAGTCAAGAAATACAGCCCCCCACCTGCCGCCATCGCCAATCAGCCCCGCATGGGACTGGCTGATGACATTTTCCGGATACGGCTGCGGCTGGTCAATGGTGCCTCCCAGGGGGATTATGGTAAAAAACTCTGGGAAGATGCGGGTGTAACGCAAGGCCAGATGATAATACACAACGCTCACGTCGGCCCGGCCACCGATGATGGCCTGGGGCGCCTCCCGGTGGTGGATCTGTTCTCCATAGCAGATCTTGGCGCTTGGCGGATCATCTGTGAGAAAAGAGAGAGCAATGTTTTCCCGGGCCGCCACGCCGGCAAGGGTGCGGACATACCCTTGGTAGCTTACGGTTTCCGTTGTCGGATTGGAGAGAAACAGCCGGACTTCTTCCCGATTGAGATCAGCAACCCCTGAGATGTTTTTCGGGTTACCTTTTTTTACCAGCAGCACACTGCCCTGATTACGCATGAACGGCATATGCCGCTGCATGTATCTTTCCCGGACCAGGTTGTCAAGTACGGCAGGGGGACTGATGAAAACATGGGGTTTGACTGACAGGATGAGATTACCGATCTGCAGGCTGCCATGTCTGAGCAGTAGCAGGACAGGGCCGGGCGGGGTGGTTACGTAAAAGATCTGCTGCACCTCCGGCTGCTCTTTTTGGAAGAGCGCCAGGGTCTCCCGGAGTGCCATATGGTGATTGCCGTCGGAAAAAACCACCAGGTTGGCCTTTGCCGGATCGCCATGCAGATCCAGGCAGAGATTTGACCCCGGATGCTGCCATCTGGGTATCTGGTCATCGGCAGCAGCTGTTTCCTCGGGCCAGGTCAGCATTGCAGAACTCCTTGTATGACAGCTAAAAAAGTGGGGACTGGATTGCCTTGCCGTTTATGCGGAGGTCTGCAGCCAGCTGTAGGCGTCCTTCTCATTTTTAAATACGTGCAGACCTTTATAGTAACCGGCTGATACCCCCTCCCACATGCGGCTGGTGGCGAAGTTCAGGTTCGTATCAGCCAAGATGGCCAAGCGGCCATGTAATTCCCCTTCCTTTGCATGGGTTTCATGCCAGGCACGAAGTTTGATGAGATCCTCGTACGATAACTCCAGCAGGGCATCCCTGGTGTCGCAGATTCCGTCGTATCCTTTTGTGAATTCAGGGTGTTGAAATAAATAGGTCAGAAAACCGATAAGGGTGTCATAGTTTACCGTGCCGATAAAGCGCAAGGAAACGATGTTCCTGTTGTGATCAAAACTAACTTCAAAATTCATGCAACTCTCCGAATTTCCAATGGGAAGCAGTCTGGTCAACTTTGATTGGACGAATGGGGATAAGTATACCTTACTATTGCATGGATTTAGTTAAGATGCAACAGGCGGATAGAGAATGGTCGATAAAAATAGGGAGGAGAGAACTAAGCTGCCCTGTCGCTATGGATGCGCAGGACCTTGGCGCCCCGGATTTTTCTTGCCTTGAGTTCTGCCAGGGCCTTATTGGCCTCCTCCAGCGTGAACTCCTGGATCTCCGGTTTGAGGGGAATTTCTGCGGCAAGCCGTAGACACTCGCTGATGTCGGCCCGGCTGACATTGGCCACGCTCTTGATTTCCTTTTCCAGCCACAGATGCTTGGAATAATCGAGTTCAAGCAGGCAGTTTTTGTCCCGCTCCTCCTTGCGGATGGCATTGATGACCAGTCGGCCTGCCGGGTTGAGATTGGCCAGAGCGGCGACAACCGGTTTCCAGGCCGGGGTGGTATCGATGATGGCGTCGAGTTTTTGCGGCGGCGGCTCATCAGTGTCCCCGGCCCAAACAGCACCCAGGTGCCGGGCAAATTCCCTTTCCGATTCGCTTCGGGCAAAGACGAAACATGGGGAGGAGGGGAAACGGTGTCTGGCCATCTGCAGCACCAGGTGGGCTGAGGCCCCGAAGCCGGTGAGACCGAGGCTCTGGCCATCTGTAAGGCCGGTGAGCCGCAGGGAGCGGTAGCCGATGGCCCCGGCGCAGAGGAGCGGGGCGGCCTCGGTATCTGAAAAAACATCCGGTACGGCGTGGGCGGAACTCTCCGGCACGGTCATGAACTGGGCATAGCCGCCGTTAACGTCCCTGCCGGTTGCCGCAAACTGCGGGCAGAGATTGTCGTTGCCGGATTGGCAGAAGGCACAGCTGCCGCAGGAGGAGAAGAACCAGCCGATGCCTACTCGGTCACCGGTCTTGAACAGGGTGGTGTGTCTGCCGGCCCGCTCCACCCGGCCCACGATCTGGTGGCCCGGGATGACGGGAAGGGCAGGGGGCGGGGTTCTGCCCTCAATCTCGTCGAGTTCGGTGTGGCAGACGCCGCAGGCCGCAACCCGCACCAGCAGTTCATGGTCAGCCGGCTCGGGCACGGGCAGCTCTGCAGGTTCCAGCCGGGCCTCGTCTTCCTGCAGGGGGCCGATTCTCTTCAGTACCATTGCTTTCATGTGCCCTCTCTTATGCAAAGGTGCGCTGCTGGGTCTGGTCGCTCAGTCCGTCGTTTTTGAATCCAGTCGCGTGAAAAGCCTGGTCTGGGTGAAGATGCCGACGGATACCAGCAAAACGAAAATCACGGCGGTCATCAGCTGCCCTGTGCCAAGCGCCTTGACAATCGCCCCGGCGCCAATGAGGCAGGACAGGATAATCAGGGCCGGGTCCAGGATCCAGGCCGACAGAACCGCGCCGACCAGACCTCCTGCCAGCAGAAAAATCAGGATGGCCTCGGAGGAAATGAACGGCTGAACCAGAAGCAGGGTCAGGAAGGTGCCGGCATAGAACCCGGCCAAGGCAAAGGCGACGCGTTGGGCGAAAATCGCCACGATGGCGCCGAAGCAGCCTGTACAGAGCCCGATCAGCACCAGTACCCACTCGGGTTTATCGGCCAGGAACATGGCGGCAAATTCCAGGCCGACGATAAATCCCGCCACCGCGACAAAAAGCCAGAAAAGTTTCCTGCCGAACAGCAGAAGAATGATACCTGAAATAATATTAAATATTTCCATTATATATCACGGTTAATTTTAAATGAATCGACTGGGCCCCTGCAGAGCCACCTGGGTGGTTTCTGCTGCGGGTCCTCATGGCTGAGATTATCATCTCATGTGCTGCTGTTTTAAAAAATATATCTCCGTTCTTTTTCCCCGGACGGGCGCTGCGGGAACTCCGGCATGATGGCTTGGCGCGAAAAACGGGTCAGGCCGGCATTGGTTGCCGGCCGTGGTGTTCAGGCTGTCATGATTGGGAATGGGTATGGATTACCGTCGGCTTTCCGGTCTAGCGCAGGTCACGGATACGCACCTCAATGACCTTGTCGTTCTTGAGCAGATCAACAAGTTTTGCGGGGTCTGTTTCGCCGTAATGATAGGGGTAGAGGATTTTCGGCCGGAATGCCTTTGCCCCATCAGCTACCATCTCCGGTGTCATGGTGTAAGGCAGGTTCATGGGCAGGAAGGCCACGTCGATATCCCGCAGGGCCTTCATCTCCGGGATGTTTTCCGTATCTCCGGCAATATAGATCCGCTTGTCGCCAAAGGTGAGAATGTAGCCGTTGCCCACGCCTCTGGGATGAAAGGGTTGGTTGTTGTCCCGCATGTGGATGAGATTGTAGGCAGGCACGGCCTCGATCTTTATCCCCTGCACGGTTTTTACCTCGCCGTTGTGCATGATGATGCCGCCCGTGACCTGCTTGGCGCAGCTTTCCGTCAGCACCACCTCGGTATGTGGCGTGCGCACGCTGTTTAAGGCCGGCAGGTCAAGATGGTCGTAATGGTCGTGGGTGATCAGGATGATATCCGCCTTGGGCTGGGTGGTATAGTCGGCCACCTTGGTGAAGGGGTCGACCTGGATGATCTTGCCGGCAAAGTCGAACATCAGGCTGCCGTGGCCGATAAAGGTGATGATCACATCCCCGGCAGAGGTTTTGAAGGTATCCTCGGCAAATGGTGTCCGGGCAGCGGCGGCAAAGGGGCACGTCAGGATGAGAAGCATTATCAAGGCAATTATTCTATTCATGATCAGACCTCCTTGGTGGGCGGATTGCAAAAAGAATTCTCTGTTGCCTGATGGATGGGACAATGCACGGCAGTTGCCGCACAAAAAAAAGCCATTGGATTGCATATCTCTTTTTTTGATTTCATGGTTATGACCTTGCACTAATTTAGCAGAACCGGGCTGAATGGGCAAGCCGGTAATGTGGTCATTTGTGGTTAGGACCTATTTGGCAAACAGGGGGCAGTATTTACTTCAGGGGAAACGGATTGTCAACAGGGGAAAATCAGCTATTGTTGCGAAGTAGTGATTCGTGCGATGGCACAATTTGTCGAGCAGGGCTTTGTCGTGGCTGATAACCAGCAGGCCCAGTTTTCTTTTTTCGGCAATATCCAGAACTCTTTGCCAGATATGCGCCTGGGAGAGGGGGTCGAGCATGGAGGTCATTTCATCGCAGAGCAGGTAGCGGGTGTGAGCTGTGAGTGCGCGCACCAGGCAGATGCGTTGCAGTTCCCCGCCGGAAAGTTCGTGGGGGTAGCGGGTGAGCCAGGCGGGTTCAATGCCGAGATCCTGAAGCAGCGCAGCATCCGGTTGACCGGCCTCGGCCAGAATATCACCCGCCTTCCAGCGCGGGTTGACGGCCAGTTCCGGATGCTGAAATAGCAGCTGCACCGGGCAGTAGCCGGATCTGGGCAGGGGGCGGCCATCCGCCAGCACGCTGCCGTGAACAGCAGTGAGATAGCCGGCCAGGATTTTTGCCAGGGTGGATTTGCCCCTGCCGCTCGGACCGGGCAGGCCGACAATCTCACCCGGAGCAATGCGCAGATCAAGATTCTGAAAAAGCCACTGCTGCTGTCGGTTGTAGCGGAAGGAAAGCATATTTGCTTCAAGCATGATGGCACCTCACCATGCCCTGTCCCGCGTTGCGCAGTTTGGGGGCGCGTTCGGCGCAGAGTGAGTCCTGTCGGGCGCAGCAGAGACGGAAAGGGCAGCCGGGGCTGCCGGGCGGGGTCAGAGCCGGTTGGCGCGCCGACAGAAAGGCGTTGGCGGGCAGGGCATTCCAAAGTGCCCTGGTGTAGGGATGTTGGAGTCTGCCGCCTTCGCGGAAATCATCGGCCGCAGCCACTTCCAGCGTGGTGCCGGCCCAAAACACCGTCACCTTGTCCGCCACCTGCAGTGCAGCCTCGATGTCATGGGTGATGAGCAGCACGCCTTTGCCGTCATCGGCAAGTTCTCGCAGGTGAGCAAGGGTTTCCCTGGCTGTGGGGGCATCGAGGCCGTTGACCGGCTCATCGGCCACGATGAGATCAGCCCTGCCCACGGTGGCGGTGGCGGTGAGCACCCTGCGGGCCATGCCGCCGGAAAGCTGATGGGGAAAGAGACTGGCCACGTCGTCTTTGAGTCCATAGCGGGCAAAGGCCCGCTGCACGGCCTGACGCACTTCTTTTTTGCCGACCCCGCTGAGACGGGCGGCCCGTGCCACCTGCGCCCCCACCCGCAGCAAGGGATTGAGCGAGGTGATTGATTGGGGGATCAGGGCGATTTCCCTGCCCCGCAGCTCTGCCAGTCTTTGCTCTGTCAGCGGCCTGCCTTTGAAAAAGAGACTGCCGGTCAGCAAAGCATGCCGCGGCAGAATACCCAGCAGGGCATGGGCCAGCAGACTTTTACCGGCCCCTGACTGGCCGATCACCGCCATGATCTGCCCGGCTGAGACCTGCAGATACAGGTCCTCAATGGCGCGGACCTCCCTTTTTTTGAGGCCGAAGCTGTAACGGGAAAAGCTGATGGAAAGATCATATACGGAGAGCAAGATGTCCGCCTATTCGCGCAGGGTTTTCGGATCAAGCAGAGCCCGGACGTTGTTACCCAGCACGTCAAAGGCAAGTACCGAGACGATGAGGATAAGCCCGGGCGCCACGGCAAGCCACCACAGGCCCATGGAGAGATAGCGCATGGATTCGGCCAGCAGCACGCCGATGGCCGGGGTATGGGGCGGCATGCCGAATCCGAGGAAGGTCAGTCCGGCGGAGTGCAGGATGGCATGGGGGAAGAGCAATAGCAGCCCCACGAGAAACTGCGGAGCCACATGGGGCAGCAGATGGCGCCGGGCGATCCAGTACGGTCCCTTACCGAGTTGGCGGGCCAGTTTGACGTAGTCGGCGGAGCGGAGCTGCAGCACCTCGGCGCGGATGATGCGGGTCAGGGCCGGCCAGTGCGAGGCGGCCACGGCGATAATGACACCACGCGCCCCGCCGCCGCAGGCAAAGGAGATGAGAATGAGCAAGACCAGGTGCGGGGTGGCCAGGGCCGCGTCCGCCAGCCAGGTCACCAGCCGGTCCACGGTGCGACCCAGCAGGGCGGCCCCCAGACCGAGCAGCAGGGCAATACACGCGGAACAGGTGGCGGCGGTGAGCCCGACGCCCAGGCTGATGCGGATTCCCTTGAGCGTCCTGGCCAGCATGTCCCGGCCCAGCCAGTCGGTGCCGAAGGGCCGCTCCCAACTCGGCGGCAGTTTGCGCAGATCGAGTTCTGTGACCTGGCCCTGGTCGCCATAGAGCCAGGCGGCGATAAAGATCACGGCAAAGAAGACAAGGCATATACTGATAGCCGCCAGGGTACGGGTTCTGCGGTCCCACTGCGATGGAAAGAAAAGCCTGGTGGTCATGCTGTCCCTCCCTGTCCTTCCCCCATGCGCGGGTCCACCAGCCGGTAAAGGAGGTCCGCCACGGTGTTGCCGGTGAAGACAAACACCGTGCTGAAGAGGACGATACCCAGGAGCAGAGGTACGTCGCCCCGGATGCCGGCCTCCACCGTGGCCCGTCCCAGGCCGGGATAGGAAAAAACCTGCTCGGCCAGCACCGCCCCGCCGAAAAGCTCGCCCAGGGAGGCAAACTGCAGGGTCACGGCAGGCAGGGCCACGTTGCGCAGCACCTGCCGGCAGACGATGCCCAGGGTGGATTCCCCTTGGGCCCGGGCAAAGATGGCGTAGTCGCTGTGCATGGCCTCCACCGTCTTCTGCCTGGTATGCAGGGTGATCTGCGCCACCCCGATCAGTGACAGAGTAAGGGCAGGCAGCAGCAGATGGTGCAGCCGCTGGCCGAGGGTCGCCTGTTCAATGCTCAGACCGGGGGGCCAGGCGCAGCACACCGGCGTCCAGCCTAAGTAAACGGAGAAGACCATCAGCAGCATCATGCCCACCCAGAAGGTGGGGGTGGCGGCCATGGTATAGGCATAAAGCCTGATCAGCCGGTCCGCCGGACTGTCCTCCCGAGCCCCGGCGATGAGTCCCAGCACAAAGCCCAGCAGGCCGGAAAAACTCCAGGCCAGGGCCATGAGCCATAACGAGGTGATAAATCGCTTAGCGATGACGGATGTGACCGGTTCGTTGAAAATGGTGGAGACGCCCAAGTCCCCCCTGGCAAGTTGCGCGGCCCATCTAGCGAAGCGTGCGAGCGGTGGCTGGTCAAGGCCCCAGCGCTCCCTGATCATCTCGCGCTGCTCAGGGGAAATCTTCATGATGGCCGCCCCTACGTAGGCATCCACCGGATCAATGGGCGAGCGGCTCACCAGCACGAAGGACAGGGATGCCACCGCGGCAACCAGCAGCACAAGCCGGAGGGTTTTGGTCAACAGAAATTTCGTCAGATGCAGGTGCATGTCACTCACAGGTCCACTGCCACTCATTAATATTGGCGGTGATGGGCCAGCCGTGGCCATGGGGCTCCATCTGTGATCTGCCAACATCCAGGCACTGGTTGATAAAGTAAGTATGGTTCAGGTTTACCAGCCAGGCCCAGGGGGCATCGCCGGCCACGGCAAATCCCGTCTGCCCGTCCCATTGGGCCTTCTGCCACAGGGGAATGGAGTCGGCAAAGGAGGCGGCAGCCCTGGCCTGATCAAGATAGCCGTCCACCACACCATTGGTGTAAAAGCCGCCGTTCCAGTAGGACGGTTCCGGCCCCGGACTGTGAAAGAGCTTGTACATCTCCAGGGGGCTGTGGCCGCCGAAGCCGAAGACCACCACAGTGCTGTGCACCAGTTCGTTTTTGATGCGGTCCCAGTTCTCGCCCCTGGGCACGGCCCTGATGCCCACCGGTCGCAGCATGTCGGACACAGCCAGGGCCAACCCCTGGCGCAGACTGTCCGTGGCGTTGTAGACAATGGGAAACTCCGCCTTGATGCCGTCTTTTTCCCGCACCCCGTCACCATCGACGTCCAACCAGCCGGCCTCGGTCAACAGGATTCCGGCCTTTTCCGTATCATTGTCCTTAAAGCGGATTGCCGGGTTGTCCCAGGGCAGATCATCCACCGGCCCGTAAGCCGGCCGTCCGAAGCCTTCCAGCACCCCGTTAACCAGGGCCTGTCGGTTGATGGTTAAGTTAACTGCCCGGCGGATGGCCACATCGGCGGTGACGTCGTTGCCCACGGCCAGACCGTGGGGCGTTTTAGCGCCGGTATCCGGCAGGCAGGGAAACATCAGCCCCCGATTGTCCACGCTTTTCACCACATGCAGCTTCATGCCGGGGATCTCCCTGGTGGCCAGACTTGAGGGGACGGACAGCACATCTACCTTTCCGGCCCTGGCCGCCGCCAAGGCCGCGTCCTCGCCGCTAAAGAGAAAGATGAGTCTTTTGATGGCCGGTTGCACCCCGTAGTAATAGGGGTTTGCTTCGACTACCATTTGCTGTCCCTCATCCCAGCGCACCAGTTTGTAGGGCCCGGAGCCGACGGGCCTGCGGCCGTAGCCCGGCCCGTGTAGTCTTTCCGGCACGATGCCCAGGGTGATGAGATAGTGGATAAAGGTGATGTCCGGCTGTTTGAGGCGAAGCTGCACCGTGATGTCATCAAGCGCCTCAGCCTTTTCCAGGTTGGCCAGGTCGAGCACGCCCCCTGCCACGGCCGCCGTATTAAAGGTATAGGCCACATCCCGGGCGGTAAGCGGCGAGCCGTCGGCAAAGACCACATCCGGCCGGATGGTGACGGTCCAGGTGAGCCGGTCAGCCGCCAGTTGCCATGTGGTGGCAAGATCGGGCACGATATTGAGATCCGCATCGCGCCGGAGCAGGGTGCTGTGAAACAGGGGGTTGCCGTAGCTACCCCAGCCCAGGGTGGGATCGTAGCCCTCCGGGTTTTCGCCACCCACGGCCAGGGTGAGGGACGCAGGAAGAGGGTGGGATTGCTGCTGCTGCCTGCCGCAGCCGGCGGCAAGCAGCAGGACACAGAGACCCATGCAGATTATCATACGAATAGGCGAACCCGATGTCATTCCGGGAAAGCAAAGCGCGACCCGGAATCCAAAGATTTCCCTGGATTCCCGCTTTCGCGGGAATGACATGACCGTAACAAAGCGGAAAGTCTGCATGGGGCGCCTACACATCCAGGGTCAGCCGCAGCCAGAAGGTGCGGGGCGGGCTCACGGCATAGTTGTTGGTGCCGTAACCGCTCCACACCGCCTGGCTGTAATGCTCGTCGAAAAGGTTGTCGATATCAAAGGCAATACCCCACTTGCCGCCGGTGGGGGTTTGTGCGTCATAGCCGATGGAGAAATCCGTCACGTCATAGCCGGAATAGGTGTAGAGGTTGGCGCTGTCGACATAATAGCGATCCACATGCCGCCATTTGATGCGGGTGTTGAGCCCTGATGGGTCCTTGTAACGCACGCCGAGATTTGAGGTGTAATCCGGCACCCCGGTCACCTCGTTGCCCACCAGGGTCGGGTCGGCGTTTTCCGTGATTTCCGAATCAATAATGGTCAGATCGCCGAAAAGCTCCAGGCCGTCCCAGCCGGGTCGCACCACCACGGACAGCTCCAGACCGTCCCGCCGGGTTTCGCCAAGATCAACATAGATGCCGGAGCCGGTCGGATACTCCTGGATCTCGTTTTCCGTGTCAATGCGGAAAACGGCCAGATCGCAGTACAGTATGTCAGCCGGCTCGTAGGTCAGTCCCGCCTCGTACTGGTGAATGGTCTCGGCTGTGTCGCCGGTGGCGGAATTGTACTTCTCCGGGCCGGTGGGCAAGGCAAAGCCCTGGGTGTAGCTTGCCCGGAGATCGAGGCTGTCCAAGACCAGGCTGTGCACGCCCACCTTGGGACTCAGTTCGTTATAGTCGTTCATGGAGCTGTCAAAGGGGGTGGCGCCCGGGTCCCGGTTTTCATAGTCGCCGGAAAAGGAATCGTAGCGCAGGCCGAGCCAGGGCGCAAACAGCCGGTGCAGGCTGTAATCCACCTCGCCGAACAGGGAAAGCGTCTTGATGACGAAGTTGCGGTCCTCGATCTGGGCCGTGCGCACCCGGTTGCTGGTGTTATAGCGTTCCCAGTCGGTGTCCTCGTGCAGATACTCGATACCGGCCACGCCGCTAAGCTTGCGGCTATACATTTCCCCTTCGTAGTTGTAGCTCGTGCCCACTCCATACACATTGCGGTCATAGTAACGCTCGGTCTGGCCGCCCGGATCATAGCCCATCTTAGCATAGCGGGTGAAATCCTGCTGGGTGGCATAGGTCCAGGCCAGCAGGCGGCCGGTGCTGCCCACATCATAACCCAGATCGAGCCGCTGGGTGGTGAAGGTCTTGTCACCGCCGTCATCCTCGGCATTGACTGCCTGGTGGCGAGAGGCGTCCTCGTCATCGAACTGGTATTCGGGGATGTAACCCGGTGCGTCCCATTCGGAGCGGTGCACCCGCAGGGAAACGGCGGTGTCCAGCCTGGGCGTGGTCTGCCAGCCGAAACGGGTGCTGAAGTTGCCCCGCTGCCAGGAGGAATTGTCCTGATAACCTTCACTGGTGGCAAATTGCAGGGCGGTGTTGTTGTGCACCGTATCACTGATGGCATGGCCGAAGGCGGACTGGATATCATAGGTGTCATAGGAGCCGCCAATGGCCTGGAACAGGTTGTATTCTCCGGTCTTTCTGGTGTGAAAGGAGATGGCGCCGCCCCGGGCGAAGTTGCCGAACAGCGGGGAGGAGGGGCCTTTGTAGACCTCCACCCGGTCGATTTCCAGGGGGATGATGACGTTCATGTCCGCATAGCCGTCGGCATGGGATTCCCCTTCGTTGAGCAGAATGCCGTCGATGGCAATGGCGGCGTCGCCGCCGTGGCCGGCATTGTTGAAGCCGCGGATAGAGAATTCATTGGCCACCCCGCCCTGGCTGTAATTGTGGATCTCGATGCCCGGCACCTCTTCCAGCACCTTGTCCGTTCGCAGCAGTTTCAGCTCGTCAATGGTCTGCGCACCGATGACATTGACGGTGATGGGCTCGGTTGCCGCGGCGATGGCCTCGCCCTTCACCGTGATGTCATCAAGCACGATCGCATCCGCCAAGGCTGCAGACGGGGTGAGGACCCCGGTGGCGGCAAGCAGGGCCGGCAGCCATCCTTTCTTTCTCATCAATTTCATTTTTTCTCCTTAATGTGAATGTTTCAGCGAAGCAACGTTCCAACGCTCAAACGTTCCAGCGTTCAAGCGTTTAAACGTTTAAGCGCTGGAACGCTGGAACGCTTAATGGTTTTGCCATAACTGTCCAAGGACAGAGCAAGCCGGGCAGCAGATGCGACCATCCTGCTCGAACAGAGTCGGAGGATTGCGCGATTGGCACCATGGGCAACTGTGAGGCGTTTGCGCGGCAGCCGATGAAAGAACACGGCAGCGGATCTCTGTGATGTGGCAAAACCTTTCGAGATCATCCCTGATGATGCCATGGACCAGGACATCCAATATCTCCTGATAACGGCACAGGGATTCCGGTGAACAATGCGGCAGATCATCCACGATGCACCTCAATTCCCGGGGAAGGGTAATATGTTTCCGAATCAGGACAACCTTGAGCACGGTGCCGGTTATCCGGTGAAAGAAGAGAATATCCCAGGGCACCGGCCGGGAAGGGATAATCACGTCCCCTTGTTTCGGATAACGGGCCAGAGCGCGCAGGGCGTTGATGGTGTCGGCGTATCCGGTGGCAGCGATTCGCACCTGATCAAGACCGTCGAAAAAATCCATGGCCTGGCGGGCCAGCCGCCAGCCCACCGCGAGTTCCGGGCTCAGCCAGCCACAACGGGCAGCCAGGGCTGACAATTCAAGGGGAACAAGCATCATGGACATGTGAGTCTCCTGTAAAAACGATCAAACGTTCAAGCGATCAAGCGATCAAGCGATCAAGCGATCAAACGTTCAAGCGTTTAAGCGTTTCAGCGTTGGAACGTTTGAACGTTGGAACGCTGAAACGTTGTGTCGATCACCCCCCGGAACGTCCGCGTGCCAGGGTAAAAACAATGGTGATCTCCATGTTGCGCATGCCGGGCAGCAGGGCAGCCGGGGGCGGGGGGAGCGGCGATGCCTCGCGCACCGCTGTAAGTGCCGCCTGATCAAGGATCTCCCGGCCGGAACTCTTTCTCACCGCCAGCTGCTGCGCCTCGCCCCCACTCTTCAGGACAAAGCCGATGGTCACCTCGCCCTCCAGCTGTTTCATGCGCGCACTGAGCGGATATTTCTTAAATTTTTCAATCCGCTGCCGGATGAGGGCGAGATAGTTGCGGACGCTATCCTCTGCCGGTTTCGTCTCAGCCGCAAGCGGCGATGCAGGCAGGGCTTGGGCAACCTCGTCCCTGACGACCTGCTCGGGAGGGGTATCGCTTTCCGGCATTGCCGTGACCTCCGGGGGTGTGGTAACAACCGGCTGTTGCGGGGCAACAGGCTGAATCGGCTCCTCCGGCGGCAGCGGCTTTGGTTGAACCACAGTTTTTTTTGCGCTCACAGGTTTTATGAGTGATCTTGGCGGCTCTTCTCTTTTCTTCTCCGGCTCCGGCAGGGGAGGTTTCGCCAGTGGGGCCGGGCGGGGTATCTCCTCCAGGGTCAGCTCGATCAAGCTGGTCTTTGTCGCGTGATAGGTATCCGGCATACAAAGCAGGGCAGTGCCGTGCAGGATAAAGGAGACGACGATCAGGCCAGGCAGAAGCCGGTTGGGTTTATCAATCACGGCTGCCCGCTGCTTGGGGACAATTGCCATCAGAAATTCTTTTCCGTGGCCAGGCTGAGTCGCTCGGCCCCGGCCGCCTTGGCCAGATCAAGGGCAATAACCGCCCTGTCCAGTTGCACGGTACGGTCCGCCTTAACCACCACCAGCCGGTTGCTGTTCGCGGCGATGAGTTCCTGCAGTTGTCTGGCCAGCGCCTCTTCGGTGAACTCGTCTGTGCCGATGAAAAAGCGGCCGTCCGGACTGACAGCAACGGTGATCACCTCATCGTTCTGCAGAGCCGCCGCATTGGCCTTGGGCAGTTTCACTGCAATGCCCTCCTCCACCATGAAGTTGGTGGTAAGCAGGAAATAGATGAGCAGCAGAAAGACCATGTCGATCAGCGAGGTGAGCGGCACCTGCACCTGGAAGCGGTCCCGGCGTTTGGGATGGACGATCATCGGTTGCTCTCCGGTTGCCGGTGGCCGATTGCTTTGATGAACTCCACCGAGCCGCGCTGCAGTTGGGCCTCATGTTTGTCCACCCTGCTCAGCAGATAGCTGTGGCCCACCATCACCGGCAGGGCGACGCCCAGTCCCAGGGCGGTGGTCAACATGGCCTCCCAGATGCCGCCGGCCAGCACCACGGCATTGACCTTTCCGCCCATGTCCTGGATGACCATGAAGGCCTTGATCATGCCCAGCACCGTGCCCAGCAGGCCCAGGAGCGGGGCGATGTTGCCGATGGTGGCCAGGGCCTGCAGATAGCGGGAGGAGTTGCGCACCTCCTCTTCCATGCTGTGAATAATGACGGTTTCCACGGTTTCCCGGTCCTGGTCCACCACCTCCAGGGCGTGGGCCAGGATGCGGCCCATGGGGGTGGCGCTCTGCCGGGCCAGTCCCATGGCCGTGGCGTAGTCGCCGTTTCTGATCAGGCCGGAAGTGTCCGTCACCACCGCATCTTCCCGGATCTTCAGCCGGGCAAAGTGGATGAGCCGCTCGCTGAAGATGGCCAGGGCCAGTATAGAAGTAAGCAGTATGGGGCCGACGAGAACGCCGCCTTTGGCAAGTATGTCAATCATGGTTTTCCTCAAACAGGGAGCATGATGTCTCCGCTTTTCACCCTCTTTTCAGGCGTTTCGATGTTGCGATATTGCTATGCGCAATCACCCGGCACAGTGAAGCGGGAACGAAAATAATCAAATTTAATAAACAGTTACGCGTAGCACGAAAAGCAAATTTGTAACACCATAACAGCAAAAGAATATTTTGCAAGCAATAAGTAGCACAAAAATAAAAAATGTGTGACGATGGGTGGAGGAAGGAAAGGGATGGGATGATTGTAGGGGAGCCCTACACGACATAACAATTGACGATCAGACCTCCTTCCGGACAAGCAAATCGCGACCCGGAATCCATTTTGCTCTGTTCCGCTTGGTATTAATCAACTTGCAGGATGAAATATATCTTGTTGTTTCGGCAACATAACAATAAGTTACTGCTTGCCAATGGTCTGAAAAAGGGATACAGTCGGGAAAGCATTGAGAGCGGATCAGCTTTCTGTATATCATTCAATTTTGGGTGATATCCAGGTCTGTTAAATTACTTGTTAGCAGGGGAAAGGAGAATGACACGCAGAGAATTTGTTGAATCAGTGGGGGGGACCTGCAGCAATTGGCAATGGAGTTGGTCTTTTGTCAATCACGCCGAACGCTTTGTGATTTTCGGTGCATGGGACCGAAACACCACAGGTCGGAGAAGCATGATCTTGTCCGAGGGTTGGATGACGAACAATCGCGGACGGAAAAATCCTGGCTACCAGCAATCCAGAGATCATGTCCGACTTGTCGAAGAGGAAGGCTATGCACTCAAGACTTTTCCAATGGAGTATTCCGATGCAAGAAAAAGTGAAGACGGCATTGGACCAGCAACAATCGGAGGATTCACGCCAAAGCTATCAGACAGAACAATCACTAAGATTGGTAATGCATGGTACGCCTCAGACAACGCGGATGATGTCCAGTTAGCCGAGGAAATTGAAATCTCGGAAAGGTATCCGGAGGGAGCCCGGACTACCATTTCTATTAACGCTTTCGAACGAAGCGCCAAGGCGCGGAAGGCATGTGTTCGGCATCATGGACTAAATTGTACGGCCTGCGGCTGCAACTTCAAAAGCGTATACGGGCCTCTCGGGGAGGACTTCATTCACGTACACCACATTATTCCCATCGTATCCGTGGGAGAAGAATATCAAGTGAATCCTGTCAAAGACTTGATGCCTGTGTGTCCGAATTGCCATGCGATGATTCATCGGGTCAATCCACCTCTGACGATTGAACAATTGAGAAGAATCCTCGGCAAGTAAAAAATCTTACTGCAGAGCTTCTTGCAAAATGAGATAAAATCAATTTGCCATCATTCCAGCGAAAGCGGGAATCAAGCAAGCACAATGGATTCCGGGTCGCGCTGCGCTTGCCCGGAATGACGACCTGTCCATTATGGTCATTTTGCAAGAGGCTCTGCATGAAAGAAAACCTAAAAGCAAAACGCACGCGTCACGCGCGCGTTAGTACAAGGATAATGAAATAATGGCCGGTACTATCTACAACAAATCGACAAGGGAGTTATTTAAGGAGTTCATTGATTCGTTCGTGCCTCCTCCGGCAAAAGGACTTGGCCTTATCGAGAGAAAAGCACTTGCTGAGGGTGGTCACTTCACGAGGCAAGAAATTCTTGCTTGGTTCCAAGAGCACTACCCCAAACTCAAACGTGGTACTGTCAATGCACACCTTATCGTAATGTCAACAAATGCACCAAGTCGTGTTCATCATAACCTTCGGCCAAATGGAGCAGACGATCTTCTGTTCCAAATTGATGGAAAGAACTTTCGACTTTATGTGAAAAATTCTGACCCTGCACCAATTTATCGACAAGATACAGAACTACAAACAGAAGAGGATACTGACGACAGCGAAACAAACTGTGGAGAAGCACATGAGTTTGCATATGAGCGTGATTTGAAGAATTTTCTTGCTCATAATTTACAAGTCATTAGTCCATCTCTCTCCTTATATAAAGACGGAGATATCACTGGTGTGGAGTTTCCCGTTGGTGGAAGATACATTGATATCCTGGCCGTCAATAACCGGCAGGATCTACTTGTTATAGAACTTAAAGTGTCAAAAGGATATGACAGAGCAATTGGGCAACTTTTGCGATATATGGCGTGGATCGAAAAGAACCTTGCAGAACCAGATCAGAGAGTAAAAGGGATGATTATCGCTCGAAGCATTTCAGACGATCTTCGCTTGGCGACCTCACGAGTGAAAGATGTTGAGCTGTTCGAATACGAGCTCTCTATCTCCCTAAAGAAAATTGAAAACTGAAAAGTGCTAACCAGGCGCTTGAGTGGATGCGAAGAACTTCGGCGGCGCTGTCGCGGCTAAGTTCGGTGGCGCACCACTCAGCTTAACGTTAGGCCTAACAGGGAGGGTTTGAAGATGGAATTGAAAGATAATGAGTTTCAAACGTTGCAGCTTAGAGTCAACCAAATTTCATCAGAATTGGAAAAGCAACATGCAATTCGTGCTGTAAATACTAAATGGATGCTCATAGTTGGCGCGGTAATACTTGCAGCGCTTGGATATACGAGCATTTTTCAGTTGCCGAGGGAGGCGGCAAAAGCGGCTATGGAAAAAATCGGACCGGAAGTCATCGAAAAGGCAAATAAAACCATGGCTAACCTAGGACAGTACGATGTTGAAGCGAAGAGTATTCTTGACCGCCTCAGAGACAGTTCAGCAACCACAATTCAGCCGGATACGCTCGCATTCTTTGATAGAGATGTTTGCCCAGAGGGTTGGGAAGAATTCAAAGAAGGGTCTGGGCGGTTCCTTATTGCTGCAGGAAGCGGTTATCCCTTTGGGACGATAGGAGGCAAAGAAAAGGTCTCTCTGTCGCTGGAAGAGATGCCGTCACATGATCATAAGAATCCGGTATATAAATATGGGAAAATGACACCCGAACTAATGACTTATGAGGCACTACAAGGCGGTGATAAAAAAGGTAATTATACCGATAATCCCAGGCCAACAGCCAAAAGTGGAGAAGGAAAGCCGCATGAGAATATGCCACCTTTTCTGGCCCTCACGCTGTGTCGAAAGCAGTAGGTCGCATGATCAACATGGTTGAGAAAATTAAGGCCAACCACAGCCTCCACCGGACTTTGCACCACGGGTCAGCGCCGCATTATCTAAAGATGAAATGGAACTCACCTCACCCACGGCCGCTCTTTGACGAATTACTCCCTTGAACCCCCTCTTACTCCTGTGTTCAGTGCCATACCAGGCAAGAAGTAATTTTTAGTTTTCTATATTACTTTCAAAGTAATAATAATTTTTCTCAAATAGTTGAAGTTTTGTTTGGGATGATTATATTCTTATCAGAAACAATAACTTTTATCAATAATGATCCTAGCCTCACTGGTTGTAATAAAGGGAGGTGGTAATCTGTTTGATATTGAAAGTAGTAGCAGAAAATTGGCAAGAGACGAGGACGGATTCTTTCTGCATTCAGAAGACTGGAATGAAAAGGTAGTAGAAATTCTTGCTGATGATAAGGGATGAGGGGAATTTTCTCCTGTCTGCACATTGAGGCAGCATAAGGCCAATGGCAGGACATCATCCTGAAAACGAAGTAAAAAATGAGGTGTACCATGAAAACATCAAAAAAAATGCTAATCAACTTAGTTGCAATTTCTCTCACAACCTTTTTCGCAGGTTCCGCAATGGCCGCCGGAAATATCCATTTTTTTTCCGAATATCTCGGAGGCGTTACGACCTCACAGGAAGAGGCAGCAGTGATTGCCGCTGATCGAGAGATCCAGAGGGCACCAGTGGTTATCAGTTCCACTGCTGGCAATGAATTAACATATTCTTCCGAATATATGGGAGGTTTTACAACACTCGGCCTGGAAGCACGAACCGCGGAAAAGGACCGGGAAGTAATGGCTAAACCGGCTATGGTTTCTCATCGTTACTAGCCCGGTGAGATCGTCAAAATAGCTCCTACACATAAAAGACAAGATCAGCACAAAGTGACGTGAACCGTGCATAAGTGCTGATGTAATCTGACGCCGTCGCCAGAATAAGGATGTAAGTGTTTCCGCAGAGTTATGACCATCCGCCAATTATCGATGTGCCCAAAATCAATTTGCCTCCCAATGTATAGACATTCCCTGCCAAAATAGATGTGACGCAGATCAATCTTCCTTCTCAGGCCTTCATGTCTGTTCCCTGAGCAGATACTGCAAAGCCGGTTTCTTTCCCGCTTCAGCCCTGAAAATTCTCAAGACCATGGGGACTTTTCCCATGAGGACAAACGGTGCGAATTGCACCGCCGCCTAGCTAATGATTGACAGTGCCGGTTCTGCTGCGATAGCATTACTTTCATGGCATAAAACAAGAGCGGGTATTGCTTCATTACCCGCTACTTCACGGTAATCAGATCCAAAGAAAGCAAATAAGGACCCAGCCATGGCCTCACCCCGCAGCCAGTTCATTGAACTTATCGAGCAAGGCGCCATTCCGGTGGAGAAGATCGGCGATGCCCTCAAGGCGGCGAAAATTACCCCCGACGCCAGGGCCTGGCGAACTTTTATTGATCATCTCCTGCTCTGGTTGGGTGGTCTGGCCCTGGCCTTTGCTCTGATGTTCTTTGTCGCCTACAACTGGAACGACATCGGACGTTTTGCCAAATTCGGGGCGGTGGAGGGACTGGTGGTCCTGGCCATTGTTGCTTACTGTAGGTTTGCTGAACATGCGGTGGCCGGCAAGGTGTCGTTACTCGTTGCAACCATCTGTCTTGGCGTATTGCTGGCCCTCTTTGGCCAGACCTACCAGACCGGCGCCGATCCCTGGCAGTTGTTTTTTACCTGGGCCATGCTGATGCTGCCCTGGGCGATTATCGGCCGCTTCCCCGCCATCTGGATCCTTTGGGTCGCTCTCATCAACACCTCCATTGTCCTCTATTACCAGACCTTCCGGGGTATATTCGGCTTTATGTACGATGATGAGACCGGCATGCTGTGGCTGCTGTTCATTTTTAACACCCTGCTCCTTGTTGCCTGGGAATTTCTGGCGGCCAAGGCCTGGCAGTGGCTGGCGGAACGCTGGGCCCCGCGCCTGCTGGCCATTGGCAGCGGCGTTCCCCTGACCTGGCTGGTCCTGCACTCCATCTTTACCCACGGCGAGACCAGCTTTCTGCCAGGACTTGCCTGGGTGACATGGCTGGCAGTCATGTATTTTATCTATCGCAGGGTGACGCCTGATCTTTTCATGCTGGCCGGCTGCTGTTTGTCCGTCATAACGGTATCAATATCATTTTTCGGCGAGCACCTGCTGCAAAGGAATTCCTCCGGCGGTTTCCTCTTTCTCTCTCTGCTGGTCATCGGCATGGGCGCTGGATCGGCTTTCTGGCTTAAAACCGTGCATCAGGAGTTGCAGTCATGAGCCGGCAAACCGAGCAGATGTGGGCGGCGCTGCTGCAGGCCGGCCTGGTTCAGGGGGCGTCGTCTGCAACCGGAAAGTCGGAGTCCCCCTGGTATGTGAAAGTGCTGCTGGCTCTTTCCGGCTGGTTCGCCGCGTTTTTCCTGCTTGGTTTTATCGGCATGGCTTTTGAGTCCGTCTTTAGAAACAGCACCGCATCCTTCATCCTCGGCGGGGCGATGATCGGCGGGGCTTTTGCCATCCTGCGCATCCCCAAAAATGAGTTCGTCGAGCACCTGGCCCTGGCCGTAAGCCTGGCAGGACAGTTTCTGGTCGTGGTTGCCCTCTTCAAGATTGCCGGGCATCACGGGCACATCGGCTGGCTGCTGGTGGTTTTGCTGCAGGCGCCCCTGGCCGTGGTCATGCCCAATTTTGTCCACCGGGTCTTTTCCGCATTTATTGCGGCCTTCTCGTTGAACATGTTCCTGGGTTTCCAGGGCTGGCCGAATCTCGTCGACGGCCTGATCATGCTCCTGGCTGCCTGGTGCTGGCTCAACGAATTCCGCTATCCCCAGCAGATGCAAAGAATTCGGGCCATCGGCTATGGCCTGGTGCTGGCCCTGATTGTGCTGAAAGGGATGGCATTGCTTGGATCGCAAATGACGGAGTGGTTTTTTTCCGGGAAGCAGGCGGAGTTATGGATCAAACCCTACATTGGGGAAGTGCTTACCGGGCTGGTCGTGCTGTACGTGGTCTGGCAGTTATTGGAACGGCATGGCCAGGGGATTTCCGGAAGCATTTCGGTGCCGGCCCTGGTGGCCGCCTTGCTGGTCAGTACCCTTTCAGTGGAGGTCACGGGCCTTACCGCGGGGCTGGTGATCATGCTCTTGGGTTTTAGCGGCGCCAATCGCGTGCTTCTGGGTTTAGGCATTGGGGCACTGCTTATTTATATCTCATCTTACTATTACCTGCTTGATGTCACCCTGCTGGTCAAGTCCGGGACCCTGCTTGCCGCCGGGGTGGCGCTGCTTGGAATGCGCTGGTTGCTGGTAACCATGCTGCCGAAGGACCGGGAGGTGGACCATGTCTAAGAAAATTGCTCTCGTTTCTCTGGTGATTATCCTGGTCTTGGTGAACTGGTCCATTGCCGGCAAGGAAAAACAACTGACCAGCGGAAAAGTCGTCTATCTTCATCTCGCACCCGTGGACCCGCGCTCTCTCATGCAGGGTGACTACATGGCCCTGGGTTTCCGGCTGGCCGATGAAGTGTATAAGGCCTTGCCCAAGACCGAGGATGCCAAACGGTGGGGCCATGGTGTGGCCTCGTCGGACGGTTATGTGGTGGTGAGTCTTGATAAACGTGGTATCGGTTCTTTCAAGGGCCTTTGTAAAGACCAGGTTTTGTCTGGGGATGATATGAAGATGCGCTACCGGGTGCGTAATGGTGCGGTCAAGTTTGCCACCAATGCCTATTTCTTTCAGGAAGGCCAGGGAGAATACTATCAACCGGCCCGTTATGGACAATTCCGGGTGGATGACAGGGGAGAGGTGCTGCTGGTGGCCCTGTATGACAAGGACCTGAAGAGGCTTATGCCGGACGGTAAAGAATAATCAAAAGCGCGTATTTAAAATCTGTTTACCCATCCATGCAACATGTTCATTTCGCGGGATTTTTTTTCCATGCATATGGGGTAGCAATGACATGGGAATTCCGTGGCCGCCATTCTTAATCATTGACACCCTAAAGGGAAAATAGGTATTTGTCCTGTAAATTGCGGACAGAGATCGTCCAACGGCCAAGCCGGCCATCCGGAAGAAAAAAATGTTTTTCAAGGAAGCCTGAATAAAAAATGACGAAAAAATCCATACCAACGCCGATCTGTTCAACCTGTGGGGTGCCCGGCGGCACAAGCTTTACAAGCGGCGAAACCTTCTATGTCTGCCCGAATTGCGGTACGGAAATGAAATATCTGCACTCTGGGGGGATGTTGTTTGCCGGCGGCAGTGAAGTGAAAAAAAATAATGGCTGGATAACGACCTTTTCCATGTTCAGCTCGGAACTCTCTACCGGTCGGGTAATGATCGGAGCTGGGGTTCTGATCCTGGTGTTGACCATTTCTTTTTTATTTCTTCAGAAAACAGGGGTTGAAAATGCCTTGTGGTGTGCAGGAGCAGGCATTGTCCCGATCATCCTCGGCGCAAGAAAATCTATGAAGCAGAAGAAAAAAATGCAGATAGTCAGAGAAGATTATCCCTACTGGAAGAAAAATTAAATCTGTATCCCGGTCTTAAGTTAACGCCATTGAGTGAAAAATATAAAATTACTCCCTTTTTGCTATTATGCCTTGGAAATGCCCGGAATGCGATTCTGTCAATATTGATGACGACATTACGATATGCAATTGCGGTTATAGAATTGACAGCGGCAAAGCAGAAATTATAGCAGAACCCAGCCCTGAAGTAGAAGAGAACTGGGAAAAGGTGGCATATGCCTTTACCAGCCTTTTGATCCCGATATTTTTTGCTTTTTCAGTATTTATGGGCGTAATGTCCGGGTTTCTTTCCATCATTTATACGGCGGCTTTTATTTGTTTATGCGTGGCCGTTTTATGCCTGAGGACAATCAGGGGAAAAAAGAGCTCGGTCAGGGTGAGACAACTGGCCTATCTGGGAGGGGCCGTAAATTCCGCCTGTGTGCTGTTTTTTTTGTCCGGTTGCTCATTTACCCATGAATATGGGCCATATCAAGGGAAGGTGATCGATAAGGAAACCGGACAACCCATTGCAGGAGCTGTCCTCACCATGAGAGTTTATACTACTACTCCGACTGCCGGCGGTCCTTTTGCCAGTTTTGCCTATGCGGCAGAGACGATAACCAATGAAGATGGTGAATTCTCCGTGCCGGCACATCGCTTGAAGAAACTCAGCCCCTGGACCCGTTGGCATAATGAAGATATCCTTATTTTTAAACCCGGTTACGCCTGTTATCCCGGCAAGGATTCCGAGCCGGATCTTTTTCCAAGCCGCACCCTGCCGGCAAACCAATTTGTGACAATCAAGCTTCCCAAGTTAAAAAATCTCGAAGAACGAAAAAAAAACCTCCCCTGCCTGGATAGAGCAGAAGACCATTTGTATATTTTCAGCAGGTATTATGACGAGCAGAGAATGGAACTGGGTTATGAGGCTTGCAAGTTGGAGAATTATTATCGTCATAAAGGATTAATAGGTTTAAAGCAAAAAACAATCCTGGATTATCCCAAACCTGAGAAAAAGATCACTGCGAAATTTATTTCTCGGTATCCTCCTCCCTTACTGGGCAGTAACGGAGTTATTTTTGAGCAGTCGGAGAAGAGTCAGCAAAGAAATTATGGCGGCCGGCAAATTGTCATACCTCCCAGCCCCCCTGCGGATAAAGTTTACCTGGTCAAATATCAGAACGATGAGATGCAGGCGGAGTTGATCGACAAATTACAGCGGGAAGAAAGAGAATTTCAGCTTGAAGATGGCAGCGTTGTCATTCCAGAAAAAGATAGGCCTGCGATAGATAGGATAATAGAAGGGATAGACAATAAGTCCCATATGTTGTTTTTGGATAAAGAAAAAAAAGATATCTTCGTCAACCTGCTCCGGGCAAACAATATTCCTTATATTCTGCGCACCGTTCCAGATGTAATCGGTTATGACGTAATATGGGATTACGCGGATAACGACAAAGCGGAATTGCTGAAACTGCAGTTTTTCAAGAAAATATTACTTATGAACTAATGCCGTTGACTTAAGGCTTTTCTCCCGTTTCAGTAGCGATTAAACGTCATTCCGGCGAAGGCCACCCGATTTTCCCTTTAGGGAATTTTGAATAATTGTCTTTTCGCCCGATCGCTGTGTCACAGCAAAAATAAAAAATGCTCACATATACCTAATATGCGGAGTTTATATCCCTTATTGGGATGCTCACTGTTTCTTGATCTCAAACGAAAATTCTCATTATTCAAGGCACCCTTATATCATTTCAGTGGAATAAAGTTATGGATGACGTCTGCGCAAGGAGTATTTTTGCGAATTACCAATACATTTCTTCTCAGGATGATGTTTTTTTTGTAATGTCATTGATAGGCATTTGAATTCCGTGCCCTTGGTAAACCAGAATTATTTTGCCCCACCTACTGAACCGTCTTTTAATGCGGGCTAACCCTTCTCTATGAAAAACAAACTCTTTATTGATATGCTGCCCCAGCCGGATGATACCACCTGCGGCCCTACCTGCCTCCATGCCGTGTACCGGTATTACGATGATCCGATAACCATCGGGGAGGTGGTCAGCGGGGTGACCCACCTGGAGAGCGGCGGTACCCTTGCCGTGTTTCTCGCCAGCCACGCCCTGCGGCGGGGTTATTCGGCCACTATTTTTACCTTTAATCTGCATTTTTTTGATCCGACCTGGTTCCATCCCAAACCCGGCAACCTGCGCGAGAAACTGATCGCCCAGGCGGAGTTCAAAAAGGACAACCCCCGGCTGCAGGTCGCCACCCGTGCTTATCTCGAGTTCCTCGATCTGGGTGGCAAGATCTATTTCGAGGACCTGACCCGCACCCTGATCCGCTGGTATCTCAGGCGCTCCATGCCGATCCTCACCGGGCTCAGCTCGACCTATCTGTACCAGGCGATACGGGAATATGGGGTCAACGGGGACGAGGATGATGTGCGGGGCGAGCCGGCCGGTCATTTTGTGGTGCTGAGCGGCTATGACAAGGCGGCCCGCACCGTGTCCGTCGCCGATCCCTACCATCAGAATCCCGTGGCCGGCCAGCAGTATTACAAAGCAAACATTGACAGGGTTCTCTGCGCCATCCTGCTCGGAGTGCTCACCCATGACGCCAATTTTCTCATCATTCAACCAAAAAAGAAATGAAGGAAGTTTACGCATGCAGACGCTGATCGTCGTTAATGATCCCAAGGACTGGCCCCTGGAAATCGAGGGTATCGAACTGGTTGCGGCCCGGGCCTATCTCACGGATCCCCATTATGCCAAACTGCGCAAAGCCACGGTGTTCAACCTGTGCCGTTATTATCGCTACCAGAGTATCGGTTACTATGTGTCCCTGCTGGCCGCGGCCCGTGGCCATAAGCCGTTACCCGATATCACCACCATCCAGGACCTGAAAAGCCAGACCATCATTCGCATCGCCTCCGACGAGCTGGATCAGTACATCCAGAAGAGCCTGGCCCATATCCGCTCCAAGGAGTTCGTGCTCAGCATCTATTTCGGCCATAACGTGGCCAAACAGCATGACACCCTGAGCCAGCATCTGTTTCACCAGTTTCAGTCCCCCTTTCTGCGGGCCTTTTTCGTCTATAATGAAAAAAATGAAAAGTGGTTCCTGCAGAATATCAACCCCATCCCGGCCAGCGAGATCCCGCCGGAACACCGGCCTTTCGTGGTGGAGGTGGCCCAGGGCTATTTCATGGGACGCCGGCGCATCGTCAAACGGCGCAGCCACTACCGCTACGACCTGGCCATCCTGCATGATCCCAAGGACCCCGAGCCGCCTTCCAATGCCCGGGCTTTGCAGCATTTCATCCATGCGGCGGAATCCCTGGGCATGAACAGCGAACTCATCACCAGGGATGACTACGGCAGCCTGACGGAGTATGACGCCCTGTTCATCCGCGAGACCACCAGCGTCAACCACCATACCTACCGCTTCTCACGGCGGGCGGCGGCCAAGAAACTGGTGGTCATCGATGATCCGGAATCGATCCTCAAATGCACCAACAAAGTCTTTCTGGCCGAGCTTTTTGAAAAAAACCATGTGCTGGCCCCGAAAACCGTCATCGTCCACAAGGACAATGCCAAGGAGGTTGGTGAGCAGCTCGGGCTGCCCTGCATCCTCAAACAGCCGGATTCCTCTTTCTCCCAGGGAGTAAAGAAGGTGGAGACAGCCGATGAGCTGCGGCTGCAGGTGGGCAAGTTTCTGGAAAAATCCGACCTGATCATTGCTCAGGAATTTCTTCCCACCGAGTTTGACTGGCGGGTAGGCATTTTTGACCGGCAACCCATCTACGTGTGTAAGTATTTCATGGCCGAGCAGCACTGGCAGATCATCAAACGGGATGCCAGCGGCACCAAGACCGATGACGGCCTTTTCACCACCGTTCCGGTGGAGCACGCCCCGGACCAGCTTATCCGCACCGCTCTGAAGGCGGCCAATCTCATCGGCGACGGTTTGTACGGGGTGGATATCAAGCAGGTGGGCAAGAAGTTTTATCTCATTGAAATTAACGACAATCCAAATCTCGACGCCGGAGTGGAGGACGCGATCCTGCGGGACGAGTTCTACCTGCGCATCATGCGCGTTTTTCTTCGCCGCATCGAAAATAAAAATGAACGGGGGCAGATATGGTAAAGGTTTCAACGCCGCATATTTTTGCGGGCTTCGGTGTCGAGCTGGAGTATATGATCGTAAATAAAGACAGCCTCGATATCCTGCCCGCCGCCGATGAGTTACTGCTGGCCGCTGCGGGCAGGGTGCAGAACGAGGTGGAGATGGATGATTTTGCCTGGTCCAACGAGCTGGCCCTGCATGTGGTGGAACTCAAGACCAACGGGCCGGTGGCCACGCTGGCCGGTGTAGCCGACCGCTTCCAGGAGCATGTGGGCAGGGTGAACAGCCTGCTCGACGGCCTGGGGGCGCGGCTCATGCCATCGGCCATGCACCCCTGGATGGATCCGCTCCGGGAGACAAAGCTTTGGCCCCACGGCAGCCGGGTCATCTACGAGGCATATAACCGCATCTTCGGCTGCCAGGGGCACGGCTGGTCCAATGTGCAGTCCACCCATCTCAACCTGGCATTTAACGGTGACAAGGAATTCGGTCGGCTGCATGCGGCAATCCGCCTGCTGCTGCCCCTGCTGCCGGCGCTGGCGGCAAGCTCTCCCCTGGTGGACGGACGAGCCAGCGGCCTGCTCGACACCCGGCTGGAATATTACCGCTCCAACCAGAAACGCGTTCCCTCCATATCCGGTGCGGTGATTCCTGAGCAGGCCTATACCAGAAAGGATTATGAAAAGATGATTTTAAGCCGCAACTACGAGGATATCGCCCCCCATGATCCGGACGGCATCCTGCAGTTCGAGTGGCTCAACTCCCGGGGCGCTATTGCCCGTTTTGACCGGTCGGCCATCGAGATCCGGCTGCTGGATATCCAGGAATGCCCCATGGCGGACCTGGCGGTGGCCGCGGCCATTGTCGCGGCCCTGCGGGCGCTTGTTGCTGAGCGCTGGCAGCCTTTTGCCGAGCAGGCGGCCTTTGGCGTGGCCCCCCTGGCCGAGCTGTTTCTTTCCGTCATTCGCGATGCCGACAGCACGGTGATAACTGACCGCAATTTTCTCGGCCTTTTCGGTATGCAGGAGGAAAAGATGACCGCCGGCGAGTTCTGGCAGACCCTGGTGGAAAAAAACATGGAGCCAGACGACCCGTACCGGCCCGCACTTGATGTCATTCTTCGCCAGGGGCCACTGGGCCGCCGCATCCTCAAGGCGGTGGACAGCGATTTCTCCCACGGAAAACTGCAGGAGGTCTACGCCAGGCTCTGTTCCTGTCTTGAGGCGGGGGAGATGTTTGTGGGTTGAGTTGTATCTTTTTTGAGGAGTAGACATCCAAAGATTTGAAGATGATGAGAAACAAGTAAATTCGATGTGGCAATCTTAAAGCTGAAAACCAAGTGCAGTAACGGGGCCAAGGACGATGCCGCGAAGCGCCTCCGCCCAAGGCCCGCCGTCTACTCAAGCGCATGATTCGGCGATTTTTATTATGTGGGTATGCACTTGACTCCAGTTAAGGACAAACTCACCTAATGAGTTTACGGATGTTTGCCTGCTCTAAATGTTTGGCCTAACTACGTTCATGGTGTCAGAATCAAATTGCCCATCACGAGTAAAAAAAATGCCGCGATACCAGTGTGTTACCTTTATATCAGGATCAGAAGCATCCCTGCTGCAAACTCTGCTGCCAGTCAAGTTTAGGGTTTGATGACAGCTTCCGACAGCTGGGATACAAAAAATCTGAGAAATAGCAATGGCTGGAGTCAGTGCATACCCACATTTTATTATTTTATGGACGTCCCCTTGGCCCCCTTATTTCCGAGGAGACGACAGGATCACTCTCTTTGTGAGAGGTTGCGAGAACTCAGTTGTGGCTTCGTGACGGGTGCCTACTCCCCTTTTCCGTTTTCCTCGTCTTCCTTTTCAGGGTTGGCGGGAACCGTATCTACTGATTTCCGCAGGGAGGACGCCACCTCCGGCAGAAACTCCTTGAAGGATTCTCCATAGATCTCCCATATTGCGACAAACAGCGCAGCAAGTATGGGTCCCACCATAATACCGATGAGCCCGAACATGGAGATGCCGCCAAGGGTGCCG
>JAHIVT010000087.1 GCA_018816555.1 Pseudomonadota bacterium
AAAAAACAGATGGGCAAGGGCAGCACCCCGGAACAGTCACAGGCCAGCGCCTGCATGGAATTGGGCGAGCGCTTCAGCTTTTTCAGTTTCATGAAAAATGCTGATAATTTTATCCATGACACCTATGCCAATCTGAAAAAATCCGACTATCCCCTGCTTCCCCTGGAAAAACTGCTGCAGTCCGTGCATGACACCGCCACAGACATCGCCACCCTGGAAAGACTCATCAGGGATATACCCATCCAGTGGACATGGGCCACTCATCTCAACCAACAGGAAGAGGTCCTGGTGCCGTTCAGTTGGTTTTATGCCATCAACGAATTCAACGGCCCTTCTGCCGGCAACACCCTGGAAGAGGCCATCAGTCAGGGTCTCTGCGAGGTGGTTGAACGCCATGTTTCCGCTGTGGTCAGCCATGAAAGGCTCCCCGCCCCGGCAATCGACACCCTGACCATTCAGGACCCCATTGCCAGGGAACTGATGGCAAAGTTCACCCAGAACGGCATCGAGGTCTATCTCAATGACTTCACCCTTGATACCGGCATACCCACCGTGGCGGCTCTGGCCATCGATCGCACCACCTTCCCGGACACAAGCGAGATTGTCTATACGGCAGGCACCACACCCCATGCGGAAAAGGCGGTAATCCGGGCACTCACCGAAGTGGCCCAACTGGCAGGGGATTTTAACTCCAAGGCCAATTATGTGGCGAGCGGCCTGCCCAAACCGCTGTCCATGGATGAGGTCACCTATCTTACCCATCCAGGCAAAACCGTTACCATCGACCAGATGCCCGATCTGTCCGATGACAACATCAGGAAGGAGATCCAAAACTGCCTGGCAGCACTGGCCAAAATCAATTTGGAAGTTTACATCATCAACGTCACCCACCCGCGGCTGGGCATTCCGGCCATCTACACCATCGTGCCGGGCGCCCATTTCCGTGAACGCTCCCGCATTAACAACGTCGGCCTTTTTGCCGCAAAGCTGGTGGCCGAGAAAAGCCCCGATCCCCTGACCTGCCGGGAGGCGCTGCTGGCCATGCAGGAGGTATTGCCCGACGCCTATTATCTCGAATTCTATCTGGGCAAAAATCTCATGGAAACCGGCCGGTTTGAGAACGCCCTGCCTCATCTGCAACGGGCGCTCACCTTGGACCCGGAGCAGGAGGACATCCCCTACATCCATTCCTACATGGGCGACTGCCTGAAAAATCTCGGCCTGTTCGACGAGGCCATCTCCGTGGTGGAGAAGGGCCTGGCCTATGATGAAGAGCGGCCGGATATGCACAACATCATCGGTGTCTGCTATTTCAAACTTACCCGGTATGACCAGGCCATCATCCATTTCCACCGGGCGGTGGAGCTTGCCCCCACTTCGGCCATTGATTACGCCAATCTCGGGGTCAATTACCGGAAAATCGGCAAGACGGCTGAGGCGGCCAGATACTTTGAGCTCGCCCTGTCCATGGACCCGACCATTGAATTTGCCCAAGAGCAACTGGCAGCCTGCCAGGCCTGATCTGCCAGTTGCTCCTGAGTCGTTCAGGCGAGAAGCGGTGCGGGTCAGGACGCACCGCTCTCACATACTTCCCTTGTCATAATAGGGGATTGTCATCTCCTCAAAGCTGACGACCTCATGATAGAGCTCAAGCAGTCTGTCGGTGGCCTCACAAAGCCTTTCCCCCACCACATAATACCTTTTCTGCTCATCCTGAAAGGTATGATTAATCAGATGCAGTAAATTCATACACCCATCCCGGAAATAGACCTCGGAACGTTTTGCAAAAAACTGCGAGTTCACCTTGCGCAGATTGACCACATCATCCCAGGTGATTCCCAGCAAGGTGACTATATCCAGCAAACCGCTGTACTGATCCTTGGTCAGGGTATCCAGATCTTTCGGCACATCATATAAAAGCACCTCTGCCAGCGGTTTGCTGCGCATGAAATTATCCCAAACCCGGTATGGCGACTTTTCCTCCGACCTCTTTTCATAGGAAAAAACGGCGAAAATACCTTTCTCAATAAACGCTGAGATCTTCTGCAGGCTGTCTTCCGCATCTCCGAGCTCAATATTAATGCCATCAATCAGTGCACGTATCTTTTGCCCTCTTTCCTCTTTGCCCATGGAAACACTGGAAAAAGAAGGATGATCAAGAATGCATTTTATGAGTCCCTGTCTTTCATTACGGAAAATAATCTGCCTGCCGTTGAATTCAACACCTTCGGCAATATTGCTGATCACATGCTCCTGACTGTCCGGGAAAATGCTCACTGTATAATTCATGTCGAAATCCTTATCATGGTATTCGGGGTAAAGATCGAGATTGACTGTCTCGTATTCATCAAGATACGCCTCCCGGAATTCCGCGAATTACGGGATCATCCATGGAACTCCCGCGATCCTTTGTAAAAATTGCACACACTACTCATATTGAATATCAGGCAACCTTATACAAATCGATCTTTTCTGGCAACAAATAGTGGGAAGCAAATAAAAAAGGCTCCCCTTCGGGAGCCTTTTTTATTTGCTTGTCACGACCCGCTCTTGGTCATGTTATGGTTGATCGCCCATTACAGAGCTTTGGATAGTTTCAATGCTCGACTTCCATGCGTTTTCCCCGCATTTCTGCTTTCCAGGGTTCCTTTCCCAGATCAAAAAGCGACATAGCCATTTTATACATGGTCGGGGAAATACAGTACTCCTTGATAAAGGATTCCACCTCAACATCGGCAAGGGAAAGGGCGGTTTTCATATCGTTTTCCGCTTCCGCGACCCGGTGCATCGCCTTCAGGCCCAGACTGCGGGCAACATATGCGGCCCCCCGCCTTCCGTTGCGGCTGATGGCATCATTGAAATCATCCAGTGCCGTCTCCACATCGTTGTTGTTAAAATGGGCTATACCGCGCAGAAAAAAGGCTTGGTCGTTTATGGGGTCAATTTTCAGCGCCAGGCTGAAATCTTCTACCGCATCAATGAAATCACCATTTTTCAGATGGGCAATTCCCCGCGGCATATGGACCAGACTCGGGTCCACACCATGCTCAAGGGCGCTGTTGAAGTCCATGATGCTTATTCCGTACTCGCCTCGTAAAAAGTGTCTCTGTGCTTTAACAAATTCAGCGTTGTTCATCATGATATCCACCTCCTGTCAGCAACAAGGAGAAAAATACAGGCATAAGCTCCTGTCATTTTCTTGCTGGTAATAATTATTAATATCCTATACAACTAATAATCATTCCCGAAAAATATGCAATGGATAGATAATATAAGGAGTTTCCGCCCAGCGACGGAACGACCCGCCTTGTCACAAAAATCCCTGGCCAACGCTAGCCTGATTGGTCCGCCTTATCGGCAACCAGCTCGGCGTATTCCTCAGGGTAATGCTTTTTCATGCAATCCGGGCACACCCCATGGCTGAAATCCGCCTCGGAATGCTCCTGGATATATGCTTCCATTTTTTGCCACAGGCCCTTCTCATCCCTTATCTGCTTGCAAAAAGAACATACCGGAAGAATGCCGCGTAGCGTCTTGATTTCATCAAGAGCCTTCTGCAGATTTTCTTTCTCAGTCCGCAGCATTCTCTCATCCTGCCGTACCCGGGAAGTGGTGAACAAGGCAATAAGGGCTGAAACCAGGACACCGGCAATGGTTAAAAATATTACTACATGCTCAACTTGATCCATGCGCATCCGGGCAAGGCTCATGAAAGAATCCGCCTTTTTTCTGGCGTACAGGGTCAGCTCCCTCATTTTACCTTCAAGTTTTTCTACATGCTGCGCCCCTTTTCCCTGGGTAATGCGGATAGCTTCTTCCTTTTCTCCCGATTGGGCAAGCAGATTAATCTCGTGAAATATAGGCAGCCAGTCCTCAAACAACTGCCGTGTTTCCTTTTCAAGTGTCTCCCCTTCCGGACCGAGAATATTATCGCGGATGAGATCAAGCTGCTCATACACCAACTGTTCACTGGCAATGCCTGTTTTTAAAGCATCTTCCAGCCTTTGTGGGGAGGATGACAGGACCACATCTTTCATGCTGCAGTGCATCTTGGAGATATTGAGCGAGGCTGTGAGGGAGGCATTGGAAACAACAAGCGGATGCCGGTAAATCATGCCGGTGAAATTTCCCAGGACGAAAATTTCCCTTGTTGCGATCAGGCCAAAGGAAAGGAAAAGCCCGATGATGAGCAGAAAACCAAGAGACAACTTGTAATTTCTGATCGTTGCAGTGAGAGGGGCCATGACTCATCTCTTGTCAAGATTTTCTTGGGAAACCAATGGATGCAGAGCACGCGCTTGTCAAATACTTGCAGTATCTGCAATTCTACCATCAGCTTGGGTCGGAAAGTCAACACAAAAAAAATGACGGGTGGACACAGAGCACTGTCAGGAATGGGAGAGATAAAACGATGGACGTAAGGGTAGCTTACCGGGAATATCGGATTTATCATGCCGTACTATCTTCTGCTCCCCTGCAACCCCTCGACTTCAAGACGAGGAGTTCTGGTGGTTCCGATCAAGAGTTTCATCCCTTTTCTTCGGTCAGAAGGTTTACCTGCCGCCTGAGTCCGGCAAACCGTCAAACCGGCAAGAGTCGATAGAGGAGCGCTGCGATCAGCATACAGGTCGGGATGGTGAGGACCCAGGCCATGACAATGTTGCCGACGATCCCCCATTTCACCGCATGTATGCCTTTGGCGCTGCCGACCCCCATGATCGAGGTTGAGATGATATGGGTGGTGCTGACGGGGATGCCGAAATGGGAAGAAACAAGAATGACGGCCGCGGCTGAAGTTTCGGCGGCAAAGCCGTGCACCGGTTTCAGCTTGATCATTTTGCTGCCCATGGTGCGGATGATCCTCCACCCGCCTGCCATGGTGCCCAGCCCCATGGTCAACGCACACCCCAGGATAACATAGAAAGGAACTTCAAAGGTGGGCAGGGCACCAAAACTCACCAGGGCCAGGGTAATAATTCCCATGGTTTTCTGGGCGTCATTCGTGCCATGACTCAAGGCCATGACCCCCGCAGAGATCAGCTGCATTTTCTTGAAATATCTGTTGACCACCGCTGGTTTTGCCTTGGCGCAGAGCCACAGAATCGCCACCATGAAGAAAAAACCGAACAAAAAACCAATAAGCGGCGAGGTAATCATCGGCAGCAGTACCTTTCTGGTGACGCCTTCGAACTTGATGACGTCATAGCCGGCCTTCGATATCCCCGCCCCCATGAGCCCGCCTATCAGGGCATGGGAAGAACTGGACGGGATGCCGTAATACCAGGTTATCAGATTCCAAATGATCGCCGACAGCAGCGCGCAGAGAATGACTCCCTGGGTCACGCTGTCTGTTTCAATGATCCCCTTGCCCACCGTATTGGCCACATGGGTGCCCAGAAAGGCCCCGATAATATTCAAAACACCGGCATAGAGTATTGCCGCGCGGGCAGTCAGCACTTTGGTGGAGACAACAGTGGCGATGGCGTTGGCTGAGTCGTGAAAACCGTTGATGTATTCAAAGGCAAGCGCAGTAAAGATAACAAGAATAAGTAAGGTTAAAATCATTTATTTGATTCCTTTTTCCAGAAAGCAATCACTATTTGAAACAAATCGCTCATGATGCTGGAAAAATGATTTTAGGAGTTCAACTATGTTTCAGGACGATATTGACAATCAGGTCGGAAATCACCGTGCACATATCCAGGGCGTTTTCAATGCCTTTATAGATATCGCGAAGTTTAAGCACCTGCAAGGCATCATACTTCCCTGAAAAAATCTCCTCGGTGGCATTGAAAAGAATTTCATCGCCACGACTTTCGATGTCCTTAATCCTGGAGTTGATTTCTGATACCTCCTTTAACTGCGGGCCTTTTTTCAGCATTGATATGATCGTTTTGAGCTCTTCCGTCAATTTGATCAGAATCTCAGCCTGTTTTTTTACGATATCGTTATAGGAATCGATCTTGTATATCCGCAAGTTGACGCAGGCTTTCAGAATAACCTTTGTGCTCTTGTAGAGATAGGTGGATATGAGCTGGATATCCTCCCGGTCGATGGGGGTAATGAAAGAGGAGTTGAGCAGCGCCAGGCTGCCCTCCAACGCTTCCACAGCTCTTCTTTTATAGGTTCTGGCATGAATGAGATACTCTTCACGTTCATTCAGGTTGGAGTTGACAATCTGATAGAACAACTGGGAGGAGAGTTCGACCACTTCAGCCCCCTCCTCAAATAAGGTGTAAAACTTGTTCTCCGGCGGCGGCAAAATTTTTGCTAAAAACCTAAAATGCATAATTGTTATCATCTCCACGGGGAAAAAGGTGTTTTATAGAAGTCAGTCAAGGGGAACAGAAGAAAAAAATGCAGTGAATGTAAGGCATTCTCATACAAAGTATTTCCTGATGCCCATCATATGGCAAGAGGAGCAGGACGACCCTCTGAACCATAACAATTTTACCTTCCGGATAGAATTATGACACCAAAAATAACAGAGTCCGGAAATTTTTCTCAGGAAAGCACGTAAAGTGGAAAACCAGCGAATTGATCAGACCATATTTCGACCTGTTCGGCCAGGTTGAAATTTGCCCGGCAGGGATCGTAAAAACTTCTCTTGATGAAAAGACTGGGCTATTGCTGGCCGGCCATCGCCCTGATCTCGGCATGGCGGAAACAGTTGACAGTGTGGTCATTCACCATACCCACTGCCTGCATGAAGGCATAGCAGATGGTGGGACCGACGAAATTGAATCCCCGTTTCTTCAAGTCCCTGCTCATCATGACTGATTCCGCTGTCTTCGGCGGCACTTCAGTCAATGATTCCCAGGCGTTCTGCCGGGGCTTGTTGTCCACGTAGCGCCAGAGAAAGGCGGAAAGCGAACCGTATTCCTCTATGATGCCCATCACCCCTCGGGCGTTTTTGACCGTCGCCTCTATCTTGAGCCGGTTGCGGACAATACCGGCATCCTGTAGCAGACCCAGGATTTCATCTTGCGAAAAGGCGGCGATCTTAGCAGGATCAAAATCGTGAAAGGCCCGCCGGTAATTCTCCCGTTTCTTAAGAATTGTCAGCCAGCTCAGGCCGGCCTGCGCCCCTTCCAGAATCAGCATTTCAAACAGCAGCCGGTCATCATGAACCGGCACACCCCACTGGTTATCGTGGTAGGCAATGTATAGCGGATCGCT
This sequence comes from Pseudomonadota bacterium, assembly GCA_018816555.1. Lineage (GTDB taxonomy): Bacteria > Desulfobacterota > Desulfobulbia > Desulfobulbales > SURF-16 > SURF-16. Next base: position 7,180 of record JAHIVT010000087.1, read on the forward strand.
GCCGCACCATGCGCATCTGCTTTTCATTTCATTCTCCGACCTGATGAATAAACTCACATGCAAAATGCCGGTCAGACAGATGAAAGTAGAACTGCAAGTGAAGGCATTTCTGCTTTCATGGTATCCGCATCATATCTTTACCAGCACCTTAAACTGATATGGCTCCATCACCAGACTCTCCATGGCGATGAGGGATTTGCCGGACATCAGATCCGTAAAGGTTTTCCGCATGCCCAGCAGGCGCAGATGACTTCCCGGCACCGTCTGGGTTTCTGCAGAAAAATTGGCGAGACAAAGGGCGGACTGATCTTCGAAATGGCGAAAATACCCCAGCAGGGCGTTGTTTTTCGGGTCAATAATTTCCGTGTCCATACCGCCGAACACCTTGTGCTGCTGGCGCAGCTGGATGAGTCGCAGAATACCGTGAAATATTTTTCCGATAGGTGTATCCGGCTCAAATCGATCTTCGGCCTTTTTCCAGTCAAAGGCGGGGCGATGCAGCCAGCGGTTGTCACCGGCTTTGGCGCTGTCTTCGCGAAACGAATAATCGTTGACAAATCCCAGGGCATCACCGAGATAAATCATCGGGATACCGCCAATTGTGGCAATAACTCCATGCAGGAGCAGAATGCGGCTGATGGCAAGTTCGATCTGCTCATCGTCTTTATCGGCAAGCGCCTTTTCCAGACCACACAGTGATGCCGTGGACCCGCAGATTCTGGCATCCCCGGTCAAGGCGTCTTCCTGAAAAGTCAGCCCGCGGGCAAAGGAATCCTTAAAACGGTTGGAATAAAAGTCATTGAGGAAACGTCGATGGTCATGGGGAGAAATATGCAATTCAGCGGCATCCTCATCGGAAAAGGTCCAGCCGATGTCATCATGGCAGCGGATGTAATTCACCCAGGCACAACCATCCGGGATGGCAAAACGACGTTCCAGGGAATGACGGAGCAGCCCGGTGTTTTTGGTGGCCAGGGCCTCCCAGAGCAGTGCCATCAACAGAGGGTTGTAGGAGATTTGACATTCCTGTGGATGGATATAGCGGGCCACTTCATCCGGATGGACGATTGCCTCGGACTTGAAGACCATGGCCGGCGCCACAATGTTGGTAATGCTGTTGAAGGCCTGGATAATCATATGGGCTTCAGGAAGGTTCTGGCAACTGGTCCCTTTTTTCTTCCAGACAAAGGCAACGGCGTCAAGCCGCAAAATTTCAACCCCTATGTTGGCCAGAAAAAGCATTTCCGCCGCCATACTGTTGAAGACTTGCGGATTTTCGTAATTGAGGTCCCACTGGAAATTGTTGAACGTTGTCCAGACCCAGCGCCGTATTTTACTGCGGTACGTAAAGCAGCCGGGATGATCGTCGGGAAAGATGGCCAGGATGCTTTTTTCATATTCGTCCGGTTCTCGGCGATCTTCAAACATCCTGTAAAAATTCTGAAATTCCTCTTCTCCGGCCAAAGCCCGTTTTGCCCATTCATGTTCGTCGGATGTATGGTTGAAAATAAAATCGAGCACCAGGCTGATCCCCCTGCGCCTGAGTTCCGTGGCAATCTCCTGCAGTTCTTCTATGGTACCGATCTTGTCGTTGACGGAACGGTAATCGCTGATCGCATATCCCCCGTCGTTGTCGCCCTCAGGGCACTTAAAAATCGGCATGAGGTGCACCATGTTAATGCCGAGCTCCGCCAGATAGGGGATACGTTTGCGCAGGCCATGCAAATCGCCGGCAAAGAGATCGACATAACACATGGCGCCCACCATGCGGTTGGACTCAAACCAGTTCGTCTGGATGAGTCGGGCCGCATCCAGCGCTTTGAGGTCGGCGGAACGCTCCAACCACATTCTGGTCATGCTGACAAGCAGCTCTTCCAGATAAAAGAAAAAATCATAATTATCCGCATAAAGATGAAAAAGAATGCGGAAAAGCCGCGGAAATTCCTGTTGCAAACGATTGACATAGAGCTGCCACTCACCCGCATCCGCCCCCTCGGCAATACTTTCGAGTTTGGGCAGCAGGCGGTTAAGCGAACGGCTGGCCTGCGCTTCGGTCCATTTATCTCTGGTCATCAAAAGTCCCTATCTGATTCATTTCTTTACAGAGAGCTTATCAGCATTGTGCTACGTTTGCCCTGTTGTATTCATTTCTGTATGCATATCTTGAGCAGGAAGGTCAAGCTCTGCCGCTTTGGATACCCGAACAGTACTGAGTCCCAGCTGTAAATACAACAAATGAGATGCGCTTATCCACTTTGTTTGCAATTGTGAGCCGGCATATTTTTTTATTTTGCGGGACAAATTCTTCTGACATTTACTCAGATGACATCTCTGTGCAAGGAAATATTCGACAATAGAGCCTCTTGCAGTTGAAGTTGCGTCACGTTTCGATGGGATCTCATCGCCAGAAGGAGTTTGCAACTTCTTGCAGGCTCATGCGGCTTTCCGGCATATCGCGCTGTGTTTTGCAGCAAGAACCGCTTCAATATCAAGCAGTATTATTATTTTTTTATCCCGCTTCGCGACACCGGAAATATTCTCCGGAACCGAGTTCGGCCCGAAGGAAGGTGCGGACTCAATGTCGTCAGCGGTGATATTGATTACTTCTGATACAGAATCAACAATGAAACTCAACAGAACAATGCCGTCGCTTTTCTTTATCTCGGTTACGACGATGCACGTCCTCTCAGTCGTATTCTTGCTTGCCAGTCCAAACTTTGATCTGAGATCGATCACCGGTATGACTTTCCCGCGAAGGTTAATAATGCCTTTCACGTAGGATGGCGTTTTCGGTAAAGTTGTTACGGGTATCATCCCTATAATTTCTTTGATCTTCATGATCTCCACGCCATAGCTTTCATCACCCAGAAGAAAGGTGAGATATTTGCCGGAGATGCTTTTTGTGCTGATAGCCATGTGAATTATCCTCTGTTAAAATCAGTTTCGACAGGGAGGCAGCGGGTTGCCTCCCTGCCAGGAGCTTCTAGAAGCTGCTGAAACATTCTTCTTCCTGTTCGAAGGGAATGATTTTTTTCGGGTCGTATATCTTTCCCTGCAGCATCTTCTTTTGGGGTGTGTTCTTGCGGGTGCCGACATTGAGGTCGACTTGAGCCTGCGGTGACGTATGCTTGCTCTTTTCAGCGTTTTCCCCAAAAATCAGACCGGAAAGATTTGTTACAACATGACGCATTCCCAGACTCTGGGCATTTAATTCCTGGGAGGCGGATGAGGATTCTTCCGCGTTGGCGGCATTCTGCTGCACGACCTGGTCCATCTCGGTAACGGCGGTATTGATCTGATCAACACCCTGCGCCTGCTCCCGGGATGCCTTTGATATTTCCTCCACCAGCACGCCAACCTTTGCGGCGCTAACCGACACCTTGGCAAACTCCGAGTTGGTTCTGGTCGCTAATTCCACACCCATATGCACTTTCTTGACTGTTTGTTCGATAATGCCGGATGTGTTTTTAGCGGCTTCCGCAGCCCGCAGGGCCAGATTTCTCACTTCGTCGGCAACCACGGCAAAACCGGCTCCGGCTTCTCCTGCCCTTGCCGCTTCCACTGCGGCATTTAATGCCAGCAGATTGGTCTGAAACGCTATCTCATCAATGGTTTTGATGATCTTGGATGTTTCTTCACTGGCTTGGGAAATATCGTGCATCGATTGGGTAAGCTCTGTCATGGCGCTGTTGGCGCTGGAAACGACAATAGACGCCTCTTGCATCAAGTTGTTTGCCTCTTGGGCGTTTGCAGCGTTCTGTTTGGTCATGGCCGACATCTCTTCCAGGGATGAGGAGGTTTCTTCGATGGCTGCAGCCTGTTCGGACGCACCTTCCGCCAATGACTGGCTTGCTGCTGAAACCTGACTGGAGGCGGACGCGACATGCTCCGACCCTGCGCTTAAAGAGGTTATGATATCGTTGATCGGCCTGGTGATGGAGCGGGAAAACAGGAGAATGCCGCCAACGGTGAAAAACAGGGCGACAACTCCCACCATACCGACAAAATTACGGATACTTCTGGGGGCCGCCAGAAATTCATCGGTGTTTTGCACCGCCAGCAGTGACCAGCCGGTACCTGCAACAGGAGCGAATCCGCCGATCTTTTCCGTGCCTTTAAAGACGTATGTTTCAAAGCCGGTCTCGTTGGCCAGAGCCTTTCTGGTGATGGTTTCCATACCGGCAGACTCTTTCAGATTCACCTTCAGAATATACTCTTCTTTCGGATGGACGATGGTCATGCCATCGGCGTTCATTAACAGCACGTAGCCTGTTTCACCTATTTTATTGTTGACGATTTTGTCATGCAAAAAGGCAAGCTTCATGCTGATACCCACAATGCCGAGGACTCCTTGATTACTTTTCACCGGGGCAGCTATGATTGCCAGCAGTTCATTGGTTGCCTTTGATCGGACCACATCTCCTAATGCTGTGCTCCCTTGCATAGCTTCTTTAAAATAGTGCCGATCGCTGAAATCCAAGCCTTTGTATTTGCCCCCGATGGAATCGGCAAACACGACACCCTTCCGATCGGTGACAAAAAAGGCCTCGTAATCTCCGCCGATTTTTTCCATGAAATTTGCCAGTTGGTTATCAAGTGGCGTCACCGAATCCGCTGATCCCTGTATTCCTTGCGTATCCACCATACCTGCGGCAGTGATGGTCACGTTTGCTGTGGCAAGAGTCTCCGCCAATTTTTTCTCTTCATTCATGACAAGCTGGACCATGTTGGCCACATCCTTGGCGGTGCCGACAATACTCTCTTTTGATTTGGCATCAAGGGCGTGAGTGGATTTGTTGACGGCATTGAATCCGATTAGGGCAACAAGAACCACAACTGCAAGCGTGCCTCCGGTGATAAGTTTAAAGCTGAGTGATCTTTTTTTCATGACTGGCCTCCCTGTATTTGATTGAGCTGCTCCGCAATCTGTTTTTTCTGTATGTGATGTCTGAGTAATTCTTGCAGGATGTTTACTGAGACAGGTTTTTCCATATAAAAAATAATCCCATGGCTCCTCACTTTCCTTTCCAATTCCCGGCAGTTACTGTCCGTCATGGTGATAATGGGCATTTGCCCATGTACCGCTTTCAATGCCGGGATCAGTATCTCTCCAGGCATGTCAGGCAATGCTAAATCTAAAAAAACCAGCCCAAAGAAAGCGTTCCTCACCATGCGTAACGCTTTACTGCCGGAATCAGCAATGGCGCAGGGTGTAAACCGAAATTTCCGGAGCCAATGGGCAAGCAGATTTGAGGTGCTCATGTCATCAGTTACAATCAGCGTTCTCATTGCCCTCACCCTATCAGTTGAATCAGCCATCTGCCGCATTCAGATTATGCCACCAAGTGGTAGCCTACGGAGTGGTATTTCATATCCCGTGCCAATGCAGGAAATACGCACAATTGCTTGATTTATAGGATTTTATGATACTTGTTAAAAAAAGAGGGGGATCAAACCGATGGGGTCGAATGACCCCATAGCTGATGGAAAATAGTTGATATCGATCGAAAAAACAGTGAGTTGTACACTATAGGGCCATATGCGCTCAAGATAGGGTATTATGACCCTACTCGAGAAAGGGGAAGGATTATATGATGCCGTGTTTTTTCAGCTTCTGGAAAAGGGTCTTTCGGTTAATACCCAATTTTTCAGATACATTGCCGCGATGCCACTTATGCTCCTGCAGGGCCTGAACCAGTACTTTTTTTTCAAATGCTTCCATGATCTCGTAATAATTTTGGTCTGGCGCTCTCTGCAACTCAGCCATTTCCCGCTCCGGGGCAATGGAACGAAGTGATAATCCCTTCAGGTCAATTTTGTTTAATGTCACAAACCGCTGCAGAACATTGGCAAGCTCCCGGATATTGCCCGGCCAGTCATAATTTACAAGAGCTTCCTTTATCTCCGCCGACATTTTTTGCGCCTTTCCATGGACATCAAAGCGTTCCAGAAAATGATCAATAAGCAGGGGAATATCTTCTCTTCTCTCCCGGAGCGGAGGCAGATGGATTGGGACAATGTCGATTCTGTAAAAAAAATCTTCCCGCATCAGACCCTTTCTGACCAGCTCTTGCAGATTTTTGTTGGTCGCTGCGATAATTCTGACATCCGGCTTTTTTATTTCCGTACCTCCCACGGGTGAGTAGCCTCCCCCCTCGATAGCCCGCAACAGTTTCACCTGCAGAGCAAGGGGAATATCGCCGATCTCATCCAGGAAAAGAGTTCCCCCATTGGCCGCATCGAGATAGCCGCTCTTATCAAGGTTCGCCCCGGTGAAGGCCCCCCGTTTGTGGCCGAAAAATTCGCTTTCAATGAGATTTTCGGGGATGGCGCCGCAGTTCACCGCAATATTTTTTTTGTCGCTGCGGGCTCCCAGATCATGGATTGCCCGTGCCGTCAGTTCCTTCCCAGTGCCGGATTCACCATATATAATGACGTTGGCGTTTGTTGCGGCAGCCTTCAGAATCAGCTCATATACCTCCTGCATGGGGCGGCTCTTGCCGACGATATTGCTTAATTGGTACAGGCATCTGGAGGTCTCCTTGAGGCGTATGTTTTCTCGACGAAGTGTTTCCGCCTCTTCCTGCAGCGCCAGTTCTTTTCTCTTTTCCTCGGTGATGTCCCGGATAATCGCCAGCACCGCAGCACTCCCTTGCCAGAGGATCACATTGGCGTGGGCTTCCGCCCATATCTCGCGGCCATCTTTTGTGTTACAGAGTCTTTGAAAAACGGTTTGTCCGGCGCTGCCTTCCTGGACCGCGGCCAGATTTTTTTCAAATTCCTCCCGGTGTTTTTCCTGGACGAAAAGAGACGTTTGCAATCCTTCAAGCGTATCATTTTCCTGCACGCCGAAAATGCTGAGAAACGATTTATTGGCAAAGAGAATTTTACCGTCTCTGGCCAGCACCACGCCGTCGGCCACATTTTCGGTCAGAACGCGATACCGTTCCTCGCTTTCCTTGATTTTCTTCTCAGCCTCTTTCTGTTCCGTAATATCCTGGATGTGGCCGTCATAGAATTTTTTACTGCCTTTCTCGTCATAAACAACAAGGGCGCTGAGGGAGACCCAGAAGTGGCTGCCATCTCTTCTCTTAACGAAAAGTTCATAGGAAGTGAGTATGCCTTTCTGTTCAAGCTTCTGCAGAAAAAGGTCTCTATGCGAAGGAGTAACGTAAATATCCCTGATAGGGTTATTGAGCATTTCGCTCTCCGACGCAAAACCGAACATTTTCACCATGGCCGAATTGACGGAGAGAAAGCGGCCCTTAAAAGTAGCCCTGTAGAGGCCAATAGGTACATTTTCATAAAGGCTTCTGAATTTTTGCTCACTCTGTTTTAATTTGCCTTCAAAAAGTTTTCGTTCGGAAATATCAACGATAAATCCCTCCAGAATCTCTGTTCCGTCAGGCAATATCTGCACTTTTCCGCCACGTTCCCATAGCCATTTTATTTCATTATCCGCGGTGTTTATGCGATATGTTACTTCATATTTTTTATTCTGTTCTATGGCTTTTCTGATTTTTTCTCGAACAATATCCAGGTCTTTTTCAATAATAATGCTGCCAAACGCCATTTTCCCGCTGATAAAATCCTCAGAAGTAAAACCGCTCAACTCGTGAATCTGCTCACTCATGAAAAGCATCTTCCATTTATCGTCATTGACACAGCGGTAGACCACACCGGGCAAATTATCAAGCAGATCTAAGCAGTTTGGATATATTTGATTTCTTGTGTTTTCCACGTTCATTAAATACCTGAAAGAATCATTGTTCAGTGGTTTTGGCTTTTTCATATCGGGACGTTAGGAAACCGCGAAGCTTCCTTTCTTATATTTTGCCATAATTCGATAATTTCTGTATTTTTTTGTCCATGGTCAAGGCATTTTCATAAAAAATCATACGGTTTGAAATGGCGAGAGGACAGGGATGCCAAGGTAAATTGGGCGGTGAATCGCTACTAAATAAATGCTGGTTGATGGGGAGGCGAGGCTTGATGGTCTGTTAAAAAATTGTCACCCCGGTGAAAACCGGGATCCAGAGGGTAATTAATTTATTGAAAACAAATAATTCCGGCTTTTGCCGAAATGACGAAAAACGAAGAATTTCGACTTTTCACGAGACCTTCACGGCTTTTCAGCAGTGATTTTCTGATTTGCCTTCCAGCATCGCGCGCACCTTGGCTGCCAAATTCCGTATCGAGAACGGCTTCTGGATAAAATGCACCCCTTCGTCGAGCACGACATGGTGGGCGGATGACGTCAGCTGTATATCCGGCCATGAACAGGAGTTTGAGGTCCAGATAGAGAGACAGCAGTTTTTGGGCCAGATCTCGATCATTCATTTCCTCCATGCTTTCTATCATTCATCGTCTTCCAAATCGCCTAGACATATTTCACAAATCGTATGGGAGATCTGGGGGACAATCGCTTGAGAAAGAAGGCCAAGAAATGCAATGCCATCCTCAATCTCAACCCAAGAATTATTGCCTACGTCAATCTTCTTACACCAACTGCACATTCGCAAAAATGGCCTCTCTTCCTGAATATTCCCTGCAACAACTTGAACCGCGTTACGCAATTGCGTTTTTATAACTCGACAGCGATATTCAATCTTCCCATCAACTTGCAGTAAAATGTCCATCTCCATAAAACGACGCAAGGTAGGAGAATCACACCTAAATGGCATATTAAGAATCGTGTTGTTCGATCTTACCCTTTTAAGAAGAGTTTCATGGAGATGTCTGGTTTCTGCATCATGAATAAAATCCCAAATCTTTCTATTATAAATATTTTCGCTTTTCAGATGAGGGCCATCATTATCCTGGGCAAAGAGATCCCATTGATCGTTAAAAAAAACCAAGAAATCATTTTGGTCAATCTGGTAAATAACTTCTGACTGGTAACCTCGCATATTATTGGCATCCCCCTGACATCTAACAACCATATGACCTATCTTACAACTATCACAGAGGAAAAATATTGCCAAACAATAATTACGACCCGCCCATTTTTTCCTCTTCAATAGCCTTCACTTTAGACATAACACGCATGATGCATACTACCCGATATCGTCATATTATCTTGCATGCTAATAACTAAAATAGCAGCTTTCGGGCAAGACCTGTAGTGAAGTGTTAGCGCATATGGCTCAGATTTTGTCTGGATTTCTGCACCAATAGAGATTCAGCCAATTTACAGAAACATGCAGAAGCTGCTAGCAGTGGCAAGTTGTAAGAAAACCCGAACCTGGCAGAATCAACAATACACCGTCCCATCACGTCACTATTTATAGAACGGACACTTCACCGAATAAAAAAAATATCATGCTGCCTGGCCTGCAGGACCAATACAATGAACCGCCTGCCTGTTTCCGCAAAACAGGAATCATTATTCCTAAAAAATGAACTCATTGCCGCAATTACGGAAACAAAGAGATGGAGCGGCATGTAACTAGCAGAATTCATTAATAATAATATATTGTTAGGGTCGTCAGACTGGCATGTTTCTTGTTGTATAGAGATGCTGTTGGCAAGAGACTATAGGCATTACCGGGTTAACCGGAGATCTATTTTTCGGCGATCACAGAATGTTCAGAATTGCTTAGGGGCCGGATGGCCTGCAAAATTTTAAGGGCATTGGTTGTTTGAAATGCTCCGATAACCATAAAGCCTTGACCGAGGAGAGAAAAATGAAAAAGAAATTGTGTTATATCGCTGTACTGGCATCAATTATCGGTTGCGCGAGCCTGTCCCAGGCGTCAACGTACACCATGGATTTTGACGCGGCGGTAGAGAGAACGAGCGCTACCGGCATCTTTGATATCGATGCCTTTGCCGCAATCGACGCCGCCTCGCTTGATTTTGTCATTCGCGGTAAAACAACATCGGTTAATTCAAGGGGATATTGGTGGTATTACGATCCCAATATCGATATGTCCATAGCCGGCAGCCAGGTACTGGACAACTATCATCTCAGCGGAGATTTCACGGTGCTGCATTTTGATCTCACTGCTGCAGCGCTCTCCTATATGGAATCGAACCAGTCGATGAATTTCGAGATTCTTGCCCAGGATGGGTTCTGGTGGAGTGACCTGAGCCCCTGGGGCGGTTATACCAAAGCGCCCTTTTATCTTGATTGCGTCAGCTTGCAGGTAACGCCCTCCGCAGTGCCGATTCCTGGAGCGGTTTTCCTCCTGGGTTCCGGTCTGGCCGGTTTGGTCGGCGCCAGAAGGATGCGCCGACAGTAACCCTGAACCTGAAAAAAGACACTTACCACAGAGCCCACAGAGATCACGGAGAAATATTTTCTATTAACTCTGTGGGCTCTGTGCTCTCCGTGGTGAATTTTCCGTCCGGCATTTCGGCATTCGCCGCGCCCTTTCTCGGTCAGCTATTTCAGAACTCCCGAGGTCATGGCGTATTCAATGAGTTGAGCCCCAATCTTAGATTCTGTTCTGTTACCGGTTTGAGTACTTCAAGTGCCTAAAATTCCCTTGTGCCCCTCGTGGGTATCTTGTGCCCCTTGTGGGTATAAAGTACTTAAAGTGAAAGGTTTTATCTGATCAGAAAGCTCCATTACTTTAGGCACTCTTCTCGAAACGCAATCAAGGTATCAAGGCAAAATCTGCCGAGATCAGGTCGTCTGAGGTTAGAGCAGATAGCAGAGTACGGATGAAAAGGTTCGCTCCGGATTTTTGCAGTAACGTTTTACCACCCTCGTCCAGATTGCGCCGGTTCATTGACAACAGGCAATTCATCTTCAACCTCACGCAAACTTGAGGGCCAGCCAGCTTACAGCTTGTCAGCTTTACTGCAAGCTGATAAACTAAAATGAATATTTTCGGGCAAATATGATTACAGTGATTTGAGTTATTCCATGTTTTCAAAATATTGGCCAATGCAGTCAAATGATGAACAAGCAGCTCTGATGAAAAAGCAGCAATGGGAATTACACAAGTGATGAAGTGGCGCATCCGGGACATCATCGATCTGGAATACTTCTTTTACCAGGATACTCTTTCTCAATCTGCAGAGAATAAACACTCTCTGCATGAACGGGACCGCAATATCTTCCTTGACTCTGTCATGCCCGCTGTCAAAGAAAACGAACCCCCTGACCGGCAATTTATCATCAAGACCTGGCTGAACCGGAGACGGGAAGCGGAAAAAGCCCAAACCGCCGTTCTGCCCGGCGAGGGGGTTGAAAGTCTCCTTGCTTCATTGCGCTTGATTTTTCTGGTGGCAGGACTTGTGCTCGGAGCAGCTTCAGGAGCCTCTTTTCTCACCTATACAGGCGACAGCCCGGTAAACGTCCTGGTCTATCTCTCTGTTTTTGTCCTTTCCCAACTGCTTCTACTGCTGCTTCTGTTTCTTCTTTCCGCCTACCGACTTTTCAGGAAATTGCCTCTCACCGCCTCGCCGCTCTATACCTTTATCAGCAGATTCGTGCTCAGGATGATTCTCTCGGCCAGAAACCGGGTGGCGCAAAAAATGTCGGCGGACCAGCGCCTGCAGACGGAATTCGCCTTTGGCACCCTGGTCAGTAAAACCCGCACCTATGGCATGCTCTTTTTCCTGCCGATCTTTATTCTGACCCAGCTTTTTGCCCTGGGCTGCAACCTGGGCCTGCTTACTGCAACCTTATTTAAGGTGGTGACTGCCGACATCGCCTTTGGCTGGCAATCCACCATCCAGCTGAGCCCCGAGGCAGTGCACTCCCTGGTGGAAAAAATCGCTTTGCCCTGGTCCTGGGCCGTGCCGGGCGATGCGGCCTTCCCCACTCTTGCCCAGATTGCAGGAAGCCGTATTATCCTCAAAGAGGGAATCTACTACCTATCCACCCCGAATCTGGCTTCCTGGTGGCCTTTCCTCTGTCTCGCCGTCCTGGTTTACGGGCTGCTGCCCCGGCTTGTTCTTTTCCTGGGGGCTGCTTTCGCCCAGCGAAGATATCTCGGCTTGCTTGATTTCCGCCAGGGAACCTATGAACAACTGCTGCAGCGCATGACCACCCCCCTGGTGACCACCCGCGGAAAGACCGCAACTGATGCGGGCGTTGCGGGAAAAGAACCCGGGCCGGCTCCCCATACCAAGGTGCAATCCGCAGCGGACGGCAAGATCCTTGGCAAAATTCTGCTGGTCATGATCCCGGACGAGATCTATGATTCCTGCCTGCGGGAAGAAATCCAGTCCGTGGTAAACAGGGGATCTCTTTATGCCACTCAGGAAATTATCCGCATCAATCAGGATTATGCAGCGGACAGGCAGATGCTTGACGGCATGCAGAACCGTCCCCGGATGGGGCAAACAGATATCCTGATCATCCAGGAGGCATGGCAGCCGCCCATCATGGAATATATCGACTTTATCAAACAGCTGCGCCAAGCCGTGGGCTATGGCCCCTGCATCAGGATAGGACTCATCGGCAAGCCCCGGCCGGACACCATCTTCACCCAGGTGAAAGATGAAAACATGAAAATCTGGGCACAAAAAATCACCGCCATGGGCGACCCCGGCATCTATGCGGAAGGACTGGTAACCCATGCGAGCTGATACTGTTCCGGAATTCGCCATTGTCGGCCACCCCAACGAGGGGAAATCCTCCGTGCTCTCCACCCTGGCGGAGGATGACAGTGTGCGGATCAGCCCCACCCCCGGCGAAACCATGGTGTGCCAGACGTTTCCCGTGATCATTGACGGACGAGAGATCATCCGCTTCGTCGATACGCCGGGCTTCCAGCATCCCAGGGAGATTCTGCATCAGCTGCAGGGCCTCCAGGCTGACACGGACAATATCATTACCGCCTACAGAAAAAAGAACGCCGACAATACTGAGTTCAGGCAGGACATGGAACTTCTTCTCCCCCTTACCCAGGGCGCCGGGATTATATATGTGGTGGACGGCTCCAGGCCGGTTCGGAGCGTCGACCGGGCGGAAATGGAGATTCTCCGGCTCACCGGTCTTCCCCGCATGGCCATTTTAAACAGCAAGGATCCTGACACCGATTACCTCGAGCAGTGGAAAGAGGAATTCCGCAAAACATTCAATGTTTTCCGGGTATTCAACGCGCACCGGGCAACCTATGCGGAACGCATCGCCCTGCTGGAGAGCCTGAAGCATATTGACCAGGACTGGCAGGCAAGCCTTGACACGGTGATATCAGCCTTCAAGAAGGACTGGGGCCAGCGCAACCTGTCCTGCGCCGGAATCATTACCGACATGCTGGCTGAATGCCTGTCCTATACCCTTGTCAGAAATCTTTCGGACACTGCGGATGAAGATCGCCTGAAGGTTGACATGCGGGCAGCCTACGAAAAAAATATCAGAAAGATCGAGACCCGGGCCTACCAGCAGATCAGAAGCCTTTTTAAACACAACATTTTCAACTACGATCTGCCCCACCAGTCCATCCTGCATGAAGATCTGTTCAGCGAAAGTACCTGGAAATTTCTCGGCCTGACCCGCAATCAGCAAATTGCCGTGGCGGGCCTTGGCGGGGCAGGAATCGCGGCAGCCCTGGATGCGGCGACTCTGGGCAGCAGTTTCGGGCTGTTTTCCGTGCTGGGGGGGCTGGCCGGCGCCACCTGGGCGGCATTGGGCGGCAAAGGCCTGGCGGAGACCAAGGTGCTGGGCATACCACTAGGCGAGCGGGAAATGCAGATCGGCCCGGTAAAAAACATCCAGTTTCTCTATATTCTCCTGGACCGCAGCCTGATCTATTATTCCCACATCATCAACTGGGCCCATGGCCGCAGAGACTACGATGCCGATCGGGCACAGCGCAAGACCGACCCTGCCCGCATCGGCTATACAGCGCACTGGAGTTCCGGCCCCCTCAGCACCTGCAATACCTTCTTCACTGAAGTAACCAGAGCCGAGGGCAACAGGGGGACGACTGCTGAACAACAACTCAAAAATATGCTCATTGAGCAACTGCAGAAAATTTCCACCAGCGAACATTGAAGGAGGCAGAAGATAACAAACCGCTTATTGGAGGGGAAGCCAGGGACAGGAAATTCGAGATAAATCCACCAATGTCTTCACCCAAATGGCCCTGAAGTCTTCTTGCCTCCGAACAAACACCTGGAAGAGCGAATTTCATCCTATTATCTGGCCGCCGGTCCTGTTAAGCAAGTCAGGGGCGGCACATTCTGGCTAAAAAAATACCTACCAAAACTGTTGTTTTTTGCGAAATTTTGTCAACCGTCAAGAAATTCAGTGTCAGGAATAAGGAAGACAAAATTATTTAATTACGGACCATCTCCCTTTTCACGGCTATCCCCAACTCCTCAATACTGTATGGTTTTTTCAACAGGGATCCGGCTCCCATATCAATTGCACTCCGTACATCGTCGCTTTCGGCAAAACCGCTGGCGATCAACGCCCGCTGACCGGGATGGATGGTTAATATTTTTTCATAGGCCTGCCGACCGTTCATGCCGGGCTCCATCAACATGTCTAAAATAACAAGATCCGCCCTACCGTTTCGCAAAAAGTCCAAGGCCTCCTCACCGGAAGACACTGTCGTTACGGTATAACCAAGCATCGTCAGAATTTCTCGGCATATTTCCCGCTGTTGCTCTTCATCATCAACCACCAGCACCTCCCCTTTTCCTTGCAGCGTTTCGATGGATATCTCCTGCATCTGTTCGTCAATTTCTGCCTCTATCCGAGGAAAATATATATCAAACGCCGTCCCTTTGGCTGTACTTTTCACCGTGATGAAGCCATCGTGATCCTGAACAGTGTTCCAGACAACCGCAAGCCCAAGACCGGTGCCACTGCGTCCCATATGCTTTTTCGTGAAAAACGGCTCAAAAATATGCTCCAGATCCTGCTCCGAGATGCCGGGACCATCGTCGCTGACCCGAATGACAACATGGTTCCCAAGTGTCGGCGAAACCCTTTCTTCATCAGCCTGGTGCAGATCGGTTCCGACACTGAATGTGATCGTCCCTTCCTCGCCAATGGCTTCAGCCGCGTTGAGCCCCAGATTCATAAAACATTTACTGATGTGCACGGGTGAACACATAATTGGCATTTGCTCCTTGCCTGGATGATTTTCCCACCTGATTGCAGGATACAACTCCTGAATTTTACAGCATTCCGTTGAAGACAGAAAATCAGCAATCAGCACATTGACATCACATACTTTTTTTGGAGTCGCCACCCCCCGCGCCACAGTCAGCAGATCCGCCACTACGGCTGCCGCTTTTCTTCCCGAATCTCTTATTGCCTGTAGAGGTTTCTGCAGATCACTGTTTTTGGGAATCTGGTACAAAAGAAGTTCCGGGTAAGTCGCGATTCCCGAAAGGATATTATTGAGATCATGGGCAACGCCCCCGGCCATGAGTCCAATGGCCTCCATCTTCTGCGCCTGACGCAACCGTCGGGAAATGGACGCCCTCATTGCAATTTCCTGCTTGAGTTGTGCCGTTCTCTCTTCCACAACTCTCTCCTGCTGCTCGTAAGCGTCCTGTAATTCACGATGGGCGTTTTCACTGCTCTTTTCAAACATAAAGGAAAACATGAAAACCGCCAGATAAGAAGGGATAAAGCGGAAGGCAAAATTTGC
This sequence comes from Pseudomonadota bacterium, assembly GCA_018816555.1. GTDB lineage: Bacteria > Desulfobacterota > Desulfobulbia > Desulfobulbales > SURF-16 > SURF-16. The sequence goes on from JAHIVT010000087.1 coordinate 22,749, forward strand.
ATCATAAAGGTTTACCGTTTCGCTGGAGATGTCATAGAGCAAGAATGAAGCGGAAGGCAGCAGAAGCATAACCGTAGCCATGGCACCATACCTGCTGCCTAGGAGATACAAGGCAAAAAGTGGAAAGGTGTAATACCACATGAAGCCCGTTCCCTGAGCCCCACCGGTAAAAAAGAGGTACAGATAAAGGCAGTACATAATCGCTACGTCGGCAAAACAACAGAAGAGATACTTCCCTGTTCTGCGCAGGATGACAAGCACAATAGCAAGGGTAAAAAGCGTCAGGAAATCAAAAAAAGCAAGAAGCTTTGCCTGCTGAAAGAGGGACACAATCCCGAGAGCAGCCAGAAAAACCATGCCGAGAAGTGCTAACCCGTGCATGAGTATGACCTTGCGGACAACATCATTCTCCGCATTGTCATAAACGGAAGTGACAAATTTTTTTTTCAGAAATGCATAAAATGCGATTGAGAAATCATCCATAAGCAAGAAAGAAAAATCTGTTCGCCCCCAGAATTTACCCCGTATCAGCATTATTATTGGAAGTATTCGACAATCTGTATCATCATTGCTGGTGATTCTCTATCATATCAAATCAGCAATTCTTAATCCACTCTTCCTGCAAAGAATATAGCCGACTGCGGGATTTGCAGGAGAGCAGTTCTGGTCCGGCAATCAGATTGTCAGTTCTCCTTTTTCCGCGATACGGATTTGACCAGCCTGAACAGAATCACCCGTCAAGGCTCATAAAGCCGGGCCATTTCCACCGAATATTTCCCCGCCGGTTCCTCATAGATAAAAAACGGCGGCAGGATGACCAGTTCCTCGCCGCCGTTTTTCATGGCCTCCACCAGCACCAGTTTGCCTTCACCGCCGGGGTAACTGTGGATGATCTGCAGTCTCTTGGGTTCCAGGGCGGCAGCTTTCAGGGCGGCCAGCAGCACGGCGGCCCGATTGGCCGGATAGACCAGGGCGGCCCGTCCCCGATTTTTCAGGCCATAGGAGATGGCCCGGATAATATCACTCAGCTCGGCCTCAATTTCGTGGCGGCAGACGGCCTGTTCATCCACGGGATTTTGTCTGCCGGTGGCCAGTTTGCCGTAGGGAGGGTTGCACACCACCCAGTCAAAGGATTCAGGCAGGAAAAGGGAATTTATCCGCCGCAGGTCGCCCTGCACCAGGCGGATGCGGTCCTGCAGATGATTGCGGTCGATATTGCGGGAGATCAAGACGGCAAGCTGCGGCTGCAGCTCAAGGGCTGTGATGCTCACCTGGGGCAGGCGAAAGCTCATGATCAGCGAGATCACCCCGCAGCCCGCCCCCAGGTCAAGAATGCGCTCCCCGGGCCGGGTCCGGATGAAATGGGCCAGCAGCACGGCATCCACCGAAAAGCGATAGCCGCCCGCATGCTGCGCGCAGTTGAGCCGCCCGGAAAAAAGCGTGTCCTCTGTGATCTGCGGAAACATAAGCATCCGGCGGCCTGGCCGTGAGCTAGGCCACGGTCTCGTCCGCCACCAGCCGGTTGATCAGCAGCCCGGTCAGGATTTTAGGATAAAAATAGGTGGACTTATGGGGCATGATGAGGTTTTCATCGGCGATTTTTTTGACCTGGACCACCGGGGTGTGGTTCATCAAAAAGAGAACGGGACTCCTGCCCTCGTTCTGGGCGGCGACTTTCACCGCACTGTCCAGGGCGTTATCCGGATCGCTGTAATAGGCGATCAACCCTTCATTGTCGCAGCGCTCATGGCTGAGCCCCAGCAACCTTTCGACCACCAAATCCGACAGCACCACCACATCAAGCTCCTGCAGGGCGGAGGGCAGTTCGTGGCCAACCGCCCCGGCCATCACGCCCGGTTTGAGTGACAGAAGGAAACAGCGGTCCGCCTTGGGCTCATACATGCCGAACACGGTCTGCTGCTCTTCCTTTTCCTCCATGCGGCCCAACACCTGCTCAATGAGGGTTTCCCGGCTGCCGCCGGCTATTTCCTCGATGTCGAAGTATTCCCCCATCCGGGTGACCAGTTCGTCTGCGCCGGTTTTTTCCGGCAGATAGACCAGCCGGTGGGTGGGCAGCACGGACAGGCCCGGGTCCTCCATGGGGCAGAGATACATCATGACGTGGTTGTAAGGGCTGTCCTCCGCCACGCTGCCCAGTCTTTTCGCCATCATCTCCCGCAACTGCAGGGCCGTGGTGTAGCGGTGATGGCCGTCGGCGATATAAAGAGACTTGTCCTGGAAGGCATTGGTGATCTTTGCCAGCACCTGCCGGTCGGTTACGGCCCACAGGGTATGCAGGCAGCCGTCCTGGTCCTCCACCGAGTACAGCGGCTCTTGGGGGCTGCCCCCTTCAAGGGCCGCCATGATCTCGCCGCTCTCGTCGGAATAGATGGAAAACACCTGACTGAACTGAGCCTGGCAGGTATCAATCAGCTTCAACCGGTCATCGGTGACGCTGCGAAAGGTTTTCTCATGGGGTTTAACGATACCCTGGTCAAATTCGGCAAGTCCCACCAGGCAGACCAGTCCCTTGCGGATGAAGGTACGACCGTTGGGCAGATTGTACCGGATATGATAGAGATAGATTGCCGGCTCTTTGTCGCGGATGAGGACACACTCCTCCTGCCAGCGGTCAAACAGATTCTTCGCCCCCTCATACCTGCCCGCCACAGGGGCAACCCCGGCGTGTTTGGTGAGATCAAGCTGAATCATATTGTACGGATTCTTTGACAACAAAGCTGCCTGCGCCTTTTCATCAATAACATCATATGGGGGGGTGACCACATCTTCCATGCGGTCTATCTTTTCCGGGTTGAAACGTAGACCGCGGAAGGGCACAATCTTTGCCATAAAACAAATTCTCCTTCAAGCAGGATGAGTATTTTACCTTTGCGTATCGCGCATTTTGCGTTTAAAGTGCAATAGCATATTTTTTTTTGAAAGTCTACCTCGCACTGACCGATTCCAGCAGACTTTCACCTTGCTTTATCCGCCTCTCAGGGCTCAGCAATCTGCCGCAAACCGTTCCCCCGCCTGTCTCATAACGGGATGATGGTGCCTTGCACCCGCAATGCTTGAGTCCTGCAAGCGCATCGTACAACAAAAAGGCGTTACCACCCGGTAAGCGCTCAAACAATACCAGGAGAACCAGACATGATTGATGTTTTCATAAAGACCCATTTTTCCGCCGGACACCATCTGCGCAACTACCCCGGCAACTGCGAAAAACCCCACGGCCACAACTGGAATGTGCAGGTCACCGTGCGGGCCGCGGAGCTTGACGAACTCGGCATGGGCATTGATTTCCGCACCCTGAAAGACGCAGTCAAAATAATCATGGACGATCTGGACCATCGGGACCTGAACGAGCATCCCGCCTTCCGGGACAAAAATCCCTCATCAGAAAACATCGCCGCCTTTATTTTCCATGCGCTGGAAAAGGATCTCTCCTCAGAGCGTTACCATCTGCATGCGATCATGGTGGGCGAGACGGACAATACCGGGGTGATTTACCGTGGCAAAACCCAGAACTGACAGCATTGCAGAACCTCTGCAGGTTTCCGAACTCTTTTACTCCATCCAGGGGGAGTCGACCTTTGCAGGCTACCCCTGCGCCTTTATCCGTCTGGCAGGTTGCAATCTGCGCTGCGCTTACTGCGATGCACGCTATACCTATGAAGAAGAGCATCGCCTGATGGCGGTGGAGCAGTTGCTCGCCTTCACCCGGCAGCATCCGGCCGCCCTGGTGCAGATAACCGGGGGCGAGCCCCTTTTACAGGAACAGGTCTACTATCTGCTGGACGAGCTCATGTGGGAAGAAAGAATGGTGCTGCTGGAAACAAACGGCAGTATCAGCCTGCGTCGGGTGCCGCCGAAGGTGGTGAAGATCATGGACCTCAAATGCCCTGACAGCGGCATGGCAGAAAAGATGGATCTGGGCAACCTCAAGCTGCTGACCCCGGCCGATGAGCTGAAATGCGTTATCAGCTCACGCCGGGATTACGACTGGGCGGTGGACATACTGCGCACCCACATCCCTTCCCTGGGCGATCCGGCCGCCATCAGAAACCGGGTCAAGATCCTCTTCTCGCCGGTGACGGAAAAACTTGCCCCAAGCCTGCTCGGCCAGTGGCTGCTTGATGACGGGCTGCAAGTCCGCCTGCAGATCCAGCTGCACAGAATTCTGTGGCCGGAAAAAATCAGGGCCTTTTGAAAAAAGCCCCGGCTATTTGCCGACAAGGGCCTTTTGCACTGCCCGCAGCAGCGTCTGCTTGAGAATCGGTTTATTGAGATAAGCGCAGCAACCCATGTCCAGGGCTATTTCCCGGTTGACCAGTTCACTCTGGCCGGTGCAGAGAATGACGGGCAGGGCAGGATTGACGGCCAGTATTTGCCGGGCCAGGTCAATACCGGTCATGTGCGGCATGGTCATATCCGTTATCACCAGGTCAAACTGATCCGGGTGTCGGCGGAATTCCTCCAGGGCCTGCACCCCACTGGAACAGGCGGTCACCTGATAGCCGTTATTTTTCAGCATGGACTGGGCAATCCGGGTGATCTGCTCTTCGTCATCGACAAAGAGAATGCGCTCGCCGTTGCCGATAAGAACCTCCGACACTGGGGTCTCCGGCTCGCTTGCCGGCTCTGTTTCCGTTACCGGCAGATAGACATGAAAGCTCGTCCCTTTCCCAGGCTCGCTGTACACGGAGAGATAGCCCTTGTGGCTCTTGACGATACCGTGCACCACGGCAAGTCCCATGCCCGTCCCCTCCCCCTGCGGCTTGGTGGTGAAATAGGGTTCGAAAATCTTGTCTCTTATGGCCGGATCAATGCCGCATCCCGTGTCGCTCACCTCAAGCCTCAGATACCTGCCTGGATGCAGATCGGCATAACCGTATTCACCCTCGCCAATATCAATCTCCGTCAGGGAAACGGCCAGGGTTCCGCCGGTTTCCCGCATGACCTGGTAGGCATTGGTGCAGAGATTCATGATTACCTGATGGATCTGGGTCGAGTCCGCCATGACCCTGCTGTTGCTGGCAATGTTCTGCCTGATCTCTATGGTGGTCGGGATGGAGGACCGCAGCATCTTCAAGGTCTCCTTGATGATCAGCGAGATCTGCAGCGGTTGCCGCTCCTGGTCCGTTTTGCGACTAAAGGCCAGGATCTGCCGGACCAGGTCCCTGGCCCGTTCCGCCCCTTTTCTCACTTCCTCAAGATTTTGCAGGCGTTTTGCCGGATCGATATCCAGCATGGCCAGCTCGTTGTAGCCTAAAATGATGGAAAGAATATTATTGAAGTCATGGGCGATGCCGCCGGCCAGGGTTCCGATTGCCTCCATTTTCTGGGACTGCCGCACCTGCCTCTCCAGCTTCTCCCTTTCCTCCTCGTTCTTTTTTCGCTCGGTAATGTCTTCATACACCCCGAGAATCCCGTAAACGTTGCCCTGCCCGTCCAGCAGCGGCACCTTGGTGGTATCGACCCACAATCTGGTGCCGTCCGTCTGTTGCAGCGGTTCAATGATGTGCCTCTTCGCCTTTTTGCCGCTGATAACCTCTCGGTCATCGGCCCGGTACGCCTCGGCCTCCTCCCGTAGCCACAGCAGGTCAAAATCGGTCTTGCCCTTTATCAGCTCGGGATCATGCAGTCCGAGATCACTGGCACAGACCAGGTTGCAGCCCTGGTAAACGCTCTCCAAATCTTTCCAGAAAATGGATTGGGGCAAGGTGTCCAGTATCTGCTGCAGCATGGCACGATTTTCCCGCAGCGCTTCCTCCGCCCGTTTCCGCACTTCAATCTCGCGCTCCCGTTCTTCAATCTCCTTTGCCATGCCCTCCATTGAAACCTGCAACCTGTCGGTCATAGCGTTGAAGGCCAGGGCCAGTTCCCCCACCTCGTCATCCCTGTCGAGCTCCACCCGACGGGAGAGATCCCCCTGCCGGATCTCCCTGGCAACCGCGGCAAGAGAGCGCAGGGGACTGATGATATTGCCGATGGCCAGGATGGAAAGGATGACGGCAGCCACCAGCGCAAGCAACACCAGCAGCAGGGTGATGCCTACGATACTGCGCGCCAAGGCCAGCACCTCTGATACCGGCCGCTGGGCAACGACATACAGGAATTGCTCGTTCAGCTCGATGCGTTCCGCGGCCAGCACCACCTCTTCTCCCCCCAGGCCGGTGGTAATGCCCAGATGGTTGTCCGGCAGGGTAAAATGAGTGCCCCGCAGAACCACAGAGGGATTGGGATGGCCCACAACCTCTCCGGCACTGTCCACGATAAAAACGGTTTCGCCGGATGGTACAGGAAGCGAGGCCAGCAACTCCCATACTTTTTTCAGCCGGGCCTCGCCGACAAGCACGCCCTCGATCATGCCGGTCATGGGGGATTCCACGGGGACGGCGATGGTCATTAACGGTTCGCCGTTGGCAGGGTCGAAGTGCACCGGACCGAAATAGCTGCGGCCGGTGGAGGTGGGACCGGAAAAGGCCGGATCATTCAATCGGCTGGTCAAGGAATCTTCCGGTATAATCCGTGTCCGATGGCGATGGATCAGCTCCGTGCCGTCCACTTCGATCAGGATCAGTTCCTCAAAGCGGTTTTCATAGGAAAGCAGTTCGTCCAGAATCCATTTCTGTTCCTCGCCTCCCGCACGGGAGAAACCGTATATCTTGGAGAGCAGTACCAGTTCCCGTTCCAGCTCACGCACAAAGGCCTCCACCGTCGTACTGATCCGCTGGGCATGGCTCTGCTGCTCCTGCAGGGCCTGTTGCTGCAGGGCCGCATAGTTTTTGACGGAGAGAACCACGCCGACCACCAGCAGCGGGACAATGGCCAGGCTGACAAAGGCTAAAGTCAGGCGGGTGCGGATACTTTTCAACATGGGGTGCATCCCGGGAGTATGATCAAACTGTCTGCCAATGCTGAGCGGCAGGCAGCCCTCAGAACCTTGGTTTTTTGGAATCCGCCCTCGTTCCGCTGGCATCTCCCCATCAGGCTGTGATAGGATGAATGTTACGGATAGGACTTTCAAAATCATAACACACCCTCAGAGCAAAAGGGTAAATTTTATGTTGAAAAAAAGTATGCCGGCCTTGCTTGTTCTGCTGCTGACATGCGGTTGTCTCTGGCCCGCAAAGCTTACCGCCGCCGAGAAAAAAACCGACCTGCCGGTCATTGCCGTTCTGCTCTATTCAAATCATTTTCTGGAGACCCTGGAAGGATTCAAGGCCGGCCTGCGGGAAAGGGGATATATTGAAGGGGAAAATATCAGCTACCTTTTCAAGGGCCCAACCAAGAGAATAGAAGCACTGGATGTCGCCATGGACCATCTGCTGGCCGGGCAGCCGGATCTGATCTTCGCCGTTACCACACCTGCCGCCTGTGCTGCCAAGCGTGCCACCCGGGCAAACAACATCCCGGTGGTCTTCGCCCCGGTCAACGATCCCATTGCTGCCGGA
>JAHIVT010000009.1 GCA_018816555.1 Pseudomonadota bacterium
GCCACCAATTGAAGCAGATGTCGGGCATTGTGGACAAGCTGACCCAGAATCCCAGCTATTTATGTTGTCAAAGAACGATGTTATGGAAATTCATCCTCCCCCGTCATAAAAGGGAGGGGATGTGAAACTCTAAACTTCAGTCTTTAATGGAAAGTGGAGTTATTCTGAAGTAGCTCTTAAGTTAAATGATTCTGCTAAGGCAAATTACCGGGATAATCGTCGACACATTGGCAATTCACTGGGTAATTTCCGTTGGGTGGATTCTTCTGTCAATCGACGGCGTCATGACGATGTTTTGGAGGAACCAGACACTATGAATGGCAATTTTGACAGAATCGAAAATCGCAACGAATGGAATGATCTGATTAATATGCAAAAGGGAGAAAAACCATGGACAGCAAAAGAAGTTTCAAAATTTCAAAAATTAATCGATTATCGCACTCTTGATCTCTATAGTCAATTGCTCTTCGAGAGTGAGATTCAGGAAATTATGCCAGGAAAATCAACAGATAAGGAGTAAGAAATGAAGTTGCTCTCTTTGAGTTTGAGTGAATCAACCCAAGTTTTCTAGGCACTCCTTAGTTATAAAAATCGGCTCGCTGATTGACAGCTGCTAGGGCACTTTTCGTTTCCTGCGCAAAAGAGGTATGCGTTAACTCGACAATAGACATTCATTCATGATCCATTGGCAACCTTAACCGTATTGTACTAAGGGAGATAGAAATTACAAATTTACCGTTTTAGGGGAGATTGTTATATCCCACCAGCGCAGAACAGGTGAGCGTTGTAGTCGTTGTTCAAGGTCTGATTTTTTGTCGCCGCAAACCTTGATACCTTTTTCATATGGTACATTCAATAGCCGCGTCACAGCTCGCAGCCCCTTCCAAATGAAATTGCCAGCTCGTTTTATCACAGTCTCCACGGTATCCAACAAATATCCGTTCCATGACTTCTCTAACCCAGCCCAATAACGCTCAATACTATTGTATTTGCTGTGATAGGGAGGGTAGTAAATGATTCGGACACAAAGTCCGGTCATGTCGGCGAATTCTGTCAAGCGGAACAAAAATTGGGTGCGACGTCCGCTGCATTCCGGTCCGTTATCCACATTTATGACAAGCTGTTTCAGCGCGCAAAACTCCTGCTTTCTCTCCTTCCACCAGAGAAAAAGCCCGTCAACAATGAAGTCGCTGGTTTTGTAGCTGGTGCCGAAAAATAAAAACGACCTGCCGGTAACCGGTTCCAGGATGCCGCCAGGAACCACTTTTTCCTTGGGGCACATATCATGATCCAATGCCTTAACCGCCTCGACGCCACGCGAACGCCCACCCCTGGAGTATTCACCAACATTAACAGTTGCCTTTGTGTCTATGCTGATTCTCATGGTTTCAGGATCAGCATCCGCCAGAGCATTCATTTGCCAGACGTTTTCAAAGATTGCGTCGGTTTCCGCTGTTTTTTTTGCACCTTGCTTTTGGCCACAGTGCGCAATCGGTAATCATGGCGAATCAGGATGTTGGAAATCGTGCGCACGGTCGGCAACGACTCTGCCGGCCACCCCTTTTCCACAAGAGCATCATATACTGCTTTAGCCGTCATGTTCGTGTACAGCAACGTTGTACGTAGATGAGATTCAGTTTCACTATGTGGTTCCATAATTGCGCGTATTTCGGCAAGCAGCTCGGGGTCCTTCTCTTCTGTTTTCGGTTTGAGCCGCGTGGAAATATCGTTCACGCACAAAATGCCGGTTTGAAATTCTTTAATTCCAACTTCCACAACAAATCGGCCCCAGCCAAATACATCCTCGGCTACACGATGCTTGCCGTCCAGTAACAACAATGTCACATCTCCCATCGCAGAACGTCGCGTAGGCCAGGGAATCAAATCAACCAAACGTGAAATCAAGCCCACCAGTTCTGGCGATACTCCATTCCGAACCAAAGTCGATGTCTTCATACTCAAATCCTCCTCTTTTAAAATATGAAAACATTATAAACGGTAATTTAGTATTTTCCAAGCCCCTTA
>JAHIVT010000088.1 GCA_018816555.1 Pseudomonadota bacterium
AGTGGCACCTTGTAGTCAGGCGCGAGATCGACTCGCAAAAGACCATAAAATACAGCCTTGCCAATGCACCGGCCGAGACCTCCCCTGAGCGGCTTGCCTATATGCAGGGACAACGATTTTTTGTTGAACGCTCCTTTCAGGGGTTCTAAGCCCAAAACCGCGGAATTTCCTTTTTAACGTAAATACAGTGTGTTACCGCAAAACGAAACTGGCCAGTATAGCATCCAAGTCAATCGGCTTCTGTTTGTCGCGGAATGCGTAATGACCTAAAAAATGGATGTGCTGCCATGCGACTGGCGAGATCCGTTTCAGCCAGTCAAGGATTTTCTGGTTGTTTTCGGCCTGATAACGGTTCAGTAGTCCCGAAAGCAGGATGGAATTATATGCTATCACGATGTTGGCGACAAGGCGGCCACACTGGTTGCTGATTTCGATATCAAGATCAGTGTGACCAATCAACTCTTTTCTGCCACTGACCTGTGCAATCACTGAGCGTAATTGATGATACCCCTCAATGCGGTTCTGTGAACGATGAACGTTTTGTTGTAATTGCGGATCGCGCAGGTAGCGGAGCGTATAAATACTACGTATCAGCTTGTCGAACTCGAAGATAGCCTTGCGTGTTCGGTGATGTCCGGACAATGTGCATAATTTGCGTACAAGAGTACTCTGGCTAATTTCTTTGAGTCCAAGGGTGGCAACAATGCGATCGATGTTGTCTTTTTCTGAGACGATCAATTCGCGGTCAATCTGTCCTGCTGGAGGGATTAGAAAATTTGCATACTCTTCCTTATAAATACCACAATAGAGGTGTTTCAATTGATCCTGCAAATTGGTGAACCGTGGCGCAAGATTTGAACCAAACCAGTTCAGGATGGCAAAATTTGCTTTGTTGATACTGTGCATATCGCCGGTGATCATGGTTGGTACAATGTCCGAAGTATTATTGTAACAAATATCGAAGATCCAATAGCTTTCGTGTTGGTTCGCACTAAGCAGCTCGGTTTGAAGTGCCACGTGATTAGAAAGCAGTGAGTAGGCGACGACGCCACGGTCCTTGCCGAAGTACTTGCGTGAAAAACGTGCCTTGAGGGTTGGATCGGCCGCGCTGAATTTCTGGCCGTCGACACTGCCGTAGAGCACCTCCATGTCAAACGAGTAGTATGGAAAAATAGGCAGCTGAGCGATAAAATTGCTGATTTTGTCGTTCGCAGCCTTCAGTGTAGCCAGACGCAGGTGTTGCTGATGTGTTGCTTCGAGAACATGATAGGGGATGTCGCTGGTTTCAGACATACTGAGATTGCCGTGATTCATGGCCTGCGCAATAATTACAGCCATCAAGCTATCTTCATCAGCGACTTTCTTCGCATAGCGTGGCTGCAAAGGTGTCATTGCTGCCAGAAAGTGGCAACGTTCATTTACAAAGCGGAAAATATCGGTGATATCACATGGTATAACGTTGGTATAGAAGCTCTTTTGCAGCTTTTCGAAAGGGTCTGACTTAGGTCGGTGCCACGTCAGGATTTTTTTTACTGGGTCATAATCCAGGTGCTTGAGCTTCCCTTGGCGCAGTTCTCGGCCGAAGGCCTGCCACAGGGTATCGAGTTCGCCGAACAGGGTGTCGAGTGTGGTATCAATTGGATGGCGTAGCCAGGGAATATTCAATTCCTTGAGCACTTCGTCCTTCTGTTCCGGAAGGACCAATTCATCGGCGAAACGCCGATGTCCCAGGCTGTCGTCGACAAACAAGTCGCCGGTGTCGAGGCGTTTGCGTAATTGTCGGTAGACCCAGAATTCGTAACGGTCACCCAGAAGGCTTGCTGGATAGCCATCCTGGTCGAATTCGAAAAGATGAGCGCGCAGTCGTTTTGGGATCGTGTCCTCTGGGATTCTGTCAAGCGGTTGTTGTGAGAGACGCTGCTGCCGGGCAAAAATGCTCTTCATCCAATGCAAAGCGGCAAGCCATGGACTATTGACGGTATTACTGCCGAAATCGAGAGCCATGGCAAGTGGACGTAGGTTCTTAGTGCAACGGCCGGTCTGTTTGTCCACTGCCAGCCAGTGAAATTCCAACTTGCTGGCGGGTTTCTCGGATAGGCGCTTGCCAGTTGTGAGAAGCAATTCCTTCGGCATGATGCTGAAAGCTTGGTTCCGCACCAACCCAAAGGGCATTGCATCTTCAATCGTGTAATCTACATAAAGCAGGAGCAATTGACCGACCTGTGGCGCTCCTTGTTGTCGTTCGGCTTGAGCTTGAATGATTTGCTTGTTGGTTTTCTCCTTGATGTCGTCTTCGAGCTTCTTTTTATGATACCCAAAAGCAGCAATCAGGTTGTCGGAGATTTTCCGATAGCGATGCCAAGTGTAGCACAGCAAATATAGATGCGTCTGGCCGGGGTTAAGCCGGCGTAAATCATAAATCGTGTAATAGTTAGCGAGACTGGCATAATACGCTATATTTAACTGTGAGATACCAAGATTGGGTAGCAGTGATTTTGCAATCGTATATAGTGGTACCAGAGCAGCGTGCTTCTGACGCTCCAAAACCATCATGCGGTAGCCGAAGTGTTTTGCATCCTGTTTAATTGAAGCGAGTCCGGACAGCGTATCCTCGCGTATAATAAGCTTTTGCAGAGCGGCACACGCCGCATCGTCCAGAGACGCATCGACCTGTTGTTCAAGACGTTGCCGTTCAGCGGCAAGGGCATCCCCAATAAGGGTTTGCAATGTGCTGTAGCCTGGGCGTACGATGCGCTGGTTGTTCAGGAAAACTATCAGTTCCGTCAACAGGAATGTGGCCGTCACATCCATTCTGGCCAGCAGCGTCGCTTTCTCAAGCAACACCGGCAGATAACTGTCAGACCATAGACGATAGTCGAACAATGATGAAATCTCATTGCGTTGGGCATAGTATTCATCTTTGCTGAGTGACCGCATGACAATCGCCTGTCCGGGGAAATAGTGCAGCAATAGAAAATCGATGTCCTCTTGAGATATATCCTTCAGGGAAAAGCGGAAAAAAGCTTGTTTGGCCTTGAAATACCCGAGTTGTAATAGACAATAAATCTGATCAGTTAACCCCTTACGGTTGAACGCCAAAGTATGTTCGGCCGCGGTCATGGCGAAAAACTCAATGCGCTGGAAGTCGTCAAAATCGGGTAAACCGTAAAGAGCGAGCTTTTCAGTCGCTGAGAGGATAGTCAGTCGCTTATTACGGTCACCACGCATGATTTGTCAGTATTAAAGGCAGCAATAACAGGAAATTATTTGAATAACTGCCAATCTGTCGAAGACAGTTTTGTTTATTGGTGAAGAAGGCGACTTGCATCTGGAGTTCCTTTGCGGAAGCAGTTATTTTCTTGAGTGATTGAAATCATCACCTATCATACTGTCAGCATGATCGTCCTTAGCCAGATGGATTGCCCAAATGCGCTTGACCTGACTTTCACTGCATCCTGCCAGTTCCGCAGTCCGCTTGATGGTCTGTCCAGCACCACGCAGAGTGACGATACGCTGGTGGGTCGAGGTATCAGGTATGCGGCCGGCATATTTACCAGCTGCCCTGGCAAGTTGGACTCCCTGACGCTGCCGCTCGCGGCGGGTTTCATAGTCGTCACGAGCCATTTGCAGTGCCAGCTTGAGTAGTAACTCCTGAACTGACTCCAGTACGATCTTGGCTACACCATCAGCGTCAGCCGCGAATTCAGACAAATCGACAACACCCGGTACGGCAAGTTTGGCACCTTTGGCTCGAATTGAAGCAACGAGTTTCTCTGCCTCTGCCAACGGCAGCCGGCTGATACGGTCGATTTTCTCAGCAACAACAACCTCGCCCGGTTGAAGGTCCGCGATCATGCGCAGCAGTTCAGGCCGATCAGCACGGACACCCGATGCCTTCTCTCGGTAGACGCCGGCGATGTAGTAGCCAGCAGCCCGTGTGTTTCGTTCGACGTCGGCTTGGCGAGAGAGATCCTGCTCGTCGGTGCTGACTCGAAGATAGATACGTGCAATTTTCATAATAGATAGCCAAGATAGGTATAGATCATTTGGCCGACTATAAAGTGAGTAGCCAAAAATTCCAATACCAATGTTATTTGGCTATGTTTTTTTTGGCTATCTATAATGGCTATATCCATGGTATGAAAAGTCAACGGCAAGCCCGTGTGCATGTCTTAGCCCTGTTTTACGTTCCACTCCCCTATTTTCTCGTTTGAAACCCTGCCGTGAAAAATAAAGGGCTTGAATTGTGGTCGCAATGTGACTACAATACTCTTATCAGAGGGCTACTTCCAAAGCCTAAAAAATATTTAAGGAGATCCGCTGTGAGCACCCATAATACCTACGTTCGTGCCCGTATTGACGCCGAGACAAAAGAACGCGCCGCCTATGCGCTGGAAGAGATGGGTTTATCAATCTCTGACGCCATTCGCTTACTAATGCTGCGTGTAGCAGAGGAACAACGATTGCCTTTCGAGGTCAGAGTTCCGAACGCCACCACTCGCAAGGCGATTACTGAGCTTGAGGCCGGAAAGGGTAAAAAATTTACCAGCATTGACGCACTGATGGCAGATTTGCATGCGGACGATTGATCGTTCATCGGCATTCAAGCGCGACTATAAGCGAGAGGCATCAGGCCGACACCGGTCAACACTCGACGCCGCCCTGGTGTCCATCTTGACGGCATTAATAAACGACGATCCGTTAGAGCCGCGGTATCGCGACCATGACCTAAGTGGCCAATGGTCAGGATACCGTGAATGCCACGTTAAGCCGAACTTACTGCTAATTTACCGCAAGCTGGATACCGACACACTGCGGCTGGCCCGTCTTGGCTCCCACAGCGAATTGTTTGGTTGAAGGACTCTCTCTCAAATCAATAAGTTTTGGTAAGGGAAAACGATGGGTTCAATTCATACATTGTTACCGCGACTCACGATGAATCGTCAATTCGTTGAGGATTTTCTATCAGCCGATGTACCGTGTTTTGCGATGGGAGTGATTAAGGAACGAAAATTACCGTGTGGTTTTTTGGCGCTTCGCACTGCTGAGACTATTCCCTCCGACATATCCCATGGTGGATTCAACTTCGGCCATTCTGTGTTTGGCACTTCAAAATTCGAAGTTGTTCATTTTGCATTTGAATTCTATAACTTTCAAACATTTAACGCCTTGGTCAATCCGAATAATCTCCTTGCTCAAACTGTGCTAAGCATGATGATCGAGAGCGGAGAATATTTTTTCTTTGCGATCAGCCCAAGCGGAGCAGTCACTGCATTCAAAACGGAAATTCAACAAGACGATCTGTCGGGGATAAAGGCAAATTTATATCGTATCAAAGCTTCGAAAACAACAGACCGTCAATATGCAAAAGCAATAGCCAGCTTTATTGAGAACCCTCAACCCGCAGGGATAATGTTGAATTGGGTTTGCCGAGACAATTTAAAGTATTTGGACTTGGCTGGTGATACAATTGAATTGAATCCAGCTTAAAGACAGGTGCACGCTCCTCTCGATGCTGGCCAGTTTCGTTTTGCGGTAACACACTGTATTTACGTTAAAAAGGAAATTCCGCGGTTTTGGGCTTAGAACCCCTAACTGTAGCGACCCGCAATGATAAATGCCCGGACCCGCAATAATGATTAATCTGGGCCCACAATAAATGAGAATAAGAAACGGGTCGGACCCACATTAAGCGATAATGGACCCACAATAAGTGATACTGGGCCCGCAATAATGACATCGGACCCACATTAATCGAGAATAAGGTTCAGGCTCCATCTGGAAAAAGGTGAATAGTAGTAAGTTCAATCTGAGGTTAAATGATAAATTCCTGAGATTTGATGTGGCTATGTAAACGCTTGCGTCACAGGTAGGCACTGGAAATACATGAGGGCAGAGAGTCCGAATATTGTTTAGGCATGCCGGATATTATCTTGAAAACCAGCATAGTTAAGTGTAATTTCTGTATAGCGATGAAGATCACTTTTTAGTTAAAATCGCCGCCGATCCGGACAAATAATGGCAACTTAATCTTCTTTGACAGATTGTCTTTCCGCCATTTTTCATCATTTATAAAAAACATCTTTCCGCTTCTCAGCATTTTGCGCATGGCCAAATGTTTCACGGACAATTCCTGCAATGGCGCAACAATCACCACCTCATCTTTTTTCTGGACAGCCACTTGACGCACTTTGCTGACGGCTTCAACCATTGACACCGGGCAATCATCCGAGACAAAAGCGATTATTTTGTTGCCCTTGAAATCATTCAGTTTTCTTTCTTTGTTTCCGTCCACCTCGGAAATAAGCAAATCATCCGGGAAACTGAAAGTTTGTTTTTCATCCCCTGGGCAGTATGCAACATCCTTGAAGTTCCCAATGATCAGGGAAGCAAGGGTGACCATGCTCCTCTGATAATAGAGAGAAACGCAATAATTCAATATCTCATGCTCCGGGATGTGGTTCTTTAAAATATCAAGCCAGCTCCTGACCCCATTCAAAACCTCTTTGTGATATTCAGCACGGATGTCGGTAGCCGGAGCCCCCTCACGGTGATAATCAACATACTCGTGCATCATGAAATATTGAGCAATAAGCCGCTTGATCATATCGCTGTGTTTGAGACTTGCGTAATGGTTCCGGACAAACTCATGAAACTCTTGTTTCTTAGTCGTTAATTCCTTGACGGTCTTGATGGACTGACTTGAGTCAAGCAGATTTTTGGCCTGGATCATAAGGAGGGCGAAGTCATAGTGTCCGGGGACAGGATCACCGCCTGTCAACGATTTGTATAAAAAATCATTTTCGGCGCTATCCACGAAGGAAGGTGGCTCACCAGGATCAGCAATCTTTAGAGTAAAAGAGTTATCTCCGATAATAACAGGATAACGCTGACCACCGGCAAAGACCAAGAGAGCAAGTCCACGATAGAGTGTATTTATCTCGTATTTGCTGTCTGCGGTTAAATTACCCTTAAAAATGGAACTTTCGGTCAGACTGTTGTAACCGATCAACTCTATTTGTGCTGCCGTCTGGGAATGAATGACAAGTCCAGACCAGGCGGATTCAGAACGGCACAAAATAGATAATACTAACAGGAAGCATGTAATTGAAAATTTGCAAGTCATGACAAGTCTAAGTTTTATTGAACAAATAAAAAAGTCCTCCCTGCTCTGCAGCAAGAAGGACTCCCAATAATCCTCAAGGCAACGGGCGCTAAAGCCGTTCGCACGGTTGTTGTTGTTCATGTTGGCGTTGTCGCTGTTGAAGTTCAAGTTGCGAGAGTTGATGCCATTGACCGTATTGGACCAGTAGTTGCCGTTGCTGCCTGCGTTGTTGACCGTGCCATTGTTGTTGTTACGGTAACCCGCGGCAACAACGCAAGCTGGCAAACACTTTACACCTTCAGGTTTAATCATGATTCAAAGCATCAAACCGGAAGTAGAATACTGCTTTCATCTTTTTGCCCAGGAAAAATTCTCGGCGGTCTGCCAGGATTAATATGACACGCTTACAAAAAACAACAATGACTGCGTTATTCTGTAACTCCGGTCATATATTTTTGCCAGCCAACAAGCTGGACCGATACATCTTCAACTTTGCTGTTCAAAAAAACAAACGGCTTATTGCCGATTATCTGCAAGTCTTTTGTCAATCGCAGGAGCAAGCGAATCGTTTCCACGTTTTCTCTTGCTCCCGCAATGTATTGCAGCCTGTTTTGTTTCTGACTTTTATTGGCTTTGTAGATACAAAGAATCAAATCCAGGGTTTCATTCTTCAATCTTTCTCCAACCGTGTACTTATACTCTCTTGAAAATAATTTCGTCCGCTTGAAAATCTCTATCAACAAGTCATAAGCGACTTTATAGACAGGCAGGGCTGTGTATAATGCCATAGCAGATTACGTAAATTCGGGGTTACTTTGGAAAACGATTTGTTGAAGAGAAAAAAGAAATAAAATTGCGCACACAATCGTTTCCTGGCCTTGTTAATCAAGTCAAAAGTGTCGGCCTGCCCCAGGATACCAAGAAAAGAGTTCATCCTTGACTGGATATGGCCGATGACATCATCTGTTATGCGTTTATCCGTGTCGAGAAGGGTATTGATTTCATCTATCATTTTGAAAAAATTACCCTTGGTTCGCTGGCTGATATACTTCCGGAACGGTTTTATAAACTGCCCCAGAAATAGAACACCTTTGGTGTAATGCTGCAGATAAATTTTGCCGGGATGCACCTCAAGTCCGATTGCCGATAGTTCCTCCCGAACTTTACCAATAACCTCAAGCAAATAGTCCCTGGAATGATGGATAAAGACCATATCATCTACATATCTGCCATAATATTGCACCCGCAGCTTATGCTTAACAAACTGGTCGAAATCGTTTAAAAAAATATTGCCAAATAACTGCGAAGTCAGATTGCCTATGGGCAGGCCGCAACCACGTTCAGTATAAAAAAGGCTTTTGCTCTTTGGCAGCCCCTGCCATTCGGCTTTGGAGCATTTTATTGTACAATTTTCCGTGGCATGGGTATAAATTACCTGATGCAGCAGATAATCGACAAGCTCCCTTGATACCCCTCCGTAATCATAATTCCTGCCGGACAATATCCGTTGTACTTTCTCCCACAGGATGTCATGGCGCATATTCCTGAAATAGCCGGTTACATCCAGTTTGAGTATATAAGCGTCTCTTTGGTAGTTTCCGGTACAGGATCGGACGAATTTGTTAATCCTGTTGATGCCATACAGGGTTCCTTTGCCGACTCGACAACTGTACGTGTCGTGAATCAGTTTTCGTTCTACAATATGATTTATGCTGCCGTGCAACAAATGATGGACAACCCTGTCGCGAAAATCCGCCGCGAAGATTTCCCGTTTAACCGGCTTGTTGACAATAAAAGCAATGCACGGCCCTGGTTGATATTGCCGGCGCCTGATTTCGTCGGCAAGCTGAAACAGGTTGTGTTCAAAGTCAATCTCGAATTTCAGCTGGTTCCGGGTATTTCGTTTGTTCCTCCGAGCCCTGTAGTAGGCTTCAAACAGTTTAAGCGGTAAAATGGAGTCACTGGATGTCATTGCCGCTGTTGGAGCTCTTCCTGCAACCCGATAATGAAATTCATAGCATCCATTGGTGTTTTACGCATTACCTGAAAACCGATTATCTGTTTTTCGATACTTGTCAGACCTGTGGCACTCTTCTGTCCGACTGGCACCTCCTGCGGTTTTTGATGTTCACACCACTGACTGTAATCACTCTGCTTTTCCCAGTTGAGGTTAGCAACCGTCAATAATTTTTCCGATTCGTTAATCATTCCCCCACGGGCAGTCAATTGTTTTTTGACATCCGCAATAATTGAGGCGGGAAAGCCACAGCTATACACTGTCTGGGTTACGGCCTTGATGAATTTGACCTTGATTTGCAGTGTTTTAATGTTTTCAGTGAACAGCATTGCCTGCTGATTGTACAGTTTATAAAAAATTCCCTCCTGATGCAGGAACAGCAGCGCTGTATTGGCTGCCATGTCAATTTTTTCTCTGGTATTCATAGTAAAAAAAATTTCGCCTGCCGCCGCACCCTGCGGGATGCGGCGGGAAAGTGTCAAAAGGGGACAAAGGATCAAAGGGTCTTAATCCTCAAGGCAACGGGCGCTAAAGCCGAACGCACGGTGGCTGTAGCTCATGAAGGCGTAGTAGCTGAAGAAGCCCAAGTAGCGAGAGTAGATGCCATCGACCGTACCGGACCAGTAGAGGCCGACGCTGCCTGCGCCGACGACCGTGCCATCGTCGTTGTAACGGTAACCCGCGAAAACAAGCTTCAAGGGTGACGCAAACGCACCTGCTGAGTTGTTAATGGCCCAAGAAAGGCGCTCAGTCTCTAATTCTGTATATGTTGGTAGTCTGAAACCCGCAGGGCACGGATTGTTGATGCCTGACTCTCCCTGCCAGAGGTTATTGTTTTGCGGAACCCGCCAATCATAAGGGTATGAACTCTCAGTTATAAAATTACCATGACCCGGATCATCAGTGGAACTGTTAACTGAAGTTATTGGGCTGTTACGTTTCTCATGGCCGTCACTTCCCCTGCCCCACTGGTACAAGTCCCCATAAGCTGCTGAATCCGTCGAACTCGTGGCGACCTGGGATGCCCCAAGATTACGGTCCATCCATACCTGGCCTGTTTCTGATATAACCGTATCAAAAGTTTGGTCTTCCTCCGGAATAGTCACACACACCTCTTCCGACAGGGCCGATTCAACGCCATTTACCTCAGCTGTTACAACATAGCAATAAGTCGAACCTGGCAATACTCCAGTATGGCCGTAAGGTGAAGTTACTGGCGGATCAAGAGATTCACTGGATTCAGTCACACCAGTTTCCGTGCCCCAATAAACGTGGTACTCGGTTGCTCCAGGCACATCGTCCCAGGTGATGTAGTTCCAATCTTCTACTGGATCAAATACAACATTGACGTTTTGGGGAGGTAAGACATCTGGTGTTTCGTCACTAATGCAACGGGCGCTAAAGCCGTACGCACGGTGGTGGTTACTGTACATGTAAGCGTAGTCGCTGTCGAAGATCAAGTTGCGGGAGTAGACGCCATCGACCGTACTGGACCAGTAGCGGCCGCCGCAGCCCGCGATGTAGACCGTGCCATCGCCGCCGCGGCAACTCGCCGCAACAAGCTTCAAGGGTGACGCAAAGGCGCCTGCTGAGTTGTTACTGGCCCAAGAAAGTCTTTCAGTCTCTAATTCTGTATATGTTGGGAGTCTGAAACCAGCAGGACAAGGGTTATTGATTCCGGATTCTCCCTGCCACAGGTTATCGTTTTGGGGAACCCGCCAATCATAAGGGTATGAATCCTCAGTTATAAAACTGCCATGACCCGGATCATCAGTGGAACTGTTAATCGTAGTTATTGGGCTGTTACGTTTCTCATGGCCGTCTGTGCCCCGGCCCCACTGGTAAAGATCGCCATAAGCTTCCTCGTCATCATAACTCATAGCGACACGGGAAGCGCCAAGGTTGCGATCCATCCATACCTGGCCTGCTGAGGTTACGGTTGGTGTCTGGCACTGTGTTGGGACATAAATTGAAACCTCTGCGGATAACTCTGACTCTGTTACACCATCAGCCGCAACTGATGCCACCCGATAGTAATATGTCCAACCGGGCAATACCCCGGTATGGCCATAATCCAGGGTAGAAGTCAACGGCATAGATTCGCTGCCTTTAGTGACACCGGATTCGGTGCCCCAGTAAACATGATAAAACGGTGCGCCAGTATCTGTCCAAGTGATGTAGTTCCATAAAATGGAGGGATCGTAGGAAAAAGAGATAATTGACGGGGTGTCAAGAATATCAGGAGGACAAATCAAATCGCTTCCATCACCATCCTGATCTATGCCGTCCCCACAGATTTCTGGCGCACTCGGATAAATGAAAGAGTTTGTGTCGTCGACGTCGCCCTCGACCTGCCCATTCAACTCCAGACTTGTTTTGAAGCCCAGGGGACGTTCATCCTGAAGCAGGGTTACACCATCGCTATACCCATCATCATCCGCGTCCTTGTACCAGAGTGTCAGGCTGCAGGCACTGCATTCGGACTCGACATCCAGACGTACATAACCAAATCCATCGATTGGGTCAGAGCAACGATTGATGGCATATGAATCAAGAATTTCCTTCAGGAGAAAATAACGACCAGGTAATGACAAGGATTGGAGGACAATGCCAATACCTTGTTCCCAAAAACCGCTCGCCGCATCACCCAGAACAGAAACGAAAAGGTTGTTCATCGTCTCCGCTCCCACCGTGGCATTGGTGATTTGCTGAAAGGCGGTGAAAAAAGAATTAAGAGCCTTCAGCTCTTCACCGTTAACAAGATAGGCAACTCCTACATCAAGCGATGAAACCATGCCACTTCCCTTGACGATGTCTATGACTTGACCGATGGCTGACTGATTAAACTGCATTACGTCTCCTAGTCGCCTTCCGAACAGTCCACGCATGATGACATCAAGGGCGACGAGGGTATTTGTGGTAGAGGTATTCATGGAAAGATCGAGCCGGTAGTGCTGGTCAACATCCATGGTCAGGCTTGTACTGATTTCCTTTGTCTCCCATGGGGCAACCAGATAGACCTCGGCGTTACTGATATAGCCTGGGTCGTCGAAGTTTGGTGTTGCCTCGTACCAGCAACCCTCGGCACTCAAAAGGTTCAGTTTCATCTGCAAGGTGTTGGCATCGCTTTTGGGCAAATCAGGAATCACTGTGAAAACCGCGCTTACTCCCTGCTGACTCCGCGTGATAACCGGTTTGCAAGGCGCGTCAAATCCATCGCAATCCTGGTCAATGGCATCGTAACAGATCTCCTCGGCACCGGGATAGATGTCTGGGTTACTGTCGTCCTTATCCCCCTGATTCTCGGTGTAACCGTCAAGATCGTTATCAATGTCCGGGGCGTCGGATGTGGTGAAACTAAACCACCCGCTGGGTCTGCTCCATACGCCAAAGGTTTTGCTCCTGGCCCAAACCGACCACCAGTATGTTTTTCCCGGCGTCATGGGTAGGGCCACGGCCATCGAGGTATCCGAGATAAACTGGTCAGCATCGCATCCATTATATTGCGGGATATCTTCCGGCGAGCCGTCCTCGTTGACCACCAGGCAATACTCTTCGTCAAAATCGCCGACATCCGTGCCTAAGGGTTTCCAATATAAAGTTACCATTCCAGCCGGTACCAAAGATGTGTCGGCCGGGGCTAAGAGCTGAGGCGCTTTATCGGCGAAGGTTGGCATATCCGGGAAAAGTCGGATATGATCCATGCTCTCATCCGTAAATTCTTCCCGATCATAAAGCAGCCACCAACCGGCATAAGGTGTGAGTTGATAGGTTCCAAACCCAATTGTTCCAACAGCTCCGCCACCTACCCCAACACTACCGGGAAAGAGCAAGAAATTATCCTTATGGTCCGCATCAATCACATCCAGCCGAGGAAGTGCGGTAATCGTGTAATGGACGTCATCTGGCAGCCAGACTTCTCCGTTTACGCCAGCTTCTTCCTCCCACCAGACACCTAACTCATTCAGACGATACCTTCCAGGCCTCGGGTAACAGCCATGACTGCCCTCAGCAATGTATACATTGGGATTTGTCGATCCAGCCGGACCTTCCTTCAGCACGTTGTCCCACGGGACAACGACATAACCAGATCCCCATTCTGCCACGGAACCCTCCCAATTCCCGTTATCAAGATACTGAAAGCGTTGGTTTCCGAGATGGTGGCCATAAACAACGTGGGTCGGATCATATCCACCCGTAGCATTCCGTTTCAATATCACCACAATCCTTTCATTATCATTGTCATGGGGAGAAAGAACTGATGTTGGGATCGGCTCCCACGCAGGCGATTTGGGGTCATGAACATAAAAGAAGATGTAAGTAAGATAGATGATGTCACCATCTTCGAAGGCCGTAGCATAGACATTATGCTCCCGATTCTTATAAGTATCAGCCGTACCATCGTAATAGAAAGCATAGTTGCTGTTAGGGTGACGAGCGAGATCCTCTGCACCCGGATTATTGACAACTGTGTTTTCGCTGCCGATCGCTGTATTGTTGAGCAATTTGGACTCCGCCCCGCCAAAAATAACATCAATTTTTGTGGGCCGATAAACTTCATCTTCCGGCCTTTCATGGTTGAAAAAGAGTGTTGGTCGATATTTATCAATCAAATTGTTAACGTCATTTGCCTGGAAATCACTGACAAAGTCGGGGGTAGGAAAATCGACTATGATCTGTTGAGACCAGAGCACCTTGCCATTTTCTTTATTAACGAGCAAAAGCCTGGTATCCTTGGTTTCGAAATCCGGGGCGGCAACATTGGTATAGATGGGCGACCACTCCTCGGTGCCGGAACCAGGAAGAATTGTCGTTGTTGCCTCTTCCTCGGAAATTAACTCTATCCCATTATCGGTGTTAACGAGGACTGCGTTAAGTGCGATCTTATCGCCCAGCAAATTCCGCAGGGAATTATTCACTTTAATGTGAGGCTGAAAAGACATCTTCTGCCCCTTCACCACCGACGAATGCATTTCCAAGCTTTCCACCGAAAAAGTGACGACATCAATTTCCAGAAGAGAAAAGTGATTCATCTCAGCAGTGAGCGTATTTGCACCAAGATCGACATCGGTAATGACAACAAGCTCATAGAGAGATTCACCCTGCCTTCGTGTAAAAACACGTATATACGGCAGGGCTTCCTCTAGTGAAGAGAAGCCGTATTCACTCAGTTTTCCCGGTGAGATTTCAATTGTCACAGTCACAGGTTTGATGAAGTCAAGACCGGCCGGACCAAATTGCAGCGGGGGAGTTATTGGCAAATCAGCATTGGCGGCACCTTGTGCGTTTGGTAATTGATCTGCAGGCACCACGGTGAAGGTTGCACCGTCCTCCACCACTGCGCCAGGCGGAACATCAAGCCGAACATCAAGCCCATCGGTGGTGGAAGCGATTAAAATCCCGCCATCAACACCGATCACCGACGAAGCCATGGGCAACGCCGCCATAATCTTGACTGTGTAGACAAAGCGAAGTGCTGTTGGGTTATTGAAAGCCCATTTCTTTGCAATGGTCGTGGCATTAAAAAGGAGTTGTTCCGAATCAGTCTTATATTCAAAATACGGCTTCCCATCTGCCGTCACCCCATCCGCATTGGCCACGGTCACAGTGGAAGGGGAAACCGAATCAATGACCACGTTGATTGGAGCCAAGAGAACATCACTGGAGATATTAGTAACCGAAACATCGAAATAGCTCTGTTTCGTGAGCCGGTCATAAAGCAACCGTCCTTTGTTGAGCAGGATTTTGTTTGTAACATCCGTTTCTGCAAAGGATGCAGATGGAAAAACAATGATACACAAAAAAAATAGCCCACTTAAAATCACGGAAAATACGTTCTCTCTCCTCATTATTATCCCCTTTCTAACAGATGTTCCCTTTGAATGATGGATCATTCATCTTGATCAAAATAAAAAAACCGAATCACCATAAAGATTGATAAACAACCTCTGGCAACCCGGCTATTCTTTATGAACCCGTGGCTTTCCGTTCTGCGGAAATTTTGTGCCAAATATCCGTCAGATTGGCTTTATCAGATGGCAGCTGAAACAACAGACTATTTTGAGGACTTTAAAAATTTCCTCTTTCTATTTGCTCCATAGAGTCCGGCAAGACCTGTTCCGAACAGAAGCATTGTGGCTGGTTCAGGTACAGGCATATTGGGATCAGCCGAAGCTGTTGCTAAATCTATATTGAAAATGCTTGCTGTGGTGCCTGCATCCCAATCACCACCCCAGATAAGCCCCCAGTCGAGTGAAATGTTGGTTCCCTGATAGGGCGTCAGATCAAAGGTGACATGGCCTGAACCCGTGGCAGCGATAAACCACTGTTCTGAAAAATTGATGTTAAACTGGAGATAGTCGTCGTAATCATTGTCCCCCAGTGTAAAATCATAATCAAAGGACAATGTGGTGGCTGATGCATCTACGGAATAAGAATCATTTAAAAAATAAAGAGCAGCATCTTCCATGCTCTCCGTGAAACTAACAACTCCGCCGCTCTCCGTCACACTACCTGGCTGATTCTCCAGAACACTGAATCCGCTCAGATCCATGGGTACGGCTTCAGCGGAGCCGGTTAGCACAAAAACGCATAATCCCCCCACAATACTTGCGATAACTTTCTTCATTTTTAACTCTCTCCACAATGACTCATCAATTTAATTTTACCTGGTTAAGCAATTTCATCAAGTTTTCCCAGCACATCAATGCTGCAATATTTGCACCTAACCAAAGAGAAACAAAAAAATAACGATAAATCGAATAGATACCGTCAACTAATGCTGATTGAGCATATATACCCAATGCGGAAATTCCGGAAAAGTGGTCCGGAAATTTGAAAAAACAGCTAATTGCCTAGCTATTTAGATTGGGCTTGATAGCCCTTTTACGCCCTCAACACCACCACTATAAATTTCAACTGCTGACACAGGGGGGAGGTTATGAAAGATGTCTGTAAAGTTTGTGACACATGTAACACAAAAAATCATCTTTTTACCTGATTATCGCTAATCTTAAATTCTGTTGCCGTTAAGATGTTATCTGGCAAGCGCATCCATTTAAGGGATCCTGCAAATTTAGACTATCCTGAGTATACGCAACGTGCGGCCGGGCAAGGTCGTGTAGTCCAGCGGGTGTGAACCCCGCCCAAGTTTTCATTTCAGTTGCCTTAGCTCACTGATCCGCTCTGGAGGGAAGTGCCGATAGAACGTCGTTCGTCCAACCTCAAGCTGCTTGATAATGTCTGATATGAACGGGTAGTTTTTGGAATCTTTAATCATAGACTCAGCAGTACGGATTTTATCCACAGTCATGCTTGGTGGCCTACCACCTCTACGCCCTCTTTTGTGGGCAGCTGCGAGACCTGCACGGGTATTCTCAACAATCAATTCCCTCTGAAATTCATCGAATGCGGCGGTCATGTGAAAAAACAAGCGTCCCTCTGGTGTTCCTGTATCGATATTCTGGGTAAGAACCTTCAGCTTAATTTTACGTTGCTCAAGGTCATAGGTCGTGGCAATGATTTGTCTGATGGAACGAGCCAGCCTTGACAATTTCCAGACAACAAGCGTGTCTCCCTCCCTCATATAATTTAACGCCGCTTCCAGCTCGGGCCGTTCCTTGTGCGAACCTGATATTTTTTCGATAAATATCCGTCCACACCCTGCCTTTTCCAGAGCATCTGTTTGCATCTGCGGGTTCTGATCCATCGTTGAAACGCGAGCATATCCAATTAGCATTATTTTTATTCCAAAAACGATTTTACTTGAGAATAACAGAACAAATGTTTTAGAACAATGTTTTGAAACATAATAATATGTATTTTTGCTTGGGGTGAGCACAAAAGGATGTATGTTTCAAAAACCTTGGTTTTTGGTACGGAAACTATGGGTAAAAAAATCCCGGAAGAAAGATTATTGGATTTGCAAAAGCGTTTAGATCTTCTGCCGCCAAGAAATACTGAACGGATGAAGATGATCCAAGCCTTCGCCGACCTGTATGCGGTTTCTGTAAATACCGTATACCGTAGTTTAAAAGATAAACGAGTCCCAAAATCTCTCCGTCGTTCTGATGCAGGGATTACCAGAGTTCTTCCAAGTACAGAGATGGAACTGTATTGCCAGATCATCGCTGCCATGAAACTGAAGACCCGCAATAAAAAAGGGCACCACTTACCTACCACGGAAGCTCTTCGCCTTCTCGAAAAATTTGGCGTTGAAACTGCCCAAGGTCTGAAAAAATCTCCAAAAGGAGTACTGAAAAAGACAACGGTCAATCGGTACTTAAAACGATGGGGGTATGATTTTCTTTCCTTGGATATTGAACCTGCTTCTGTACGATTTCAAGCAAAACATTCAAACGATTGCTGGCATTTTGATTTAAGTCCATCTGATTTGAAACAGTTGCCAGAGTGGCCTGCATGGGTTGAGAACAGGAAAGGACGTCCCACCCTCATGCTTTACAGCCTGGTCGATGATCGCAGTGGTGTCGCTTACCAAGAATATCATGTTGTTTTTGGTGAGGATGTAGAGGCTGCTCTCCGTTTTCTTTACAGGGCTATGGCAACAAAGGAGATTGAGGGCTTTCCTTTTCAGGGTATTCCTCTGATGATCTACACGGATAACGGCCCCATTGCCAAAAGCCGTGTATTTCATAGAGTTTTAGAATATCTCGGCATTGAGTTGCGGACACACATGCCAAAGGGCAAAGATGGTCGCCGAACTACAGCCCGGGCAAAAGGAAAAGTCGAACGACCTTTTCGGACCATTAAGGAAATCCATGAAACTCTCTACCATTTTCATACACCAAAAAATGAAGAAGAGGCAAACACCTGGCTTTTGAATTATGTCCTCCGTTATAACGAAAAGGGGCATCGATCAGAAAAGCATTCCCGAATTGAAGATTGGATCAACAACCTGCCGACCGCCGGACTCCGAAAAATATGCTCTTGGGATAGATTTGCTACTTTTGCGAGGGAGCCGGAGCGTCGGAAGGTGGCTGGTGATGCTACCATTAAGGTGAATGGCGGAACGTATCGTGTCGACTCGACTCTTGCCGGGCATGATGTGATTATATGGTGGGGACTCTTTGACGCAGAACTATTCATAGAGCATGAAGAAAAAAAGTTAGGCCCATTTTATCCCGATGAGGGGCCAATTCCTCTTCACAAATTCCGTTCTTTTCGCAAAACCAAGGCTGAAAAAAGAGCGGATTCCATTGAAAAGCTGGCCGGAGAAATTGCGCTCCCTAAAGAAGCCCTAACCGATGACAATAGAACAACGGCTGCGTTGATGAGGTGCCTTTCCGAAGGAACAGCTGTTATTGAATTTAAGGACCCTGATCCTTTTCAAGAATTCACTTATCCCGGCGTCCTGGAAGCAAAAATAGCTATAGCCAATTATCTCGGAATCCCTCTCGCCAAGCTGCCGGAAGAAGATAGGCAAAAGATAGATGCAATTTTAGCCAGTACACTTCTAAAAAAAGAAATACTAGATGAAGTCAGATGCTATTTTCGGCAACAACGTAAAGGGGTTAAAGATGTTAAGTGATGTGATGAAGCATTTTCAGCTGGTGAAGGAGTTTCGTAACGTTGGCTATTTTGAGACAGCGCATCATAAAGAGATTTTCCAAGAGCTCAAAACAGCCATTCGGCAAGGAAAACTGATTGCTGTTTCCGGAATCGTAGGAAGCGGTAAAACAACTACTCTGAGAAAAATACGGGATACTTTAGACAAAGAGAAAGAAATTATCGTAGCCAAAGCCATCTCGATAGAAAAAACCAAGGTCACGCTCAATACTCTTATTGTCGCCCTTTTCTATGATCTGTCTACTGAGAAGGAATTGAAAATCCCAACCCAGGCAGAGAAAAGGGAAAGGAAGCTTCAAGAACTGATCAAAAAGAGAAAAATGCCAGTAGCCCTATTTATTGATGAGGCCCACGATCTTCACGGGAACACGTTGATTGGTTTAAAGCGCCTCATTGAGATGGTGCAGGATTGTGGCGGCACAATGTCCGTAGTCCTTGCCGGTCACCCAAAATTAAAAAATGACCTCCACCGGTCATCTCTTGAAGAAATCGGCTCAAGGACAACCGTTTTCAATTTGGATGGAATAGCTGCCAGCAAGCGTGAATTCATTGAATGGTTGCTACGGGAATGTACAAAACCGGACACTGATATTGATTCCATCATCACAGAAGAAGCAATTGATCTGCTGGCCGATCGTCTTTTGACTCCTTTGCAAATTGAACATCATCTTACGCTTGCGTTTGAGGCTGCATATATGAGTGGTGAGTCTCCAGTTACGGAAACAGTGGTTGAGTCAATTTTGGCAAAGGATATTGACGGTCTCGAACAAAAATTAACCAGGCATGGATATAATTTGAAAACACTGGCTATGACTATTAATGTTCAGCCAAAAGTTATTCGTTCTTTTCTACGCGGGAAGTTGTCCCCTGGGCAAAGCCAGGAAATTCAAGAGGAAATGCTGGCTGCCGGAATCCCTCTGTAACAAAAGGAAAATCGATAAAACCTTATTCTCACTTAATGTGGGTCCGGTGTCATTATTGCGGGCCCAGTATCACTTAATGTGGGTCCATTATCGTTTAATGTGGGTCGGGGCCTATTCTTATTCTCATTTATTGTGGGCCCAGAAGTAACTTGATTGCGGGTCCGGACGTTTATCATTGCGGGTCGCTACACCTAACTGGAGCTTCAAAAGAGCCAATTCATCTGCAGGCAAGTTGCTTGATTCTTCCTGCACAAAAGATTCAATCACACTCTGTTTTTCACTTGGCAGTGGAATATCATGTATCAACCATTGAGAGAATGCCTCGACTTCATCCACCGGGTCCATATATACCGTATCCCCTTGCACAGCATCTTCACCGGCAAATTCTCTTACGAGTG
>JAHIVT010000089.1 GCA_018816555.1 Pseudomonadota bacterium
CAAGGCGGCCAGGGTGGCAAGCCTCATCGACGAAATTGCCACAGCATCCAACGAGCAGGCCCAGGGTATCGAACAGATTAACCTGGCGGTGACTGAGATGAACAACGTGGTGCAGCAGAATGTGGCCAATGCCGAGGAATCAGCTGCCGCCTCGGAAGAGATGAGTGCACAGGCGCAAAGCATGCAGGATCTGGTCGATTCCCTGGTGGAACTGGTCCAGGGCAGAAAAAAAGTGTCACACATCAGGGAGTATAAGGGGATGCGCTCCGACAGGCTCATTACGGAGGAAAACGATCCTGCCTGAGATTATTTCTCACCTCTTCGTAGAGCTGCCGTAGAGTATTCTCCCCGGAATTCCGGCACAACAGGATTTCCCTGCCCGGCAGGACAAATTTCCTGCAATTGGCCGGCGGGAAATTGATGGCTGCCGAAATACATTATCTTGCTTATTTTTTGCAATTCCTGCTGTTTGTTTTTGGGGTTTGCTGATATGGTGCAAACCTTTTAACATTCTGCTTTGCTGAACAGAAAACCATAATCCAGCGGGTAAAAAACAGGCCTTGTGCCCATGAAAAGGGGCTGTCATCTCCCGTTCAACGCAAAAAAGAATCAGATGAGCAATTCTATCCGGACCGCATCACAAAAAAGCCGTTACGAAAGCCTGCTGCAGGCGGTTTCAACCACTGACATCCTCGCCATCTGCATTGTTGCCGATCCGGACGCCATTGCCAGCGCTCTGGCCTTGAAGAGACTGTTCTGGCGGAAAGTCAAAAAAATAATCATCTGCCGGGTGAATGCGATCAAGCGTTCCGATAATCTGGCAATGCTCAGATATCTGCATATCGCCATTCCCTACATTAAACAGATTGACACCACCCAGGTGACAAACTGGGCCATTGTCGATTCCCAGCCGCACCACCATAAATCCTTAAGCAATATCGAATTCAGCATTCTTATCGACCATCATCCGCCATCACCCGTCCTCACGGTGCCTTTCATGGATATACGTGAGGAGTACGGGGCCACATCCTCAATCATGGTGGAATACCTCCGGGCTGCCGACATCAATCCCTCGGCAAAATTGGCCACAGCCCTCTTTTACGGCATCAAAACAGATACCGATAATTTTGCCCGCTCTTCCATCGCAGCTGATATCAAAGCATTCCACTATCTTTACCCCCACGTAAATCGCAATATTATCAAAAAGATAGAATCATCGGAGATCAATAAAAAAAATGTCGCCGACTTCCGCAAGGCTTTTGATGCCCTGCAATTCGTTGGCGATACGGTCTATATCCATATGGGTATGGTCAATGATTCAGATTCCCTGGTAATTATTGCCGATTTTTTCCTGAAGATGGTTGAAGCCACCTGGTGTATGGTGTCGGGGATTTACGGGCAGAAGGTCATCATAATCATCAGAAATGCCGGTTTCCGTCTCGATGCCGGCAAGGTTGCCTCCCGCCTCTTCGGCAAATTAGGTTCGGCCGGGGGCCATAAGAGTGCCGCGCGGGCGGAAATTCCCGTCTCTGTCTTTATCAGTGAAATTGGTGATTTGTCAAAAGTCAGCGACTTCATGAAGGATAAGATAAAGAAACGTTGATTTTCTGCTTTTCCACAGTCGGATTAACCATCTGCTAAACCGCTTTTTCTCGCTACATTTCTCACCAACCTCCGGAAAATACAAGGCGATATGGAAAACAAGTTGCCCTGGAGTCATTTTGCTGATAGCAATGCAATTGTAGGAAATTTCACGGGCGAAGAGCCCTGCAGGTGTGACGAAACGGTCAACAAGGACTCCGGGGTGATTTGTTATGTTTCCCATTCGCGATGATAATCCGAGTCTCCATACCTCCTTTGCCACCTTTACCATTATCGGGCTCAACGTGATTTCCTGGGTTTGGCTGCAGGGACTGGGAATGAATCCCAAGCTTGCGGAATCAATCTGCCGGTTCGGTTTGATTCCCGCTGAATTGTTGGGCCATCTCAAACCGGGTACGGATCTTTATCTGGGCAACGGACTTGCCTGTGTCGTCCAGAGCAAGGCCAACCTGTTTACTCCCCTTACTTCCATGTTTATGCACGGCGGTTGGCTGCACATCATTTTCAACATGTGGTTTCTGGCGATTTTCGGAGACAATGTCGAAGATGCCATGGGCTACGTCAGATTTATCATTTTTTATCTGCTTTGCGGATTCGGCGCCGTGGCGGTGCAGGTATGCGCCAGTCCTGACAGTGGCCTGCCCATGATCGGGGCATCCGGCGCCATTGGTGGGGTTATGGGCGCTTATGCCCTGCTGTATCCCAAAGCCCCTGTCCATATGCTGGTGTTTCTCGGCTTTTTTTTCTTCCGCGTTGTGGTGCCGGCCTATTTCATGCTGGGATCAGCAATTCCCAGAGTGCCCGGAAATGCAGTAATAGCTTAGTTGTTTAAAATTGGTTTCGTAAACTTTTTTAAATTTTTTACCCAAATTAAAATTTTTCTTGACATATCAATAAGATAGCGATTTTCACCTTTTATAA
>JAHIVT010000090.1 GCA_018816555.1 Pseudomonadota bacterium
CTGTTCACCCATCCGTTCGATGATATGGATGTAGTTGTCGATAATGGTATCCAGCAAGGCATAGGCCAGATAATCAATACCGGTGCCGCGGATTCTGCCCTTGGCCTTGCGGATTCTTTCCCGCACGGGGTCAAAAACGTCGCCGGGTTGTTCCTGAAAGGTGAGCAGAAAGGTTTTGCCGAGCACCATGCTGAGCTGTTCGCCGATGATCATTTCCTGGTCTTTGTCATAACTCAGCATCTTGATCACGAAAAAGAGATAATCATCATACTCCTCCATTTTCGGACGCTGCCCGGTATTGACAATGTCTTCCATGACCAGGGGGTGCAGACCGAAGTTTTCACCGATGTTCTTGATCAATTCCGTATCCTGGACCCCGTCGATATTAATCCAGGTGACCGTGTTTGTCTCCTTGAAGGCAACCCCATCCTTGATATTCTGCAGTTCCATTTCCTGCAGATTGGCAGAATCATAATCAATGACCCGTATTTTCGAAAAATCAACCTTCTTGGTGCCGATGAAGACCAATGAACCCGGCGCCTTGCCGATGCTGGCATCTTTCTTTTTGAAAAATCTAGCCATATGGATCACCTGAGGGAAGTTTGCAGAGGGGTAAGTGATGATGTTTTATCAAGCAGAAGTCCCAGCTGACTTTAATAAAATGTGTATTGGACGGACTTTGAGAGAATAATATAAAACTACAAATAAAATCAAGGCGTGTACGAAACCCAACCCCCAGTCTCTTTGTTAAAAGCACTACCTGGCAATCTCACAAAAAACAACCTCTGTCAATCTGCAAGGTTACTTCTTTTATCGGCCACCCCGGTATGCAAAAGAATTATTTTCTGTTACCTTGAACCATCTGCCCAAAGCGCTGTCACAGTCGCGCCATCACATAGCCCCAACTAACACTACAACCCCTTACTTGAGGTGATCATGCCTTTTTTTTTCAGAATCTCCGCCCTGTTGCTTTTCCTTTTTCTTTACCCCTCCCTTGCCCTGGCCGATGTTGTGGTCTTAAAAAACGGCGATACCCTTTCCGGAAAAATTGTGGCGGTAACCGAGGATGCGATAACCCTGGAACATGAGATCCTCGGCATCTTGACCCTGCCGAAAAGCAAGCTTAAATCCGACGAAGACACCATAGGCGTGCTGCAACCGGAAAAAAAAGCAACCCCTGGAGTTTTCGGCACGAATTTTCTTGCAGGATGGAATCGCCGCGTGGCGCTGGGTGTTAAAGGGGAAGAAGGCAATGATGTCAGTCTCAACCTCAATGGGGCGCTTGATGCCTCATATGAAGACAAGGATAATCGTCTGGCCCTCAGTGGCGCCTATTTTTATGAATCCACAGGACCATGAAAAAAATACCAGCAAAGGGAATGCAAGTTTTGTCAGGGACTGGCTTTTTTCCGACACTCCCTGGTTTTATTACGCCTTCAGCAGATATGATTATGACGAATTCAAATCCTGGGAGCAGCGAGTTTCTCTGATAGGCGGTACCGGCTATGGTTTTTTTGATGAGGAAAAATTCAAACTCCATGGCAGGGTAGGTCTTGGTGGCAACCGGACCTGGGGAGAGGAAAATGAGTTTAATCCTGAAGCACAACTTGGCCTTGAATGTCACTGGCTGCCGAACGGCGTCCATTCCGTGTCGGCAAAATTCTTTATCTTTCCCGATTTGAACGAGCTTGGAGAATACCGGACCCAGACCCAGGCAAAATGGGAGATTAATCTCTCCATTGCCAGAGGACTGGGGCTGGAATTGGGAATCGAGCATGAATATGAATCAAATCTGTATGACGGGTTGGACAAGGAGAAACACTATGATCTCCTGTATTTCGGCCGCATTGGCATTGACCTGTGAGAAGGACAATGGGTATCTCCCGCAAAAGAAATTGTACGTATCAACTTGGCTTTGTCCACGGCTTTCGCGATGAAGAATGCCGCTGCCTTTAAATATTTTTTATCGACGCAAGAGAGCAGGATTAAACTACAAAAAATCAAAGTATTTTCGATTGTTGCATGGACCTGAAAGCTTGATCGGCTAGGGATATACCTTGACAAAACGAGCTATCCTGTCATTATTTAGGAGTTAACCCCTGAGACACCTGGCACATTTACCCCCTGCCGTCTCAAAAACAGAAGGAGAAAATCATTCGTGGATGTTTTCATAGATTTTTTGAAGCAGTTCAACTGGCAGACTTTGATTTTCACCAGCCTGCGCATTCTCTTGATACTGTGCATCGCCTGGCTCTGCATGGCAATTCTGCAATCCATGTTAAAACGGTTGGAACGGAGACTCCTGAGCCAGGGAGAGGCGGTCGGCGAACCGCCGACGGAATCGGCCAAACGAGTGGAAACCATTATCCGGCTGGTGCGGCAGGCAACGCTGGTGGGTCTCTGGCTGACGGTGCTGCTCATCCTGCTGAAACAAATCGGGGTGGAGATCGGTCCCATTCTCGCCAGTGCGGGAATTGTCGGGGTGGCGGTCGGCTTCGGTGCCCAGAACCTTGTGCGGGATGTGATCAGCGGCTTCTTTTTTATTCTGGAAAACCAGGTCCGGGTGGGGGACGTTGCCATTGTCAACGGAACCGGCGGTCTGGTGGAGCGCATAAATTTCAGGACCATCGTGCTGCGCGACCTTGCCGGCATTGTGCATGTTTTTCCCAATGGATCGGTCACCACCTTAAGCAACCTTACCAACGAATGGTCTGCCTATGTTTTTGATATCGGGGTGGCTTACAAGGAAAATACGGACCAGGTGGTGCAGGTGCTCAAGCAGGTCGGCGGGGAGATGAAAAATGACCCGGACTTCGGGCGATTGATGCTGGATGTCCCGGAAATATTCGGGGTGGACAAGTTCGACAGCTCGGCGGTGATCATCAAAGGACGCATCAAAACCAAGCCGATCCGCCAGTGGGAGGTTGGCCGGGAATTCCTGCGTCGGGTCAAACTCGCCTTTGATGCCCAAAATATCGAAATCCCCTTTCCGCATCAGACGCTCTATTTTGGCGAGGCCAGTAAACCGATTGCCGTTACCCTGCTGGAAAAACTGGAAGGGCAAAAACTGGATAGAAAAACCGATACCAGGGAACCTGCATGATGAGTACTTACGGAGATGACAACTAGAAATTTACCATTTATCTTTATCGTCATAACCGAATGGTTCTATCGGGCATCCAGCAAAGGTTCTGGATTCCCGCGCAACAGCATGTGAATGCCGCTATCTGTGATTTGCTAACAGGTATATTCGCAATTACAGAGAGTCACTGCCTGTACCTGCATCAACGGTTAATCTGCAGAGTTCAATTTATCTGTACTTCTTCTCCGCAAGATCACCTGAGGTAATTAAAAATTGGCAGGCAGGTATTCATCTCGTATCATTATTTTTCATCCCCCCGGACAACACATTTTGGGCCATATCACCCAAAAGAACTGGCCATATAGCTGAAAAAGGGGGAAATACCTAAACCTGGCAAGCCCAGGTTAATAATAATTTTTAGCAGACCCTCCTTATCTTTCCCGTTTTCCTTAATTTTTTTTATTCTTTCCGCCAAACACAAGATATGGCACATTTCCTGTATTAAAAAATTTAACAAAGCATATTTTCCACACCTATGAAAAGGCCAACCCCATCACAAGACGGGGACGGAAAGCCGCGGATTTCATCATGAGACAGCCGGGCTGCCGTAGGTGGAGCAGAAACCTTGCCAATGCAGCGGCAAAGGTTTCCACCCATCTTAGGCCAGGATAAACTTTATTTTATACCTGGGAGGGGTTCATGGAGTACCAATCTGACTTTGATCAACTGCTGGCAGAGATTGCTCATCTGAAAAGACAAAACACATCACGCACCACCAAAGAAATCGTCCAAGAAGAGATCATCGATCAATTAACGGTCCTGCTGCAGAGCAGCCACCAGCAGATACACGAACTCACTGTCAGCAACCTGGAACTCGCCCAGTTGTCATACACCGACGGCTTGACCTCGCTGTATAATCACCGATTCATGATGGAACGCTGCCGTTCCGAGTTCAACCGGGCCAAGCGTTACAACAGCGGCCTTTCCTGCGTCCTGATCGATATAGATAATTTCAAGCTGTTCAATGACGCCTATGGCCATCAGTTCGGCGACTTTGTTCTCAAAAAGCTGGGCGCCCTGCTGAAGAAAACGGCCAGATCCTCGGATATCTGCGGCAGATACGGTGGGGAGGAATTCATCATCCTCATTCCCCTGGCCCTGAAAGAGGCCATGGAATATGTTCTCCGGCTGCACAGCACAATCGCCGAGCATGTATTTTCCGACGGCGAAAACAGCGCCAGGATTACCGTGAGTATCGGGCTTGCTGATTACCGCTGTGATATGCAGGTCTGGAACGAGTTGATCAGCCGGGCCGACCAGGTCCTCTATCTGGCCAAGAACTCCGGCAGAAACATGGTCCGCATCTGGACGGAGACAAACGACGAACCAGAGGAAATCATCGACAACGGCAGCGTCAACAATCTGAGAAAACAGTTTACCGATATCTACCTGCAGGTGAAATCGAGCTACGTTGAATCAACCAATGCCCTGCTTAAAACCATTGATGCCAAGGTACACCTTCCGCCATACTCCTGGCAGAGACCCTGGGTCTCGGAAAGCAGGAAATTGAAATCGTAAAAAATGCCGCATTACTGCATGATCTGCTCAAATCGGCATTGATGAGCAGTTGCTTATCAAAAAGGGCTCCCTGCCCGCGCGAAGTATGAATTACCGAAAAAACATTCTGTCATTGCGGTGAATATCATCAATAATATCAGACTGCTCTCTGACCAAGGAAATCCCTCTCATCCTCCGCCACCATGAACGCTCTGACGTCCGGGCAATCACAACTTATGGGCAGGACTGCCGTAAATTCCTTTGACCGAGCTCAAATGGCTGTAGAATTTTTCCCAATTCGCTGAGCCGGGTAAATGGGCGCTGCCCGCAGTTCCTTTCCAAGGGAGAGCCTCGCATAACCTCCTGTTTTAACCATATTTCCAAAATGTAATATTTTTTGACATTCATTATCGAAATATCATAGACTCTTTCTATATCAAGATAGGCTGATATAGCCTGTACTTATCATTATAACTGTTTGATTCCGCCGGCAGTTGATCTTTTGCTCAGCCTGTATCGTTGTGTATTTGCCGAGTTCTCTTCTCTTTTCAAAGGACGTAAACGATGTCAGCAACTGATGACGCCATATTAGATGAACTGATCATTGAATCAAAGGAGCATCTCGAAAACATCGAGCCCAATCTCCTTACCCTTGAAAAAGAGGGCGGCAAGGTCTCCGCAGAAATCATCAACACTATTTTCCGCGCTATCCACAGCATTAAGGGCGGTTTCGGTTTCTACGGCCTGAAAAACATCCAGGCACTCAGCCACGCCATGGAAAGCGTGCTCATGCAGGTGCGCGACGGTAAAATGGCCATCTCGCCGTCCATGACCGACGCCCTGCTGGCCGGGGTGGATAAACTGCGCACGATGCTCGATGACGTCAAGGCATCCGAGACCTGTTCCATCGAGGCGGAAAGCAATCGTCTGCTGCACCTGCTTCAGGAGGATAATCTTCCCGCCCCGCCGACAATTGCGAAAAAAAACGAGCAGCAGGGCTCTGTTTTGGACTCGAAGGATCGTTTCGGCCTCACTGCCGAGCAGATCTGCGGTCGCATGCAAAACGGCCAGCATCTCTATCACCTCTCCATCCTTTGTCCGGCAGATCTGGGAGGCCGGAATCGAAACGGCACGCAGCTGCTCACCTCCCTGGCCGAGCTAGGCCACATCATTGCCGCTGATCCGCCCCAGGCTGATATCGCGGCCTTGACCGGCGAGGAGGAACAGCCGGCAACCTTGGCCATCCTGTATGCCACGGTGCTGGATCATGATTTTCTTGCCAAGACCATCGGCATTGCCGACAGTCAGTGTGTTACGGCAAGCATTGCCGGCCACGGCACAAAGGAACAGGAAACACCGGCCGGGCAGCCACCGGAGAGCGGAGAGGGGACCTCCGTTCTCCGCAAAACAAAAAAACAGGAAAAGGTTGAAACCATTCGCGTCAAGGTCAGCCTGCTCAACAACCTGATGGCCCTGGCCGGAGAACTTGTCCTGGGCAGAAACCAGATGAAACAGGCTCTTAACCGCAAGATCTCAAGCGCCCTTTCTTCCACGGCCTCCCTCAAACGTTTTGAGGCGGGGCTGGCCAACTCCCGCAAGGTGCTGCACAGCTCTCTTCAGAGCGACCCGCGCCTCAAGGACGAAAACAAAAAAAATGATCGCCTGCTGGCCACGGTGGACCGGGAGCTTGGCCAGATACTCAACAACTTCCGTTACTCACTGGGCTTTAATCTCATTGACATGCCCGGCATTTCCGGGCTCATGCAGAATGTCGATCTGGTCACCAGCAAGCTGCAGAACACTATTATGAACACCCGCATGCAGCCCATTGATGCGGTCTTCTCCAAGTTTCCCCGCATCATCCGCGACATGGCGAAAAAACTGGGTAAAGAGATCCAGCTGACAGTGGAAGGAAGCGATGTGGAGCTGGATAAATCGGTTATCGAAACCCTGGGTGATCCCTTGACCCATCTGATCCGCAACTGTGCGGACCATGGCATCGAGACCCCGACGGTCCGCACTGCCGCGGGCAAGACCTCGTTCGGCAAAATTCTCTTACGGGCCCACCATGAGGCAGGCATGGTCAACATCGATATCATTGATGACGGGGCTGGGCTCGATGTGGAGCGCATTGTGGAGAAGGCCATCTCCACAGGAAGCATCACCAGGGAAGAGGCGGCCATGCTGACCGAGCAGGAGGCCATGGCGCTCATCCTCACCCCCGGACTGTCCACCGCCAAGGTGGTAAGCGATGTTTCCGGCCGGGGCGTCGGCATGGACGTAGTGCGCACCAACATCGAAAAACTGGGTGGCGAGGTGGTGATTGACTCCACCCTGGGCAAGGGAACACGGATCAATCTCAAACTGCCTCTGACCCTGGCCATCATCCCTTCACTGATCATCAGCGCCGGAGGCCGCACCTTTGCCGTGCCTCAGGTCAACATGGAGGAACTTGTCCGCATCAGAGCTCTTGATATTGACAAAAAGATAGAGGAAATCCAGAACAAACCCGTCCTCCGCCTGCGCAACAAATTGCTGCCGCTGATCCGGCTTGATGAAACCCTGGGAATGGAACGCACCTATGTGGACAGTAAAGGGGTGCGCCGTCCGGACCTGCGCCAGGGCATCATTGACCGGCGGGGGGGCAGCGCCGGCAATGACGAGGATATCACGGCCGTTACCGAAAAGGAACGGCGGGAATTGCCGACCCGCCGGGTGAGGTCGGCCAACGCCCTCAACATCCTGGTACTCAAGGTCGGCGCGGACCGTTACGGCCTCATTGTTGAGCGTCTCTTTGACAACGAGGAGATCGTGGTCAAACCTTTGTCATCCTATTTCAGCAATTGCCCCTTTTACTGTGGGGCAACTATCATGGGTGACGGCCGGGTGGCGATGATCCTCGATGCCCCCGGACTCGCCGAGGCAGCCGGGCTCAGATTCGCCGATGCCCTGAAAAAAGAGGGGGCCCTGCAGGCCGAGCGGTACCAGCGGGAGACCATGCGGGAGGCCCAGTCACTGCTGCTCTTCCGCAACGGCACCAGCGAACTGTTTGCCGTCAATCTGGCCATGGTGGCGCGCATCGAAAAAATTCATTCATCAAGCATCAGACAGATCGGCAGCCTGGAGTACATCACCCATGAAGACTCCTCCATGCGCATTCTCCGTCTGCATCATTTCCTGCCGGTGCAGGAACCGGCCTCAACCACGGAGTCCTTTTATGTGATCATCCCGAAACTGGTGACTGAGCCCATGGGTATCGTAGCCAGCAAGATCGTGGATATCATTGCCACCAGTGAGGAGATCAACCGCAAAACGATCCGGGGTCCAGGCATCATCGGCTCCCTGTCGCTGCCCGAGGGGCTGATCGTGGTGCTCAACATCTACAGCCTCTTTGAGGCAGCGGACCCGGAAAGGGCCAGGGCCGAGATTGCACATGGCAATCTGCGCGGCCTCAAGGTGCTGCTGGCGGAAGACACCGGCTTTTTCCGCACCGTAATCCATAACTATCTGGAAAGCGTGGGCTGCGAGGTCGCTGTGGCCAATGACGGCCTGGAGGCCTGGGAGATGCTGGGCAAAGGCGAATATGATCTACTGGTCACCGATATCGTCATGCCGGGTCTTGACGGCATCGAATTAACCGAACGGGTCCGGGATTCGGCCGCTTTCAGACATATGCCGGTTATTGCCCTCACCTCTCTCATGGGAGAAAGCGACCGGGCCCGCATCATGGCCGCCGGGGTGGACGCTTACGAAACCAAACTGGACAGGGAACATCTGTTGCAGACCATCGGTGATGTCATGTCCGCCAGATCCGA
This sequence comes from Pseudomonadota bacterium, assembly GCA_018816555.1. Taxonomy (GTDB): domain Bacteria; phylum Desulfobacterota; class Desulfobulbia; order Desulfobulbales; family SURF-16; genus SURF-16. Next base: position 8,455 of record JAHIVT010000090.1, read on the forward strand.
CTGGCAAGTGGCGCCGGCCGGCCGCAGGTAATCACCAGGGCCGGCCACAGGAAAAGAGACCATGGAAAAACAGTACACCACTTTCTATATCGACGAGATGCACTGCGGCATAGATATCCTGCTGGTTAAAGAGATCAACCGACAGCTGGAGATCAGTGAAGTGGCCGGGGCGCCGGTTTTTATCCGCGGCCTGCTCAATCTGCGGGGCCAGATCATTACGGTGATCGATATCGGCGTCCGGCTGGGCTTTGCGGCCCGTCGGCCCACAGATCGCTCTCGCTGCATCGTGATTAAGACGACGGCGGAGCTGGCGCGGCTCCCGCAGTCCTCCGAGATTGAGGAGGAAACGACCAGCGAAATGGTCGGGCTTTTTGTCGACCGGATCGGTGACATGATCACGGTGGACGACAGGGAAATCCAGCCCCCTCCGGCCAATTTCGCCAATATCGACGGCAGGTACCTGAGCGGCGTCATCCAGCGTGAAGCCGATCTGCTGGTCATCCTGAAAATCGGTGAAGCGCTGAGCTGTTAAAAGAATAATTCGTAACAATTCATGCATGACATGTTCACTCCATGAATGTATCTCCACAGGCGACACTGCTGCCGGAGGAAAATGTTAAAGGAGGCTTTTCTCATGTTCAAAAATCTTAAAATCCGGTGGAAAATCATTATCAGCAGCGGTATTCTCCTGCTCCTGGCCATGCTTTTGACCTCAACCATCGTCATCCAGAATATCCGCAGCAATGCCCAGAAGGAGATCAAGGTCTTCCGGGTCAAGGAAACGGAAAAGGTGAAAGCCCTTCTCAAAAACTATATTGACATCGCCTATACGACCATCGAGTCCAATTACGCCAGCGCCACCGACCCCGCCTATCTCGGCAGGCGTTACGGCCGGCAGCTGACCAATACCATCGATATTGCCGAAGGCAAGGTCAAAGAGGCGATGAGCAGGGTGGCCAAAGGCGAATTTACCCTTGCCAGGGCCCAGCAATGGGCGGCTGATGAAATCCGCCAGATCCGTTATGACCAGGGCGCAGGCTATGTTTTCATCACCGACACCACCCGGCCCTATCCCACCATCATCATGCATCCTGTGGATCCCTCCCTGGAAGGCAAGACGATGGATGCCCCCATATACAACCGTGCCCTGGGCCGCAAGGAAAATCTGTTCAAGGCCATGGCGGACGTCTCTATGGCAAACGGTGAGGGATTTGTTGATTACACCTGGCCCCGCCCCACCAAGGATGGCCTGACCGAGGAACAGCTCAAGCTCTCCTATGTCCGTCTCATCAAGGATTGGAACTGGATCCTGGGCACCGGCATCTATGTGGACGAGGCTATGAATGATGCCATTGAAAAGGCCAAGAACGATGTGCGAAACATGCGCTATGACAACGGTGAGAACTACTTTTTCATCATCGACACCACCACCCCCTATCCGGTCACCGTTATGCACCCCAAGGATCCTTCCCTGGAAGGAAAGATCATGGACGACCCGAAATTCAATCAGGCCATGGGCCGCAACGAGAACCTGTTCAAGGCCATGGTGGACGTCAGCGTGCAGAACGGCGAAGGCTACGTGGATTATATCTGGCCGCGGCAAAACAAGGACGGCCAGGCGGAGAATCAGCCCAAACTGAGCTATGCCCGACTGTTCAAACCCCTCAAATGGGTTGTCGGCACCGGCGTCTGGATGCACGATATCGACGTGCGGGTGGCGGAGATGGAGGTTGCGGTCAATGACCAGCTGAAATCCATGCTGCTGCGCATCAGCGGCACCGTGCTTGCCGCCCTGGTCATGTCGTTGCTGGCCCTGTGGTTTGTGGCCCGCTCCATCTCGAAACCCATCGACAGGACCGTGAGCATGCTGAAAGACATCGCCCAGGGCGAGGGTGATCTCACCAAGAGGATCGAGGTCAGCTCCAAGGATGAGGTGGGCAACCTGGCCGAGTATTTCAACCTCTTTATCCAGAAACTGCAGGAGATGATCAGAAATATCGCCGCATCCACCACTACCCTTTCCGGGGCCTCAGAGGAACTGTCATCCACCTCCACCGAGATGGCGGCCAGCGCCGAGGAGATGAGCACCCAGTCAGGCACCGTGGCCACGGCCGCGGAGGAGTTGTCCGCCAATATGAACAACATGGCCACAGCCGCCGAGGAGATGTCAACCTCGGTCAGCACGGTGGGCACCGCCATTGAGGAGATGAGCGCTTCCCTCAGCGAGGTATCGAAAAACTGTACCCAGGCCTCAAAGGTTGCCGCCAATGCCGATGAAAAGGCCAGCGACGCCAACGAGATCATGAAGCGCTTAAACAGCTCCTCCATTGAGATCGCCAAGGTTCTTGACACCATCAATGATATTGCCGACCAGACCAATCTGCTGGCCTTGAACGCCACCATCGAGGCGGCTTCCGCCGGGGAGGCGGGCAAGGGCTTTGCCGTTGTCGCCAACGAGGTCAAGGAGCTGGCCAAGCAGACGGCGGTTGCCACCGAGGAAATCGGCGCCCAGATCGAAGGCATGCGGGATAATACGGCCAATGCGGTGGCGTCCATCGACACCATCGTGCAGATCATTGCCGAAATAAACACCATCTCCCATACCATTGCCAGCGCGGTTGAGGAGCAGTCGGCCACCATAGACGAGATTGCCATGAGCGTGGGCAATTCCTCCAAGGGAGCCAGTGAAATCGCCAGCAATGTCCAGTCCGCATCCACGGCGGCCAATGAGATCACCTTGAATATTCAGGATATCAACAAGGCTACCCAGAATACCGCCGCCGGCGCCACCGAAACCAATGCCAGCGCAGCGGAACTGGCCAGGATGGCTGACCAGCTGCAGAAGATCGTCAACCAGTTCAAGGTGTGATAACGGACACTCGGACCAGAACAGAGATGAAAGTACTCATAGTCGACAAGACGGTCGGCTACCGAAAACTCATGGCCGAAGCCTTGTCCGGCATACCCGGGGTGGAGGTGGCGGGAACCGCGCCTTCCAGCACCCTGGCCTTGCGTAAACTTAGCCAGACGCCTTTTGACGTGGTCCTGCTCGACTGTGAGGCAGACGGTAGAGGCTGTCTCGACTTTCTCGATCATATTCAGCGGGATTTTGTCCATGTCGAGGTCATCATCGTCGGCGGCTCAATAAGCAAAAACAGCAGTGCCACCATCAGAGCCATGGGAAAAGGGACCATGGCCTTTATCGAAAAACCGGAGAAAACGGATGGCGAACAGGCCCTGCAGCAGCTGCGCAACGATCTGCTTCCACTGTTTCGCGTACTGAAAACCAGAAGTCTGACCAGGCAGCAGCAACATATTGCGCGTACTGAGAGTCTCCCCCGGGAGAGACAGCCGTCCCCCGGTGCCGCTCTCCGGAAAGCAGCCCCGGCGCTGCCACCCGGCAGCCTTGAAGTGGTTGCCATCGGCATCTCCACCGGCGGCCCCAATGCCCTCACCCAACTGATTCCGGCCTTTCCCGCCAACTTTCCGCTGCCGATACTCATCGTCCTGCACATGCCGGTGGAATTTACCGCCACCCTGGCCAGGGATCTTGACCGCAAATCGCAGCTGCGGGTCAAAGAAGCGCAGAAAGGCGACCCTGTTGCCCCGGGGACGGTCCTGCTGGCGCCGGGAGGCCGACACATGCTGGTTAGAAGCGAAGCCAAAAAGATGGTGATCGGCCTTGATGACGGGCCCAAGGAAAATAGCTGCCGGCCTGCGGTTGATTTCCTCTTCCGTTCCCTGGCCGACTGCTATGGGGAAGGCGCGGTGCTGGCAGTAATCATGACCGGCATGGGCAATGACGGCATGCGCGGCATGAGGAAACTAAAAGAAAAAAACTGTTACTCACTTTCCCAGTCGGAAGCGAGCTGTGTCGTCTACGGCATGCCCAAGGCCGTTGACGATGCGGGGCTGTCCGATGAATCCGTGGATCTGGAAAAACTGGCCGAACGGATCTGTGAAATTGTCCATTTCAGGAGGAATGAACTATGAAGGTTCTCTGCGTCGATGATGATGCCAATGCCCGCACCGTGTACCAGGGGTTGCGTAAAATCCTGCCGGATGACGAAATCTCGGTGGTCAATTCGGGGGAAGAGGCGATAGACGCCGTTGAAAAAGAACACTATGACGTTATCATTTCCGACTTGCAGATGCATGAGATATCAGGTATCGATGTGCTCCGCTATGTCAAGAAAGTCGATCTGACCGCCGAGGTGATCATTGTCACCGGCTTCGGTTCTGTCGACTCGGCCGTGGAGGCCATGCGGCTGGGCGCCAGGGATTTCATCGAAAAACCGATCAACATCCTGCTGCTCATTGAAAAAATAAATAAAATCAGGGATTACCAGCTCAGAATCCAGGAGGTTGAGGAGTATCGCCAGGTCAAGGAAACGGTGGAGGAACAGGCGGGACGGGAAACCCACGCACTGGAAAAACGGCTGCAGACCATGCAGTCCGCCATCAATGAATCGATTGCCATACTGGAACAGCTTGACAGCAAAGCCGATGCGGCAGCGGTCGATACGCTCTTGAGTAAACTCACTCCTTTTAAATTCTAAACAGGCGCTTTTTAATGGATATTAAACTGCAGGCTGAAGAATTTGCCCTGATCCGACGGTGGGTGGAAGAGATCAGCGGCATCAGCGTCGATGACAGGAAGGGGTATCTTATTGAAAACCGCCTGGGCGGGCTGGTGGCGGAAAACAGATGCTCCTCCTTCGGCGAATTCTATCAGAAATTTAAAACCGGCTGTCCCCCCATACTTCGGGATCGGATCATCGATCAGATGACCACCAATGAAACCCTCTGGTTCCGGGATATGCATCCATTCAACATATTCAAGGAAATCCTTTTGCCGGCATACTGCCAGGAGATCGCCGCCGGCAAGAGAAGAACCATCAGGGTCTGGTCGTCGGCATGTTCCACCGGACAGGAGCCCTATTCACTGGCCATCCTCTTTCTTGAGGCCATACGGACCAACAACCAGCTGAAACGCGGCATGATCGAAATCATGGCCTCCGACATCTCCGATTCCGTTCTAGCCCAGGCCAAAAGCGGCTTCTATGACAAAATTGCCGTGAACCGGGGTCTGCAGGCGGAGTACCGGAGCCGCTATTTTACCGATGAAGGTCGTCTGTGGCATATTGCCCCTGAAGTAAAGGAAATGGTGAAATTTCAAAAATTCAATCTGCAGGACCCCTTTATGAAACTCGGCTCCTTTGATATTATTTTCTGCCGCAACGTGGCCATCTACTTTTCGGAAAAATTCAAAAGGGAACTCTTTGCCAAATATGCCAGGATTCTCACCAAGGGGGGGATTCTCTTCCTCGGTTCCTCGGAATCCATCAGTCTCTACAGCAACGAATATGACATGCTGGAGCACAACAAAGGTATTTATTACCGGGTACGGAAATAAATCATCGCATAAAAAATTTCAAGACTGGGATGGCTATAAATGATCTTCCCTTGCCGCAAAGGAGCTAAAAATGCTCATGAAAAAAATACGATTTATCTTACGGCAACCGGAATTCCCTCTTTTACTCTTTTTCTTCAGCCTCTTTCTCTTTGTCACCCCGTTTCAAAGAAATTCCGATAAGACCGGCCTTGAAGCGAGCTTTATCTACCTCTTTCTTGCCTGGGGCGGCATCTGCCTGCTGCTCTTTTTCATGAGCAGAGAGCAAGCGGGAAAACCGAATAAAAGTGAAGGGAAACCAGATAAAATGATTTCATGACACTACTCAGTCCTGCGAACATACTCTTTACCATCCTGCTCTATGTGGGGCTCATGTTTCTGCTGGCGCAGTGGGTGGAGAAAAAGGCAAGCACCGGGGTGAATCTGGCCCACAATCCCTTGGTCTATGCCCTGTCGCTGGCAGTGTATTGCACCACCTGGACTTATTACGGCAGCGTCGGGGTGACCACCACCTCGGGCATGCTTTTCCTCACCATCTCCCTTGGGCCGACCATGGCTCTTATATTCTGGTGGCAGGTTCTCCGCAAACTGGTACGGCTCAAGGAAACCTACCACATCACCAGCATCGCCGACTTCCTGGGCGCCCGCTATGGGAAATCCGAGACAGTGGCGGCCATCGCCAGCCTGGTTGCCCTGGTGGGCACGGTGCCCTATATTGCTGTACAATTAAAAGCGGTGATTATGACCTTTGTCCGCATCACCAGCCATGAAGCCGTAACATCGACCTTTATTGAAAACAATTTGGGTGTGATTATCGTCTGCCTTATGATCTTTTTCACCATTGTTTTCGGGGTACGACGGCTGGATGCCACTGAACGGCACCAGGGAATCGTTGCGGCGGTTGCCGCTGAATCCCTGGTAAAGCTGCTGGCCTTCCTTGCCGCAGGTGTTTTTGTCACCTTTTTTGTATTTAACGGCTTTACAGATATTTTTGAGCGCCTGGCAACCACCCCGCTGCCGGAACAGTCTTTCCTGGGCACGCCCACTACCATTCCCTTTGTCACGGTGTGCAGCTATCTGTTTCTCTCCATGGCCGCCTTCATGTTTCTGCCCCGTCAGTTTCATGTCGCTGTGGTGGAAAACTCAAACGAGAACCATATCCGCACGGCCATGTGGCTTTTCCCCCTGTATCTTATTCTGATCAATCTCTTTGTCTTTCCCATTGCCGCAGGCGGGTTGCTCATCGGCCTGCCGCTGGAGCATGCCGACACCTTTGTTCTCGACATTCCCCTGCACTTCAACAAACATTGGCTTGCTCTGCTGGTTTTTATCGGCGGGTTGTCCGCCGGCACCAGCATGATCATGATCAGCGCCATGACCCTGGCTAACATGGTGAGCAATCACCTCCTGCTTCCCCTGCTAGTCTGGTTTCCGGGGCTGACCTTTCTGCGCCGGCATCTGCTCAGGGTAAGATGGGCCACCGTCACCCTGATCATCACGGCCGGCTACTGGTTTGAAACCATCGCAGGGGAACATTACTCCCTGGTCAGTATGGGGATCATCTCCTTTGTCGCCGTGCTGCAGTTTACCCCGGTCATGCTGGGCGGTATCTACTGGCGGCGGGGCAATCGCTTCGGCGCCATACTGGGTCTCTGCACCGGCTGCCTGGTCTGGTTTTATACCCTCATCATTCCTCTGCTGGCCAAAAGCGGCATCCTTGCGGCAGATATTCTGCTTGACGGTCCGGGGGGCATCAACTTTCTCAATCCCGTGCATCTTTTCGGCATCACCGAACTGGAACCCGTCAGCCACTCGATTGTGTGGACCATGCTCTTTAACATCGGCTTCTATACTTTCGGCTCATTTTTCCATGAGGCAGACGAACAGGAGAAAAAATTATCCGCAGAATTCATCGATATCTTCACCCCCTCTCTCACGGCAGCAGGCCTCACCGCAGCCTCGTCCATGACCGTGCATCTGCCGGCCAAAATCATCCTGCTGGAAGACCTGTTAAATGAATATTTTCCTCCTGCAAAAACCGGCCGTATCATGAGCAGCTGCCTTGCCAGAACAGGGACAAAGGGTAAAGAATACATTTCAGTCATCGAATTGGCCGACATTTGCACGGAGCTGGAAAAGAGTCTCGCCGGCTCCATCGGCAGCGCCACCTCCCACAAGACCTTCCAACAGCAGAAAATTTTTGCTCCCGATGAGACCCTGCAGCTGCAGAAGGACTATGGGGAAATACTCGCCGATCTGAACCTTTCTCCGGCAGAACTGCGACAGCGCATCGATTTCTATAAGGAGCGGGAAATGCTGGTTACCCGCCATGCCGAGGAGCAGAGAGAAACGATCCTCGAACTCCATCAGCAGATCAGTAAACGCCGTCAGGCTGAAAAGGCCCTGCTGGAACAGTTGCATTTCCTGCAGGAACTGATGGATTCCATCCCCAACCCGATATTCTACAAGGATGACAAAGGGGCCTTCATCGGCTGCAACACCGCTTATGAAGAATTTTACGGTATCAATGCCGAAGAATTTGTCGGAAAAACCGTCTTTGACATTGCCCCGCAAGAAATGGCGGATACCTTCCACCAGATGGATCTGGCCCTGCTGCAAAAACCAGGCAAACAGGAATACGAGTCGGCTCTGGCCGACACCAAAGGGGAAGTTCATGAAGTAATTTTCTACAAGGCCACCTTCCGCAGAATTGACGGTACCGTCGGCGGGCTGGTGGGGGTCGTTCTCGATATTACCGCCCGCAAACGGGCAGAGAATGCCCTGGCTGAGCAGGTACGGCTGCTGTCCCTGAGTTCGGAAATCGGCCTGATCCTCACCAAAGGGAAGACCTTACAGGAAATCCTGCAGCAGTGCACCGAGGCCATGGTGCATTTCCTTGATGCCGCTCTTGCCCGGATCTGGACAATCAATACAAAGAGTAACATGCTGGAGCTGCGGGCAAGCGCAGGTCTTTACACTCATCTTGACGGGGTGCACAGCCGCCTGCCCATCAGTTCAGAAAATAAAATCGGCTTTATCGCCCTAGAGAAGTCCCCCCATCTCACTAATGAGTTGATCGGCGACCCCCAGATCACTGACCAGTCCTGGGCCAGAGAGCAGAGGCTGGTGTCCTTTGCCGGCCATCCCCTGCTCATCGAAGACCGGGTGATCGGGGTCATGGCCATGTTTTCCCATCATCCTTTGACGGAGATAACCAACAAATCCCTGGCAGCCATAGCCGATATCATCGCCCTGGGCATCGAACGCAAGAACAATGAAGAATCCCTGCGCCGGGCACGGGACAAGGCCCAGCGTTATCTGGATACGGCCAACGTCATGCTGATTCATCTGGACGAAAAAGGCATGATCCTGCTCATTAACCGAAAAGGCCTTGAGATGCTGGGCTATGATGAACAGGAACTGCTGGGGAGACACTGGGGTGATTTCGTCCTGGAGGACGGCCAGCGCCGGCACCTGCAGGCCCTCTATGCCGACACCATGGCGGGAAACGGCCAGTTTCCCGATTATCTGGAAAATTCCATCATCAGCAAAAACGGTGAGCAGAAAATGATTGCCTGGCGCTGCACCATCCTGCATAACCCTGCAGGCAAAGCCACGGGCATGCTCTGTTCCGGCAATGACATCACGGAAAAATATCAGGCGGTAGCGGCCCTGCATGAGAGCAGGGAACGGCTGCGGGCCATCATTGATACGGCGGCAAGCATCATTCTCATGCTGTCACCGGATTTTGCCATTCTCGAATTCAACCCTGCCGCGGAAAAGCTCTTCGGCAGGAAAAGAGAGGAGGTGCTGGGAAAAAATTACCTGGAACTGTTTATTCCTCAAGATCTAAGGCCCTCTGTCGGACAGGAAATCATCAAAGTTATGGGCGGCATGCCCACCAGCGACTTTGAAAATGAAGTTTTCGCACGCCATGGTACCCGGCTGACCCTGCTTTGGAACGCGGACAGAATGGTTGATGCTGCCGGCAGAACCATCGGCGTGCTGGCCACAGCCATCAACATCACTGAACGCAAGCAGACGGAAATTGAACTGGAGAATGCCCATGCCTTGCTGAGAAGCCTGATCGATTCCGTGCCCGACCTCATCTTTTTCAAGGACCATGAAAGCACC
>JAHIVT010000091.1 GCA_018816555.1 Pseudomonadota bacterium
AAATCAACCAAACGTGAAATCAAGCCCACCAGTTCTGGCGATACTCCATTCTTAACCAAAGTCGATGTCTTCATACTCAAATCCTCCTCTTTTAAAGTATGAAAACATTATAAACGGTAATTTAGTATTTTCCAAGTCCCTTATTAATCGAACTAACTGACATAGTCTGCTCTGGCTTAAGGGCTAGAACCTGCTCGATGCTTTTGGAGCAATACAATGGGGATTTATTTATATTCGGAGGAAGTTGCTGGAGAACTTTTTTGTAGTCTCTAGCATGCTGGTAGCCAACTGAATTAACAGGTATATCTCCAGCAATCTTCACCAGAAGAGCATAAATTGACTTGTTTTCCTGTTCGGTTTTTGGTGTCCAAGCTCCCTCTCTAAGTTTTTCGGAGCAATATTCATCTACCAGTACTGAAATAGAAATCGTGCTTTCTTCAGTTGCTACAGGCAATTTAACTGAAGACTGAGGAGGGATATAGGCTGACATCTTATTGTGACTATAATCATAGATATCCCTTAGAAATTTTCGGCACATCCCTTCATACTCTTCATTGAAGGTTTTATATAAATAATGATTGTTATCGAGTTCTACCCTGTTCCTTTTAAGCATGGCGGGAAATCTTTCTGATCGAGGAGCAAGACCATATTCCACCGTTAAACAGGTATCAAGATCTTCATCATTGCTTATATTAGGACTATAGATTGGACCTTTTTCATTAAGTGCCTTATCTATAATTTGAGTCAGATACAAATACTCATCATCAAGCATCTTTCTTCTAGATGCCCAGGTCTCTATATCCATTGTTTCCCTATCTAAATTACTGAAAAGCCAATCAGCCTTTACCTTCCACTCTCTTGCGAGCTGAACAGCACTTCTTCGGTTTGATGTTCTCAATGAACGCTTTATCTCTTTTTTGCCTAACTGTACCTGTAATGCTTGGGGGATGGCAATACGGAAATAGTATATGCCATACTGATTAGTTTGAATATAAGAGGGAACTCTGAACATAAAAAAACCTCCTGCTGTACCAGTGTTTTGTACCAGTAGCTAGCAAGAGGTTAATTGGAGACAATCAATCTCTTTAATATCAGATAGTTAACAACAAATTTGGTGGAGGCGGCGGGAGTCGAACCCGCGTCCGAAAATACTCCCCTTCAAGCGTCTACATGTGTATTCCTGCTTAAGTGCTTATCGCGCCTGGGTTCCACCAGGACTAGGAACTTTCAGCGCTATCCCGCTTTTTATTTCGCTTTTCAGGCCAGTAGGCACCTCCTGAAAGCTATCCCGCTAATCGACGCTCCAATCAACCCCGCAGGAACGGGTTGGTGGAACGGTAGCTTATTTATGCTGCTACAGCATATGCATAGTCGTCTGCGACTATATTTAATGTTCCAACCGTTTAACGAGCAGTCAGAGACCTCGACATGCAGCCTGAGCTTATATATCCCCGTCGAATCCGTTTCGCCCCCTGTGTACTTTTTTGAATTTTGCGTTGGAAAATTATTTGTAGGTTTTTCTCAGCCGGTCCATCTCCCGGTCGGCCTCTTTTTTCTTCAGGGAATTCCTTTTGTCATAGAGGGTTTTCCCTTTGCACAAACCAAGGCCGAGTTTTGCCAACCCTTTAGTTGTAAAGTAAATCTTTATTGGTATTAAAGCAAATCCTTTTTCCTGGACCTTGCCGATGAGTTTCTTGATCTCCCGGGCAGAGAGCAGCAGCTTTCTCTCCCGCAAGGGATCCGGCGCGTCATAGGTGGCAAATGTATAGGGCGAGATATGCACGTTGAGCAGCCATGCCTCGCCGTTTTTGATCTTCACATAGCCGTCACGCAGATTGGCCCGTCCGGCCCGCAGGGATTTCACCTCCGAGCCCAGCAATACCATGCCGGCTTCCAAGATGGAATCAATCTGGTACTCGTGGTACGCCTTTTTGTTGGTTGCTACTATTTTTCCTGACATCTGAATCTTTTTTATCGTAATTTTTTTCGTTACTGAACAGGTTGTTAGTCTATTAGACTGTAGTCTGTTAGGTAAAATTTCCTCTCACTTACAGACTAAACAACTACCGACTATACACCTGAAATTATTTTTCCCTATATCAATTCGGCAGATCCGGTCACCCGAATGGCCTCCTCATGGGTGGTGATGCCCCGCATCACCTTGTGCCAGGCGTCCTCTTTCAGGGTGGTCATGCCCTCCCTTCTGGCAACCTTGGCGATGTCGCCGGCGCTTGCCCCCTGGCTGACCTGTTTTTTAATCTGCTCGGACATGGGGAAAATCTCAAAAATCCCACAGCGGCCGATAAACCCCGTTCCCCGGCACCTGCGGCAGCCCTGGCCCCGGCGCAGTGTCAGCTGGGGCAGATCCGGCAGGGGAAAACCGAAGCCCTGCAGATCAGCGGTGGGCAGGGTAAAACTTTCCACGCAATGAGGGCAGATGGTGCGCACCAGCCGCTGGGCCATGGCGCCAAGCAGGGTGGAGCAGACCAGAAAGGGCTGCACGCCGAGCTCCATCAGCCTGGTGATGGCCGACACCGCGTCATTGGTATGCAGGGTGGAAAACACCAGGTGGCCGGTCAGGGCCGCCTGGATGGCATTGGTGGCTGTTTCCAGATCGCGTATCTCGCCGATCATAATAATATCCGGGTCCTGACGCAGTATATTTCGCAAAATAGTGGCAAAGGTGACGTCGATCTGGGACTGTACGGAAATCTGGTTGAAGTCCTCATGGATCATCTCCACCGGATCTTCCACGGTGACGATATTGACCTCCGGCGAGGCAAGATTCTGCAAGGTGGAATAGAGGGTGGTTGACTTGCCGCTGCCGGTGGGGCCGGTTACCAGCATGATGCCGTGGGGAGAATCCATCATCTTCTGGTAGACGCTATAATCCCGCTCAGAAAAACCGATATCCCTGATATCCTTAAACATGATATCCGAACTAAGGATACGCATGACCGCCTTTTCGCCAAAGGCCACCGGAATGGTTGACACCCGGATCTCCGCCTCCTTGCCGCCCCGGTCCACCTTGATACGCCCGTCCTGGGGCCGGCGTTTTTCGGCAATATCCAGCCGGGAGAGGAACTTGATGCGGGAAATGATGGCCGGATGCACCACCTTGGGAAGATCGTAAATGGTGTGGAGCACCCCGTCAATGCGCAGTCTGACCCGGCTCACCTCCCGTTTCGGTTCAATATGGATATCGCTGGCCCGCTCATCAAAGGCATAGTTGAACAGATGTTCCACCGCGGACTTGATATTCTGGTCCGAGGAGGTGATTTCCTTGGAAGAGGAGATCTTGACCAGCTGCTCCAGATTGCCCAGATCCACCATGGGGCCGCCCAGGTGGTTTTCCGCCGCGGAAATGGAGGACTTGAAGCCGAAAAACTCGGACAGGATCTTTTTCAGATCCGATTTTGTGCTGAGATGGGCCCGCACCTTGATCTGGTTGGCCCGTTCGATCTCTTCGAGCAGGGTGCGGTTTTCCGGTTCATTGATGGCCACCTCCAGCACGCCGTTCTTCACGGCAAAGGGCAGCAGGAGATGTTTCAAGGCAAAGGATTCCGGGATGGTCTTGGTGACCACATCCAGATCAAGTTCCAGGGGATCGAGCTTTTTAAAGGGCAGACCTAAATCATCGGCAACGGCCCGGATGATCATTTCCTCGGTGAGAAATTCGTTTTTCCGGCCCAGCAGCTCAAGGTTCAGGGAGACAATGATATCCACCAGATCAATTTCCCGGATATATTTGCGTTTCCTGCCCCGCTCCTGATCCCTGATGATACGAATCAATACCTGACGCTGCAGTTCTTTTTTGACGATAACCAGTTTCTGCTGCTCGTTGGACATCAGCCCCTGGCGCACCAATACGTCCAGCAGATAGGTTTCATTGTCCAGATATTGCATAAAAACGTTTTAAGTTTTAAGAGTTAAATGTTAGATTTGAAAATTGCAGCAGGGTGCTGTTATCAAAAGATTGTAGGGTGCCTCTTTTCAAGGTTCCCTGTATATTAACACGTAAATCACAAGGGTATCTCTAAAAATCAGGATTTTTTCAATCCTTTTTACAGTTCCCGAAAATTTTCTCGGAGTATCATATGCTGGCACGTATTCAGGTTGGTATCAAACCTGTATTTACCGACTCGTTCGGCGAAAAGATCAGAAAAAAAATCCGGGGCGACCTGAAAATTCCGGTGGAAGCGGTCCGCACCATCAAAGTTTTCACCGTTGAGGCGGACATCAGCCAACAGGAGCTGCAGGCAGCGGCCAGCGGCCCGTTCTGCGACCCGGTTATCCAGGATTACTCTCTGGGACCTCTGGCGCTGGACTGGGATCTGGACTTTGACTGGCTGATTGAGGTTGGTTTCAGGCCGGGTGTCACGGACAACGAGGGGAGGACATCGGCCCAGGCCCTGGAACTGCTCATCGGCCGCAAGCTGAGCCGGGATGAGGCGGTGTACACCTCCTGCCAGTACCTCTTTTCCGGCAATATCAGCAAGGATGACGCGGAAACCATCGCCAGAAAAGGTCTGGCAAACGAACTGATTCAACGCTTCACCGTTGTTTCCAAGGCGGATTTTGTCAAGGCCGGCGGTTTGAAACCCTATGCCCCCAAGGTAGTCGATAAAAGCGAGGCGAAAGTCGCGCAAATCAATCTTGACGTGTCGGATGAAGAGCTGGTGCGCATCAGCAAGGAGGGTGTGCTTGCCCTTACTTTGGAAGAAATGAAGCTCATCCGCGATTATCTGGCCCGGCCGGACATCATGGAAAGCCGCAAGGCCCAAGGCCTGAGCAGCAAGGTGACCGACGTGGAGCTTGAGGCCCTGGCCCAGACCTGGTCGGAACACTGCAAGCACAAGATCTTTTCCGGCAACATTGATTATGAAGACAGCCAAACAGGCGAAAAAACACAGTTCTCCAACCTGTTCAATACCTACATCCGCCAGCCCACCAGCGATATCCGGGCCAAGATGGGCGAAAACGACTGGTGCCTGTCCGTGTTCAAGGACAATGCCGGGGTAATCAAATTTGACGACAACTGGAATGTGGTCTTCAAGGTGGAGACCCACAACAGTCCCTCGGCCCTGGATCCCTATGGCGGAGCGCTCACCGGCATTGTCGGCGTCAACCGGGACCCCTTCGGCACCGGCATGGGAGCAAAGCTCATCTGCAACACCAACATGTTCTGTTTTGCCACTCCCTTTTACGACAAGCCGATTCAGGCCCGTCTGCTGCACCCGAAACGTATTTTCGAGGGGGTGCGGGAAGGCGTTGAGCACGGCGGCAACAAGAGCGGCATCCCCACGGTGAACGGCTCGCTTTATTTTGACGACCGCTATGCCGGCAAGCCCCTGGTCTTCTGCGGCACGGTGGGCATCATGCCCGCGGTGATCAACGGCAAGCCGTCCCACGAAAAAAAGGCCCTGCCCGGTGACATCATTGTCATGACCGGCGGCAGGATCGGCAAGGACGGCATCCACGGCGCCACCTTTTCCTCGGAGGAGCTCAACGAGAACTCCCCGGCCACCGCGGTGCAGATCGGCGACCCCATCACCCAGAAGAAGATGTTCGACTGTCTGCTCAAGGCGCGGGACCGGGGCCTGTACCGCTGCATCACCGACAACGGCGCCGGCGGCCTTTCCTCGTCCGTGGGCGAGATGGGAGGCGACACCAACGGCTTTGAACTCCATCTTGACAAGGCCCCGCTCAAATATACCGGCCTGCAGCCGTGGGAGATCTTTCTGTCCGAGGCCCAGGAACGCATGACCCTGGCTGTGCAGCCCGAAAAAATAGACGCTTTCCTGGCCCTGTGCCAAAAAATGGATGTGGAGGCCACGGTGCTCGGCACCTTCAGGGACTCCGGTAAATTCCACTGCCTCTACCAGGGCAAGACCGTGGCCTTTCTCGATATGGATTTTGTCCATGAAGGGCTGCCGCCCATGGAGATGAAGGCCAGATGGGAGCAGAAAACCTATGCTGAACCGAAGCTTCCCGCCGCACCAGATCTGGGTGCCGAATTAAAGGGCATGCTCGGGCAGCTCAATATCTGCAGCAAAGAGTATGTGGTCCGCCAGTACGACCATGAGGTGCAGGGAAGCAGCATCATCAAACCGCTGACCGGCGTTGCCAACGACGGGCCAAGCGACGCGGCGGTGATACGGCCGGTGTTTGATTCCTTTGCCGGTCTGGTCATCTCCCACGGCATCTGCCCCCGCTATTCGGATATCGACACCTATCATATGGTGGCCTGCAGCGTGGATGAGGCCATCCGCAACGCCCTGGCCGTCGGCGCAAGCCTTTCGGTCATGGCCGGGCTGGATAATTTCTGCTGGTGCGACCCGATATTGTCCGACAAAACCCCGGACGGCGACTACAAGCTGGCCCAGCTGGTGCGGGCCAACCAGGCGCTGGCCCACTATGCCCGGGCCTATGGCGTGCCCTGCATTTCCGGCAAGGACAGCATGAAAAACGACTATCTGGTGGGTAAAACCAAGATCTCCATTCCGCCGACCCTGCTTTTTTCGGTTGTCGCCAGGATTGATGATGTGCGCAAAGCGGTGACCATGGACGCTAAAAAGGCGGAAGACATTGTCTATGTGCTGGGCACCACCTATGCCGAACTGGGCGCCTCGGAATATGCCGTGCGGCATGGCGCCATCGGCAACACGGTTCCCAAGGTGCGGGAAAAAGAGGCCCTGCCCCGTTATCAGTGTCTGGAAGAGGCAATTGCCCAAGGGCTGGTGGCCTCCTGTCATGACTGCTCGGACGGCGGGCTGGGGGTAACCTTGGCGGAAAGCGGTTTTGCCGGCGGCCTGGGGCTGGACATTGATCTGCGCCAGGTGCCGGCCCAGGGGATTGACCGGGATGACGTGCTGCTCTTCTCCGAATCCCAGAGCCGTTTTGTGGTAACCGTTGCCCCGGACAAGGCTGAGGCCTTTGAAAAAACCATGGCTGATACCGGCTGGGCCAGGGTGGGCATGGTCACTGCGGAACCCAGGTTTACAGCTACCGGGCTTAACGGCAGCCCTGTCATGGCCGAAAACATGGCTGATCTCAAAAAGGCCTGGCAGGAGACCCTGGCGTTTTGAGCAATACCGTTTCCATTAATACCATCCAGGACGGTCAGCAGGTGGAGGGGATCTTTCTCTTAAAAGAGATGATCCGGGCCGAAACCAAGGCGGGCAAGCCCTTCCTGACGCTGAAGATCATGGATAAAACCGGGGAGCTGACCGGCCGCATCTGGGACGACGCCGACCGCTGGGAACAGGAGTGCACCCCCGGGCAGGCGGTGGCAATTTCCGGCCGAACCCAGAGCTACAAGGGCAATCTGCAGCTCATCATCAGCGAAGTACGCCGCGTGGCCGAAGGTGAGGTGGATCTGGCCCAGTTTATTCCCTCAACCTCCGGCAATATCGAAAAAATGGCCGCGGAGCTGGAGGGCTTTGCCAGAAGCGTTGATGATGCCCTGATCAGAAAGCTGCTGCTCAAATTTTTCCATGACCAGGATTTTCTGGAGAAATTCAAACGGGCGCCCGCGGCAAAAAGCATGCACCATGCCTATTTAGGCGGCCTGCTGGAGCACACCCTGCATGTGGCAAGGCTGGCTGACAAGGTAGCCGAGCTGTATCCTTCCATCAGCCGCTCCCTGCTCATGGCCGGAGCCATCCTGCACGATGTGGGCAAGGTGGAGGAGCTTTCCGTCACCTCCAGCCTCTTTGACTACTCCGACCAGGGCAGACTCATGGGCCACATGGTGATCGGGGTGGAGATGGTCCAGGAAAAAATCAGCAGGATCAAAGAGTTCCCGGCCGATATGGCCATGAAGATCAAACATCTCATCCTCAGCCATCATGGCAGATATGAATTTGGTGCGCCGACCCTGCCCATGCTGCACGAGGCCTTTGTCCTCAACTTCCTCGATGATCTGGATGCTAAAATCAATTATGTGGAACGGCTGAGCGCCCAGGTTCCAGAGGACCACTATCAATGGAGCGAATACCAGCGCAACCTGGAGCGGTTTCTCTTTCTGTCCGGCCACTCCGCCCAAAGACAGGAAGAGGAAGCCATGCCCGCAAAAAAGAAAAAAACATCAGCTGAACAGGACGTCAGACAACCGGGCCTCTTTGATGTCATATAACAGGAACCCTTTTCCTGTTTACAATTGTACTCTCCCCCCATGCTAATATCGTTTCAGTCAGTCATAGGACAACCCAAGGCAAAACAGTTTCTGACCGGCTCCTTTCAGCGGCAGAAAACAGCTCATGCCTACCTGTTCCGGGGCCCGGCAGGGGTGGGCAAAAAAACATGCGCACTGGCCTTTGCCGCCCTGATCAACTGCTTGGCTCCGGTCAACGGTGATGTGTGCGGCCGCTGTTCTTCCTGCCTGAAATACCATTCCGGCAACCATCCGGACCTGCTGAAAATCGAGCCCCAGGGAACAACAAGCGCCCTGAAGATCGATCAGATCAGGGAGCTGAAAAAAACACTGATTTATCCGCCCTTTGAGGCCCGCTTCCGGGTGGTGCTCATTCAGGACATCCACCTTACCATGCGCAGAAAAGAGGTGACAAACAGCCTGCTGAAAACCCTGGAAGAACCGCCGGCCGACACCGTCTTCATCCTCACCGGCGATGAGGCGGGGGACATTCTGCCCACCATTTTGTCACGCTGCCAGATTGTTCCCTTCTACTCGCTCCCGTATGAACAGGTCACCCAGGCCTTGATGATCCATGACCATATCGAAGAGCAGACCGCGGCATCGCTTGCCGCTATTAGCGAGGGCAGTCTGGGCCGGGCGCGCCTTCTTTATCAGGAGAAGCTCCTGCCGCTGCGCCGGGAGATTATTGAAAGTATACTTGCCCTGGCGCCGGGGACACCGGACGCGGTGCAGGCTGTTTTTCAGCTGGCGGAAAAGGCCGGGGATACCAAAGATAACCTGGATGAGCTGCTGGATCTCATCACCAGCTGGATCCGGGACATCATGCTGGCCCACCGAGGCCTCAGCGACAGGATAATCAACAGTGATCTGCGTTCCCTGCTGCCGGCAGCCTGCCACAGATGGGACCATGAAGAACTATCCGACAAACTGCAGCGCATCTCCCTGGCCCGCCGACAGCTTCTGCACAACTGCAATAGGACCCTGGTGTGCGAAGTCCTTTTCTTTGGGCTCCTTTGATGTTATATTAAACGTTTGGCATATGCGCCCATGGGTAACCATATATAAAAATTCAGAGTAAAAAAATAATTTTCTATGGAACAGGACCAGACAACAGAGCCGGAAAGGATGGAGAAAATTTATAAGATTCGCTACCGGACGAACGAGCATATTTTTTCCGCCTCTTCCCAGATAACGAATCTCAAAACCGGCGAAGAGGTGATGATCCAGACCGACCACGGTTCGGAACCGGCCAGAGTGACCGGGCTGGGGCCTCTGCTGGATCCTGCGGCCGAGCACCCCATCAAGACCGCCTATAGTGTGCAGCGTCGTTGCACCAGAGATGAAATAGAAAAATACGAGCGGCTCATGGAACGAGAGCAGGAAGCCTTTTTGTTCTGCCAGAAACAGATTGAAAAACAAGAGCTCTCCATGAAACTGATCCGGGTGGAACGCTATTTCAACGGCAGCAAGATCATCTTCTATTTTACCGCTGAAAACCGGGTGGACTTCCGTCAGCTGGTCAAGGACCTGGTACAGGAATTCCGGACCAGGGTGGAAATGCGGCAGATCGGCGTGCGCCATGAAACCAAAATGGTCGGGGGCCTGGGTTGTTGCGGACTGGAACTTTGCTGCGCCTCCTATATCAATAATTTTGCCCCTGTTTCCATCAAGATGGCCAAGGAGCAGAATCTGCCCTTAAATCCTGTAAAGATTTCCGGCATCTGCAACCGGCTTCTCTGCTGCCTCACCTATGAGTATTCCACCTACCGCGACATCAAGAAAGAGATGCCCCGGCCCGGCAAAAAGCTGACCATTGAGGGCAAGAACTACAAAGTGATCCAGCAGAGCGTACTCGAGGAAACGGTAACGGTGATTGACCAGGATACTCCCGATCCACCCCGGGTTCTGACCCGCAAAGAGTGGGAAACCGTTACCCAGAAAATTGCCCGACCGCTTAAACCCGGTCGGCCGCGCAAAAAAATGCCGGGTAAAACCGATAAAAAAGAAAAAAACTCCGAATAATGGATACGATGAACACCTATATCACCACCCCGATTTTTTACGTCAACGCCCAGCCCCACCTGGGGCATGCCTTTACCACCATTGTCGCGGACACCTACTGCCGTTACCGCAGGCTCTGCGGTGACGAGGTGATGTTTCAGACCGGCACTGATGAGCATGGCGACAAGATCGGACAGGCGGCCCAGGCAGCCGGGGTTTCTCCCCGGGAGTATGTCGACCGTATCAGCCATATGTTCCGGGACACCTGGCCCCTGCTGGAAATAGAGCCGGACAATTTCATCCGCACCACCGACCCCGTCCACATCAAGACCGTGCAGGACATCCTGCAACAGGTTTATGACCAGGGAGACATCTATTTCAGCGAATATTCCGGACTCTACTGCCGGGGCTGCGAACGCTTTCTCACCGAAAAGGAGTTGGTGGACGGCAAATGCCCGGACCATCAGCAGGCACCGGAAGCGATCAGCGAGCAGAACTATTTTTTCCGAATGAGCAAGTACCAGCAGTGGCTCATTGATCACATCAACAACCATCCGGAGTTCATCACACCCGAGCGCTACCGCAACGAGGTGCTCTCCTTTCTGAAGGAGCCCCTGGAAGACCTGTGCATCTCCCGGCCCACCAGCCGGCTGACCTGGGGCATTCCGCTGCCCTTTGATGACCGCTTTGTCACCTATGTCTGGTTCGATGCCCTCATCAACTATCTGACCGGCATCGGCTATCCCAATGGCGGGAATTTTTCCCGGGACTGGGCCGTGGCCGAGCATATCATTGCCAAGGACATTCTCAAACCCCATGCCATTTACTGGCCCACCATGCTCTGCTCCATCGGCCTGAAGCCTTATAAGAAACTGCACGTCCACGGCTATTGGAACATCGGTGAGACTAAGATGAGCAAAAGCCTGGGCAATGTTGTCCGGCCGGCTGAAATGGTTGAGGCATATGGCGTGGACACGGTGCGCTATTTTCTGCTGCGGGAAATGTCCTTCGGCCTTGATTCAAGTTACTCGACAGATGCGCTGCTCATGCGCCAGAACTCGGACCTGGCCAATGATCTGGGCAACCTCTTCAGCCGTTCGCTGACCATGGTGGCCAAGTTTGCCGCCAGCCGGGTGCCTGCTCCCGGAACCCCGACAGAAACCGACCGGGAACTCCGCGATACCGCCATGGCCATGCTTGACACCTATCGCCGGGAAATGGACAACTTTGCCTTTAACCGCGCCCTGGCCTCGGTCTGGGAGGTCATCAGCCGGGCCAACAAGTATATTGTGGAAAACGCCCCCTGGGATCTGGCCAAGGATGCAGACAAAAAGGAAAGGCTTGACACGGTTTTTTATTATCTGCTGGAAACCCTGCGCCTTATTTCCCTGACCATTGCGCCGGTCATGCCGACAACGGCTAGTAAAATGCGCCAGGCCCTTGGCCTTGAGGGCACTGCAGATCTGACCACCCAGGCGGTCTGGGGACTGCTTGCGCCCCAGAGTGTCATCACCCTGGCCGAGGCGCTGTTTCCGCGGCTGGACACCGGAAAAAAGAAAAAACTAAACGAACCGGCCCAGACCGGAGAGAAAACAAAAAAGAACATGACCACAACAGAAAATTCTGAAGACGAAAACCTGATCTCCTTTGATGAATTTAAAAAAATTGATTTGCGGGTGGCCGAGGTGGTGGCAGCCGAGAAAATCAAAAAATCAGACCGGCTGCTGAAACTCACGGTAATGGCGCCGGAGGAAAGAACCATTGTTGCCGGTATCGCCGAATTTTACGAACCTGAGCAGGTGGTGGGAAAGCAGGTAATCATTGTCGCCAATCTCAAACCGACCAAATTAATGGGAGTCGCCTCCCATGGCATGGTTTTAGCTATCAAAGATCAGGGTTCGCTTTTTCTTTCCGCGGTTTCCTCCCAGGTCACTCCAGGCAGCAAGGTGTCCTGAACAGGTGGTAAAAGTTAACAAGCAGCCGAGGACTAAAAATTTTTGCGACTTTCTTCAGCTCATTGAGGAAGAGGCCGCTCGCTTTTCTGTGGAACTGATCCCGATTGCCGAAGAGACCGGCACCGGCCCCCAGGCCCTTCTGGTTCTGGACAGCACCCTTTCAGCAAAAAGAAAGGGAGAACTGGCAAAGCCCTTAGTCACCCAGACCTCCCCAACAACAGAGAGAGCGCAGCATATTGCCCTGCCGGCCAGAGCAGACGCGCTGGCCGGGGCGGAGTTTTTTAAAGACTGTGTCCATGCAGAGCTGGCCCGGGTAAAAAAAAGCAGGCTGCCCTGTTCTCTGCTGCTGATCAGAATTGACGAAAATAATGAAGACAGGGGCTTGCTCAATAAAGCTGCTGCAACCGTAGAGATAGCCATAGAGTGCAACCATCACCTCGCCCATTTTGACCACGCCACCCTGGCCCTGCTTCTTCCCGGGCTGAACCGTAACAGGGCATTGCGCCAGGCCTGCGCCATTCATCAATCCCTCTCGGCAGAAATCACTGCCAGGGTGAAAATAGGACTGGCAGTCTGTATGGCCCGCACAGTGCCCGCAGCAGAAGAATTTATGGAAATGGCGTTTAATGAATTACAAAAGGCGGAACATGAAGCAGGCGATATTTTTTACTCCTCCCCCAATCAGGATGATGACTCATGCCAGGTAACCGCAGAAGAACGGGCTCAGCTTTTCAGCTTTCTGAACCGAGGGAAATAAGAGTAATATGATGGACAATAACCAAAAACCGCAGATTATCTGCATCAGCAGCGGCAAAGGCGGGGTGGGCAAAACCTCTTTTACCATCAACCTGGCCGCCGCCCTTTCGACAAAATCCCGTAAGGTCCTGCTTATTGACGGCGATCTGGGTCTTGCCAACGTTGATGTCATGCTCGGTTTAAATGTCAAGCACACCCTGCAGGAAACCGTGGAAGAGGGGAGAGACCCCCTGGAGATTCTGGTGGAGATCATGCCGGGATTCTTTGTACTGCCGGCCAGTTCAGGTGTGCCGGAAATGGCCAGTCTCTCTTACGAGGAGCAGGCATTTCTCATGGACAGCCTTGAACAGATCATCGGCAACTTTGACTTTGTGCTGGTGGACACTGCCGCAGGAGTGGGCGAGTCGGTGCTGTGGTTCAACAACTGGGCGGGTAAAAACATCACCATTCTCTCGCCGGATCCCACGGCCATGACCGATGCCTATGCCTTGATCAAGATCATGAATACCCGTTATAATAAAAAAGAATTCCACCTCATTATCAACAATGTGAAAAGCAAGAAAGAAGCCCAGGAGGTATTTGTCAACATGAGCACCGTGCTGGAGAATTTCCTGGGGGTAAAACCCTGCTACCAGGGGGCGATTCCGCAGGACAGCGCTGTTTCCATGGCAGTGCGCAAACAGAAACCCTTTATCATTGCCCAGCCGAAAGCACGGGCGAGCCTGGCTGTGATGGAAATCTGCAACAAAATACTTTCTTGACGTGTCTCCTTCGCAAAATCATTCTATAATAATTACACTCCATTTTCACAAAGGAGAAAAATCATGTTTGTAATCGGCAACTTTATCAGCGCCCTGGCTAACCTCATTAACTTTGTGCTGGGCGCCTACATGTGGGTCATCGTCGGACGGGCGATTATTTCCTGGGTTAATCCGGATCCCTATAACCCCATAGTCCGCTTTCTTTATGACATCACCGAACCCGTGCTTTCCCGAATCCGGCGGGTTATCCCTTTTGCATCCGGGGCGGGAATCGATTTTTCGCCAATGATCCTGATTCTTGTCATTCTTTTTTTACAGAGTTTTGTTGTGCCCACCCTGCATGGTATTGCCCGGTCATTTGGTTGATTGCGGCCTTTATCATGATTTACGAAATTGAAGGAGAGTACCTACTATGTCGCTGACAGCTGAAGATATACAGACCAAGCAGTTTCATGTCCGTTTCCGAGGCTTTGATATTGAAGAAGTTGACACCTTTCTGGAGCGCATTGCGGAAAATTTTGTCCTGCTCAACGCTGAAAAAAAAGAGCTGAAAGATAAGGTCGAGAAACTGGAGATGGAAATCAATGAATTTTACTCCCAGGAAAAGACCTTTCAGCATGCCATCATCTCGGCCCAGAGAATTACCGATGAAATGCAGGAAAAAAGCAGGCAGGAGGCCAATTCCAGACGTGTACGCGTGCAGGAGGAAATAGACCGACTGCGGCAGCAAAGCATAGATGAAATTGAGCGGTTGCGGAAACAAAGCACAGAGGAAAAAGAGTCCCTTGCGCAGGAAATTGCAGTGCTCCAGGAAAACAAGAGCAAGGTCAAAGAGGAGCTGCGCACTTATCTGCAGAGCTATCTGACCTGGCTGGACCGGGATATTTCCCTGGCGGAAAACACCCCGCTTTCCCTGCTGCAGTCTGATATCATGGATGACGGGCAGCCAACGGTTGCCGACGCGGCAGAGGTTGAGGTTGATGGTATGTATGAAAAGATAAACCTTCCCGATGACCCGCACCCTGTCGAAATGGAAGGGATGGCTTCGGCTCTGCAGGAGAATGACTCCGGCGAACCTGATGAAGAGGAGGATGGGGAGAGACTCACCATCCCGGACCTCGAAGGGGATATGCTTTTTTCCCTGGAAGACCCCCTTGATGAAGATGAAGAAAAGGAGCCGCGGCCGGATAGAGGACTGGACGAAGAATTTTTCCACGACATAAAATTAAAATGAGCTTTCTCCGCGAGGTTGCGGACAATTCGGTTTCACTGGATCTGTACATTCAGCCCAAGGCATCAAAAAATAGTATCTGCGGTCTGCACGGGGATGAGCTGAAACTTGCCATCACCGCTCCTCCGGTGGACGGCAAGGCCAACAAGGCGGTTATCGATTTTCTTGCCAAGCTTTTCGGGGTGGCGAAATCTTCCGTCAGCATCATGAGCGGGCAGCAGAGTCGCCACAAACGCTGTATGGTCCAAGGGGTCACCTTCCAAGAGGCCAGCAGGGTTGTGAATGGTTTTTTTTAATTTCCGTCAGCATGCAGGGTAAACCATGATCACCAGAATCGGCATTCTTTCCGACACGCACCTGATCAGACCGGACGAGCATTTCCGGCAACTAGTGGACCTCTGTTTTGCTGACGTCCCCATTATTCTCCATGCCGGAGATCTGACCGATTTAAGTGTGCTTAATGCCTTCAAGGGCAGGGAAGTCCATGCCGTTCATGGCAATATGTGCCACTGCTCATGCCGCAAGATGCTGCCTGCTAAAAAAATCATTCACATCGCCGGATTTGATATCGGGCTGATCCATGGCATGGGGGTGAACCATCACATGGAAGATCACCTGATGCGGGAATTCGACCATGCGGACTGCATCGTTTTCGGCCATACCCATCGGCCGGTCTGCCACCGTCTCTACGAAACCCTGTTTATCAATCCGGGCAGTTTCCTGGGGTCCGGCCGCTATGGCGCACCCGGCACCTATGCCATCCTGGAGGCCGGTGAGACCATCACAGGACAAATCCTGGAAGTTCCACGGTTCTAAGGTGAGCAATGGAAAACCTCTGGACCCCATGGCGGATGGATTACATTCTGGGCAAGCAAGGTCGTGAACCGGGCTGCATTTTTGACCGGAAACCGGAGCTGACCCACGATAAAGAGGAGCTTATTCTGTACCGCGGCCAAAATGCCGTGATACTGCTCAACCGCTTTCCCTATGCCAACGGCCATCTGCTGATTGCCCCGGCCCGCCATGTGGGCGAGCTGCATGATCTTACCCCGGTTGAAGCGGCAAGCCTGATGGAGCATATCCGCCACAGTGTGGAAATCTTAAAAAAACACCTGCGGCCGGACGGCTTTAACATCGGGCTCAATATCGGTTCAGTGGCGGGCGCAGGCCTTGCCGACCATCTCCATTTTCACGTAATTCCCCGCTGGCACGGGGACCATAACTTTATGACCGTGATTGGTGAAATACGCACCATTCCCCAGCATATTGACGAGACCTTTGCCATGCTGCTGCCCGATTTCCTGAAACTTCTGCAAGACATCAACCATGAATAACGCGCTTAAAATAACGCCCATGCTTCAACAGTACCTTGAAATCAAGGAGCAGCACCAGGATGCCATCCTTTTTTACCGGCTGGGCGATTTTTACGAAATGTTCTTTGATGACGCCGTCACCGCCTCCCGGGTGCTGGGCATTACCCTCACCAGCCGCAGCGGCAAAGACGCCGACAACAAAATCCCTCTCTGCGGTGTTCCCTATCATGCAGCCTCTTCCTACCTGGCCAAGCTGGTCAACAACGGTTTCCGGGTGGCCATCTGTGAACAGGTGGAAGACCCGAAAGAGGCAAAAGGGGTGGTCAAACGGGAAGTGGTTCGAGTCATCAGTCCCGGCGTGGTGACGGAAGAACAGGTCCTTGACGAAAAATCAAACCGTTATGTTGCCGCCGTCTTCCTGCGGGAAAAATGGGGTGTCAGCCTGCTTGATCTTTCCACCGGCGAGTTTCTGGTGGCTGAATACCGGGAATCAGCGGAAATAATTGATGAACTCAACCGCCTGGCCCCGTCCGAGCTGCTGATTGCCGATCAGCAGGCCGATGCCGTCAAGACAATTGTCGAGCAGATGCTGCCCCTCTGCCAGACAAGCCGGCCTGTTTCCATCTTTCACCGGGAAAATGCCAGGGAAACCCTGCTTGAACACTTTCATACCACGAATCTCGCCGGTTTCGGCTGTGAGCATCTGGATGAAGGCATGTGCGCGGCAGGCGCCCTGCTGCACTACATCCGGGAAACCCAGAAAACGGATCTTTCCCATATCGAGCGCATTGTCCTGCTGGAGCGCGACAATGTGCTGCTGATTGACGATTCTTCCCGGCGCAATCTTGAACTTATCCAGACCATCATTGGCGCCAACCGGGAGGGTTCGCTGCTCGCCACCATCGATATGACCCGTACACCCATGGGGGCAAGGATGCTTAAAAAAAACCTGCTCTTTCCCCTGCGCGACCTTGAAG
Organism: Pseudomonadota bacterium; assembly: GCA_018816555.1. Taxonomy (GTDB): domain Bacteria; phylum Desulfobacterota; class Desulfobulbia; order Desulfobulbales; family SURF-16; genus SURF-16. The sequence goes on from JAHIVT010000091.1 coordinate 17,153, forward strand.
AAATAAACAACAGGCTCGACACGGTGGCCTTTCTAGTTGGTGAAAAAGTCCCTACCGTCACCCCTCTTTCCGTGGTGGCGGCAGGAACGGGCAGTTTTTCCGTGGTCAAGGGCGAAGGGCTGCGGGCCAAATTGCGGGATATCCTCTCCGGCGTCTATGACCTTGAACGGTTGAACAGCCGGGTGGTGCTGGGCACGGCCAACGGACGGGACCTGACAACCCTCAAGCAGTCCCTGGCCCTGCTGCCTGAGTTGCAGCTCCTTGCCTCCCTGACCAGGGGAATTCTCTGTGAAGAGAGCCACAGTCTCGATCTGCTGGCCGATATCCATGAGCTGCTCAACCAGGCGGTGCGGGAAGACTGCCCGGTTACCCTGCGGGAAGGCAAGCTCATTAAAGCGGGCTATCACCAGGAACTCGATGAGCTGGTCTCCATCATGACCGACGGCAAAAAACACATCCTGGGTCTGGAGGAAAAAGAGCGGCAACGCACCGGTATTGCCAAACTGAAAATCGGCTTTAACAAGGTATTCGGCTACTTCATCGAGGTGAGCAAAGGCCAGCTTGCCAACGTGCCGGATGATTTTATCCGCAAGCAGACCCTGGTCAACGCCGAACGCTTCATCACCCCGGAACTCAAAGAATTTGAAAGCAAGGTTCTCGGCGCGGAAGAAAAGAGAGTCGAGCTTGAGTATCAGCTTTTCGGCCAGGTAAGGGAACAGGTTGCCGCGGCCAGCTCCCGCATCATCCGGGCCGCCTCCTTCATCGCGCGGGTGGATTTTTTCACAAGTCTGGCCGAAGCTGCACGGCGTTACAATTATATCCGGCCCCAGGTCGATGACGGTGAGGAGATTGTCATCAAGGAAGGGCGCCACCCGGTGATCGAACGGTCGCTTCCGGCCGGCCGCTTTGTCCCCAATGACATCCTGCTTGACCAGACCGGTCAGGAGGTGCTGATCATCACCGGCCCCAATATGGCCGGCAAATCCACCGTGCTAAGGCAAACGGCTCTGATTGTCCTGATGTGCCAGATGGGCAGCTTTGTGCCGGCTGCCCAGGCGCATATCGGCATTGTGGACCGGATCTTCACCCGGGTTGGGGCCATGGATGATCTGCGTCGGGGCCAGTCAACCTTTATGGTGGAAATGAATGAAACGGCCAACATTTTAAACAATGTCACGGAAAAGAGCCTGGTGGTGCTGGATGAAATCGGCCGAGGCACCAGCACCTTTGACGGACTGGCCATTGCCTGGGCCGTGACCGAGGAACTGGTGAACAAAAACAACAAAGGGGTGAAGACCATTTTCGCCACCCATTATCATGAGTTGACCGAGCTGGCCCTCACCCATAACCGGATAAAAAACTTCAACATCGCCGTGCGGGAGTGGGACGACAGCATCATCTTCCTGCACAAGCTGCTGCCGGGCGGGACCAGCAAAAGCTACGGCATCCAGGTGGCGGCCCTGGCCGGGGTGCCCAGGCGCGTGGTGGAGCGGGCCCATGAACTGCTGCACAACATTGAAAAGGGTGAACTCAACAGCGACGGCAGGCCACGGATCGCCCCGGGCAAAAAAACAAAGGCAAAGCACCCGAGCCAGCTCAATCTCTTTGTGGAAGAGGATGACCCCCTCAGAAATAAGATCAAAAATATCGATCCGGACCGTTTAACCCCAATTGAAGCTCTTCATTTGCTCTATGAGCTGAAAAATGCGACGTAACTTCTTTATTTTTCTTTCAATCATCATTTTTCTGCTTATCATTCCTTCTTATCCGGGTAAGGCATGGGCGGAATCACGGGTGCCGGACCTTATCGGCAAACGCTTTGACCTGGCAACTTACCGATATAACAACCTCTCCTTCAACCAGGGGGAAAAAAGCCGCGACCGCTGGCTGAATTGTGTCAAATCCCTGCGTATGGAGTATCACCGTGATCCCGGTCATGCCAAGGCGCCGTTTGCCCTGTTCATGCTTGGCCGGATTTATGAGGATATGTACAGCCGTTTCCATGATCCCCGCGACCTCACCGAAGCAGCCGGCTACTATGAAGACCTTGCTTTGATTTTCCCAAAAGACAATCTGGCCGATGATGCCCTGCTTAACCTGGGCACTATCTGCCTGGAAAAGAAGAGTAACGGTAAAAAAGCCGAAACAATATTTGCCCGGATCATTGCCGTTTACCCTGATGGCGACATGGCCGGGTCAGCGGCACTCATGCTGCGCCGGATGAAAAACGGTCACGAGCCGCCCAGCCAACCGGCGGTGGTCAGCGCAAAGAAAGAGGAACAGCCGACAAAGGAGCAGCTCGCTGATCTGCCCATGGCCGTTCTCAGCCAACCCATCCGCTTCTGGTCTACGAAAAACTATACCAGAGTGGTCGTTGAACCATCCTTTCCCGTGCAATTCAAAGAGAACTTTCTCAAGGCTGACGGTGATCTGCCCCGGCGGCTCTATATCGATCTTTTTAACAGCCGCATCGCCCCGACCTTTCAGAATGCCATCCCGATACAAGACGGCCTGCTCAAGCAGGTGCGGGGCGCCCAGTTTGACAAAACCACGGTGCGGGTGGTGCTTGATACCGAATCAGTTGAAGACTACAAGATTTTCACCCTGGAAGACCCCTTCCGGGTGGTCATTGACGTTACCGGCATCAGGCTGAAGCCGCAAACCCCGCAAAAACTCCCCACCCTGGCCGAGCAGTTCGGTCTGGGCGTGAAAACCATTGTCATCGACCCGGGACACGGAGGAAAGGACCCTGGAGCACTCGGCATAAACGGTCTGCAGGAAAAGGATGTAGTGCTTAAGGTGGCAAAAAAGGTGGCAGCCATCCTGGAAAAGGAGACCGCCTATAAAGTCCTGTTGACCAGGGATCGGGATGTGTTCATTCCCCTGGAAGAACGGACCGCCATTGCCAACACCAAGGAGGCGGATCTCTTTGTGTCAATCCACGCCAATTCCGCCCCGAACATCCATGCCAATGGGGTGGAAACCTATTTTCTCAGCCTGGCCACCAGCCGTGAAGAAATGCAGGCAGCGGCCCGGGAAAATGCCGCCTCCGCGAGCCAGATCAGTGATCTGCAGAAGATCCTGCAGGATCTGATGCAAAACAGCAAGATTGAGGAATCAGCCAGATTGGCCGGCAGTGTTCAGGGTGAACTGGTGAATGGTTTAGCCGTAAAAAACCTCGGGGTGAAAAAAGCCCCCTTTATCGTCCTGATCGGCGCTCAGATGCCGGCCATCCTCACGGAAATAGCCTTTTTAAGCAACAAGGACGAGGTACGCCGCCTGCAGGATGACCGTTATCTTGAGGCCATTGCCCGCTATATCGCCGCCGGCGTCCGGCAATATGCGGCAAAGCTCAATGGCTTGTAGCTACCCCATGGCGACAGGGTCAGTTACCAGTTTTTCGCCACCCTGGCCAGGGTGAGAACATCCACCTGGGCTGCTCCTGCCTGTTTCAAGGCCCGGGCGCATTCATTTACCGTGGTGCCGGTGGTGAACACGTCATCCACCAGCACGATCTTTTTTCCGTAAACATCCGCCTCCTTTTGCACCAGAAAGGCATCCCGCATATTCTTGCGCCGCGATGAGCCATCCAGTCCTGTCTGGGAAATGGTATCACGCCGGCGTTTTAATGCTGTTTTCTTTATTTTCTCTTTCTCCTCCGGATAAAAGGCCCTGGCAAGAAGCAGGGACTGATTAAAACCGCGCTGGCGCAAGCGGTTGCTGTGCAAGGGAACAGGGATAATAGAGTCAGGAATTACCAGATCACGGCATGGACTGCATTGCTCTTTGAACTTGCTAAATGTCTTAAGCGCCGCCTTTCTGCCGCCGAATTTGAGTCCCAGAATAGCTTTTGCCGCTGTGTCATTATATACAAACACAGAACGAGCCCTGGTGAAATTCCAGCTTTTTTTCAGACAGAGTGCGCAGAGATGATTTTCCCCGGATGAAAACAGGATACCGCAGCAAGGGCAATAAGGTTCGTTGATAAATTTTATTTTCACCAGACAGCTGTCACAGAAAAGGATGAAGGAATGCTGCAGTGATATACCGCAGCCCAAACAGCTGGGGGGAAAGCAGAGATCTGCCAGGGCCTCAAAAGTGCGCATCACATTCTCTGATATTTTTCTAAACATTGAATTCATCAGGGCAACATGTTAATTATTATCTTTACCAGACATATTTTTTCTTCCCCGAGGTAAAAGGATAAGAATAATAATGAAATCCGTTTTATATGCCATTATAGCCATTGCGGCTGCCATTTTTTTCATAAAGAAAATAAGAAAAAGCAGCAACTGCACCCCTTGACTGATCATTTACGGATCCATAGGTGTGGGTCTTGCTATCTATTTTCTGCTCAGCAGATTTCTTTAAAATGTATAAAAATCCTTTTCAATATTGCACCTTTTTTTCAGAGATAGCTGACATAACATGAAGGTAAAAAACTCTCACTACCGTACCATCTGGCCCGATGCCGAAGATAACACCATCATCAAGATAATTGATCAACGCCTTCTTCCCCACCGCTTTATCATCGAAGAGCTGCGCACGGTGGACGATTTCTGCCTGGCCATCCGGGATATGCATGTGAGGGGCGCCGGCCTGATCGGGGCAACCGCAGGCTATGCCATGTATTGCGCCGCCCTTGCCGCTCCCCAGGGAGAAGCTGACTCCTATTTCAAGGAGGCCGCGCAAAGGCTGGTTGCCACCCGACCCACGGCCAAAAATCTCGCCTGGGCGGTGGAAAGGCAGCTCTCGCAAATCAGCCCGGAAAAAGACAGGGAAGGACGCATCAAAAAATCCTTTCAGGTGGCCTGCGAGATCGCCGACGAGGATGCCTCCTTTTGTCAACAAATCGGAGAACACGGGCTGAAACTTATTGCTGCAATCAGCAAAAAAAAAGGAGGAAAGCCGATCAATATTCTCACCCACTGCAATGCCGGCTGGCTGGCCTTTGTCGATTACGGTTCAGCCACGGCGCCGATATATGCGGCCCATCACACCGGCATCAAGGTCCATGTGTATGTGGATGAGACAAGACCGTGGCTGCAGGGTGCCCGACTGACAGCCTGGGAGCTCAAAGAAGAAGGGGTTCCCCATACCCTGATCGCCGACAACACCGGCGGCCATCTCATGCAGCACGGCATGGTGGACATGGTCATTGTCGGCACGGACCGCACCACCTATACCGGTGATGTGGCCAACAAAATCGGCACCTATCTTAAGGCCCTTGCCGCCAAAGACAACAACATCCCCTTTTACGTGGCCCTGCCATCCTCCACCTTTGACTGGGAGATTGAAGACGGCCTCCGCCAGATCCCCATTGAAGAACGCTCCGGCGATGAGGTGAATTACGTCACCGGCCTGACCCGGGACAAAAAGATTGAAACGGTTCTGGTGCCGCCGGAACATACCCGATCGGTGAATTTCGGCTTTGACGTCACGCCGGCCAGGCTTGTGACCGCTCTCATCACCGAACGGGGGGTGGTTGCGGCTGACCGGGATGAAATTTTACGGATGTTTCCGGAGAAAAAGGAAAGCAAGAACTCCTGAAGTCGTAAAGTAATTTAAATGAATTATGCCACCATCTCAGATTCAGGCCTGTTACCAGTTTGAGTGCCTAAAATACTTAAAGTGCCTAAAGTTAGAGGAGTTATCTGATCAGAAAGTACCGCAACTTCAAGTATTTTATACCCTCAAGGGGCACAAGGGCATTTCAAGTACTTTAGGCACTCTTCTCGAACACCAATTTAAGTATCAAAAGTAAATCTGCCAATATCAGGTTGTCTGAAATTAAAGGCTTGTGATTACCCGGTCATGAAACAGGGGTCTGAACTGTCTTATCAGATTGTTCTCCCGGGAAGGGTGTACCCGGTTGGTCAGCAGCACCATCACCAGTTGCCGCTGCGGATCGATCCAGAAAGAGGTGCCGGTGAAGCCCAGATGGCCGACACTGTCTCGGCTGATAAAGCTGCCGGCGGATGAACCGATCGGTGAAGGGGTATCAAAGCCCAGAGCCCAGGAGCTTCCGCTTACCATATCCTGCCGCTTAAAAAATTCTCTGAGCAGTTCGCCCGAGAAAAGGGGATGAGAGGCTTGGTCCTGCCAGACCTCGAGCAGAAAGGATGCCAGAAAGAGTACACTGTCAATGGCCCCGAACAGACCTGCCTGCCCTGATACCCCTCCCACCGCATAGGTGTTATCGTCATGCACCTCCCCTGCCAGCACCTTACCCCGCCATGGACAGTTTTCCGTGGCGGCAAAATCCTCTTTATCTTTTTGCAGGGGATTAAAGACAATCGTGTCCCCCAGCCCCAGAGGGGCCATTACCTTTTCCCTGACAAAGATGTCTAGCGGTAAGCCTGACTGAATCTCAACGATCATTCCCAGCAGAATAAAGCCTAAATCACTGTACAGGGCTTTGCTGCCCACCGGCCAACAGAGTTCATCCGCCAAAATGAGGCTAAGAAGAGTATTTTTTCTCTCCTGTTCGGCAACAGTTACGAGTTGTTGATAAAAAGGATGGTGATCGGCCAGGCCGGAACAGTGATTGAGCAGATGGCGCAGGGTAATATTTTTTTTATCAGGCGGCACATCCCGCCGCAGAAGCGAAGGCAGGGACTCATCCAGATGTATCTTCTTTGACTGCACCAGACAGATGAGAGCAAGGGTTGTGGCAAAAGGTTTGGTCAATGAGGCAAGGTCAAACAGGGTCTCTTTTCGCAGTATTTTTTGCCTGGGGAAAAGAGAGGAATGGCCCCAGACGGCTGAGAAAGACTTTTTCAGTGGGCCGCAGTTTACAGATACACCAACAGCCGCACCGGGAAAAACCTTGCCCCTGATGGCATCATTGATAAGCGGATCTAAATTTTCATATAAGCCGGCAGCAAAAGAACCATCATCCTTCAATTGATAAAAACCTTTTTGTAATCCTTCAGGTTTTCCAGGGCAATGCCGCTGCCCATGGCAATAGCCAGCAGCGGATCCTGGGTCAGGTGACAGGGAATTTTTGTTGTCTCTTCTATGAGGGTATTTAAGCCGCGCAGCAGTGAACCGCCACCGGCCATATAAATACCATCTTCATAAATATCCGTCACCAGTTCGGTGGGAGTTTTGTCCAGGGCCCTTCGCACTGAATCGACGATGGCATTTACCGGCTCCTGCATGGCAATTCTTATTTCCTGGGGCGTTAAGGTAACCTCCTTCGGAGTGCTGGTGATGGCGTTTTTGCCAATAAGGGTATAAGGTTCCAGTGTTGGGATATCGATGGCCGACCCGGCTGCTATCTTGCACTTTTCAGCGGTGTTTTCACCTATATAAATCTTATGATTGTTAAAGAGATGACGGATGATCGCGTCATTGAGTTCGTCTCCTGCCACCCGCAATGATTCACAATAGGCCACAGACGACATGGTAATGACGGCAACCTCCGATGTGCCGCCCCCGATGTCTATGATCATCCTTCCCTTGTTCTGGAAAACATCAAGTCCTGAGCCGATGGCGGCGGCCATCGGTTCTTCAATAAGATACACCTTGCCGCAACCCACCTGTTCCGCTGCCTCAATAACCGCCTTTTTTTCTACCTGGGTTATGCCGGTGGGTACACAGATAACCACTGACGGCTTAAAAAAACGGCTCATTCTCTGAATTTTCAGAAAAAAACTTCTTATCATGGCCTGGGTGATGACAAAATCGGCTATCACACCATCTTTCAATGGTCGAATGGCGCTGATATGCTGGGGTGTTCTTCCCAGATATTTTTTTGCCGCCGCTCCCACAGCCAGAATTTCTTTTGTATAGGTATTATAAGCCACCACCGAAGGCTCATTCAGCACTATACCAGATCCCTTTAAAAAGATTAGGGTGTTGGCTGTGCCGAGATCCATTGCCATGTTTTTTGAAAACAACGCGGGAAATATACTCATTTTTTGTTAAGATATTCCTTAAAGAAAAGGTTGCTGAGAAGAGTCATGGTCTTTTTTTCTTTGGCAATCCACTTTTCATTGGCTTTTTTTACAAAAGCCAATGCACCTGCCTTTTTATTTTTTTTGGAAATAAGCGGCAGACACAAAAAATTTGTTACATTTTCAAAAGGTTCCTCTTTATTAACAATAAAGGATTTTTCGCTTCTGCTTAATTTTTCTAAAAAGAGCTCTTTTTTATTTTTTAATACCCAACCCATCAAACCGTATTGATCAAAATAATCATACGATAACTCTTTATAAATACTTTTATTATTTATTTTGCAGGTAAAATATACAATTTTCTCTTCATAAACAAAAACAACCGCTTCCAGATAAATTATTGCAACCAGTAACTCTAAAAATTCCTTGGCAAATTCATTCTTGTCCTTGGTATGGACAATTATTTCATTGGCATTGAGTGATAAAGTCAAAAGATTGTCCAATATATTTTTTTCATTTATCTCTTTTTCTGCATTGATTATTGAGACCAAAACCTGAGCCATCTGCTTCAAAATTTTTTCCTTTTCTTCGGTGAAAACATAGCTTTTTTTGCTGTCAACACAGAGCACCCCATGATTTTCAGGCAAGGGGATGGCTACCAACGATTTTATATCTTCATCCTTTTCATAAAATTTCAGCGTGGTTGCATCTCTTTTATCGAAATAACTGGCCAGTACCGATTTCTGTTCCCTGAAAACCCAACCAATAATACCTTCTCCGTTCAGCACCTTACAGTCCTTTTTAATATTCCGGCTGAGTGAATGATAATAATAAAGAATTACCCCCTCGGCATCACTGTCATCAGCTAAAAAAAGACTGGTTGTATACGACTCCATGGTGTTGGAAATCAGTTCGATAAATTCGTATATCCGGGGCATTGCTTTCATAGGAAAAGACACTCTAAAAATTAAAAGATTAACTGTCTAATTTTATTATTATTTTTTATGTATTGGTACAAATATGTTGAGCATACTATTATTATTGAATTTTTCTCGTTTTTAAACTATAGTTTTGACACGTAACATTTTGTTTTTCAGAGTAAATTATTAGGTTAACCGACACTTTTTTGGGTAAGGTGTTTATTTTGTTTTGATAACATGTTGAAAACTTTTTTCCCTTATTTTTTTCACCTTTTTTCAAAACTCTATTTTTATTAAAATAAATAATAAAATTAGATCTTTACGTTAGTTTCTAACATTATAACAGATTTAATAATAATAGAATAAATTTTAATATATATCTTATTTTTTATACTTCCCCGGTTAAAAAACATCTCCGTCAGCCAAACAAAAAAGGATTTACCATGTCTCTTATTCTTAATATCGCCAGAGAAGATTTTATATATGCTCTTTCCTCCATGCAGAATGTTACTGGAAAACCAGGTACGATTGCTATTTTGGGAAATGTTCTTCTTCGCAGTGCTAACGATTCGCTTGAACTGACAGGGACAGACCTGGAAGTCGGTATCCGACAGATAATACCGGCAGAGATACTTTCCCAGGGATCCATCACCCTGCCTTCAAAAAAACTTTTTGAAATAGTGAGGGAATCCAACTCAGCGCATATTTATATCGAGGAGATAGAAAATAACTGGGTAAAAATAAAGGCGGATTCAAGTGATTACAATCTGGCAGGAATGGCGAGTGATGAATTCCCCTCTTTTCCTGAACACAAAGAAGAATCCCTTATCGAAATAGATGCCGAGAATATAAAAGATCTTATTGAAAAAACGATTTTTTCCGTCGCCTTGGACACGGAAAGTAATTTTACCCTGACAGGAATCCTGGTAGAAAAAGAAATAAAGGAAGATAAAAGATATCTGCGTATGGTATCCTCTGACGGTCACCGACTCTCTCTGATGAAAAAAGAGGTGAAAGGTGATATTTCTCTGTTTAATCTTGATAAAACCACCATTATTCCCAGAAAAGGGGTCCAGGAAATAAAAAAATTCTGTGAACACCATGAAACCCTTTTTATTGGATTTGAAGAAAAACAAGTAGTTATCAAGGGCGATCACGCCATTCTCATCATCCGTCTCATGAACGGTGATTTTCCTGATTTCCGCAATCTTCTGCAGATAATCAACAAAGAAAAATTCATAGAAATCAATAGACTCGTTCTGCTGAATGCCATGCGGCGCATGAATCTTTTTACCGAAGACAGATTCAATGTCGTCAAATGCCATATTGAAGATAATGAAATAAAATTAAGTTCCCAGAGTATGGATTTAGGAAATGCCCAGGAAGTTCATCCTGTCAAGTACACGGGAGATTCAATAAAACTCGGATTTAACGGCAAATACTTCATTGATACCCTGCAGGTTATGACATGTGAAGAAGTCAAACTTTTTATTGAGGGGAAAGACAGACCTTGTCTTGTCTACTCTGAAAATGAACCTGATTTTATCAGCATTATTATGCCCATGGAAATTTGATTATTCATACCTTCCCATGCGGTGAATCATGAAAAACTCCGGATAAACCGGAGTAAAAAGTTTAATAAACCAGTTTAAAAGTATGTATCCTTTGAATTTTTTTATTATTTCAACGGATTACACGTAACTATTTATTTTGAGGAATAAAATTTTGACAGAACAAAACGGCGACTATGGTGCTGAACAGATAAAGGTTCTTTCCGGTCTTGAAGGCGTCAGAAAAAGACCGTCCATGTATATAGGCAATACAGGAGAAGGGGGTCTTCACCATCTGGTATATGAGGTTGTAGATAACAGCATCGATGAGGCTCTGGCAGGATACTGCACCCGGATAAAGGTCATTTTGCAAAAAGACGGCTCTGTTTCAGTAGAGGATAACGGACGGGGAATACCGGTGGAAATGCATCCCACGGAACAAGTCTCTGCGCTGGAACTTGTTCTCTGCACCCTGCATGCAGGCGGCAAATTTGATCACTCAACCTACAAGGTTTCCGGCGGACTGCATGGTGTAGGCGTTTCCGTTGTCAATGCCCTGAGTATATGGGCCAGGGCTGAAATAAAAAGAAACGGCAAAATTTATGAGCAGTCCTACAGACATGGCATCAAGACGGATGAAGTAAGCATTACCGGAGATACGACCCAGACAGGAACCACCATAATTTTTATGCCTGATCCGGAAATTTTTACGGAAACACTGGAGTTTCAATACGAGATCATCCAAGCCAGGCTCAGGGAACTGGCCTTTTTAAATAAAGATGTAAAAATATTATTAAAAGATGACAGAAGCGGAGCAGAAGACGAATTTCATTATAAGGGTGGTATTGTCTCTTATGTGGAATATCTCAACCGCAAAAGAACAGTGGTCAATGAACATCCTATCTTTTTTACCGGGGAAAAGGACAATGTTCAGGTTGAGATAGCCTTCCAGTATTATGATGGTTATTCCGAAAGACTTTTTGCTTTTGTCAATAATATTCCCACCAAGGAAGGGGGCACCCATGTCACCGGTTTCAGAGGGGCCTTGACCAAATGCATCAACCGTTATGCAAGCGATGATATTGTCCCTAAAAATCTGCGGGAAAAAATGGGTGGAGACGACGTAAGGGAAGGACTGACCTGTGTCGTTTCCGTGCGCGTGCCCAACCCTCAGTTTGAAGGTCAGACCAAAACAAAGCTGGGCAACAGCGAAGTAAAATCAATTGTCGAATCCATTTGCAATGAAAAGCTGACCATCTATCTGGAGAAAAACCCGCAGGAGGCGAGGAAGATCCTTGCCAAGGCGGTGGATGCGGCAAGAGCCAGGGAAGCAGCCAGAAGAGCCAAGGAGTTGACCCGCAAAAAGAGCTCCGGCATTGATCTGCTCATGGCTGGAAAACTTGCCGAGTGCCAAAGCAAAATTCCAGCGGAAAGGGAGATTTTCCTGGTTGAGGGTGATTCGGCAGGCGGCAGCGCCAAACAGGGGAGAGACAGGGTTTTTCAGGCCATTCTGCCTTTGCGCGGTAAGATCATGAATGTGGAAAAGGCCCGTTTTGACAAAATACTGGCCAGCGAGGAAATCAAGCAGATCATTTCCGCCCTGGGAACAGGAGTTGGCAGCGATGATTTTGAGAAAGATAAACTCCGTTACCACAAGGTCATCATCATGACGGATGCCGATGTTGACGGTGCCCATATCCGCACCCTTCTGCTTACCTTTTTTTACCGGCAGATGCCGTCTCTGGTGGAAGAAGGCTTTGTTTATATTGCCCAGCCTCCACTTTACCGAATTGGCAAAGGCAAGAAGGAGATGTTCTTCGGCGGTGAAGATGATCTGAACAATTATCTTTTTCAGCAAGCCAGTTCGCTGATGAAGATCAGGGTCAATGATGAGAGGATTTTAGAGGAAAATGAACTCATCACTATTCTGAAAAATCTCTCCTATTACCGAAAATTGATCGATTATCTGCAGCGTATCAATGTATGGGAGGAAATGGTTTATTTTCTGCTAGATCACGATGTCCATTCCGCCGATCAGTTTATTGATGAAGATTTTGTCATGCAATTGAAAAACGACCTCGCGGATAAACCTGTTGTCCTAGGTAATATACGAACCTGCCGCTGGAAGGCAAGCTCTTATGAATTTGATGCAGCCATTAAAGATAAAGCACATATCTTTGTTACAGTGGGTCCGCAGATTCCGTTGATACCTGAATTCCGCTCGGCGCTCAGTATTTTTCCCGCTATAAAGGAGTTTGTTACCGCAAGCTTTACCCTGACAACCGGCGAAAAAGACATCCCGGTGAAAAACTGGATCGAACTATTGGAAAAAGTAAAGGTTGAGTCTTTTAAGGGCAGCACATTGCAGCGCTATAAAGGTCTTGGAGAAATGAATCCGATTCAGCTATGGGACACTACTATGAACCCGCAAAACAGAGTTCTGCTGCAGGTAAAAATTGATGATGCGGAAAAGGCGGATGACATTTTCACCACCCTCATGGGTGATAAGGTTGAACCACGCAGGGATTTTATCAATACCCACGCATTGGAAGTAACTGAACTTGATATTTGATGGTTTTCAGGCAATTTCACCAGACATCGCCGGGTATAAGCTTATTCGTCAAAGAAGCGCTTTTATATCAGGCAAGAGGCTCAATATTAAATAAAAAAGATTTTTTGCGCTTGAAGTGTGCAATTTGTATCAATGGGTAAGGGAAACACTTGGAGCTTCAATACTAATATTTTTGTAAAGCGATATTTATGACTGAAAACGAGCAAGTTTTATCACCGACCATTTCCATAGAAAAAGAGCTGAAAAAATCCTATCTCGATTATGCCATGAGCGTCATCATAGGAAGGGCCCTGCCTGATGTACGGGACGGGCTCAAACCCGTTCATCGCCGCTCTCTTTTTGCCATGCGGGAACTGAGCAATTATCATAACCGCCCCTATCTGAAATCAGCCAGAATCGTCGGTGATATCATCGGTAAATTTCACCCCCATGGTGATACGGCTGCCTACGATACCATTGTCAGGATGGCCCAGGATTTTTCCATGCGTTATCCCCTGGTGGACGGCCAGGGAAACTTTGGTTCCGTTGATGGTGATTCCCCGGCGGCCATGCGTTATACCGAGGCCAGGATGACCAAGTTGGATCAGGAAATAATTGCTGATCTGGAAAAAGAAACGGTTGATTTTATCCCGAACTACGATAATTCCTTGGCTGAACCGGTAGTCTTTCCGACCAAAATACCCAACCTGCTGACAAATGGCTCTTCCGGTATAGCCGTCGGTATGGCGACCAATATCCCGCCGCATAATCTCAATGAGATTATGGATGGGATCATTGCCATGATAGATGACCCGCATATTACGGTGAATGGCCTGATGGAGCATATTACCGGGCCGGATTTTCCCACCGGCGGTTTTATCTGCGGCAGGGCCGGCATACGGGAGGCCTATGAAACCGGACGCGGCTCTGTTTTAATGCGGGCGAGAAGCCATATAGAAAAAAGCAAAAAGATAAATCGCGAATCCATTATTATTGATGAAATTCCCTATCAGCAGAACAAGGCAAGACTTGTGGAGAAAATTGCCTTGTTGATCAAGGAAAAAAAGATTGAATCAATTGGCGAGATACGTGATGAGTCAGACCGCCACGGCATGCGCATCGTTCTTGAGTTGAAAAAAGATGAGTTTGCCGATGTGGTGCTCAATCAGCTCTACAAGATGACCCCGCTGCAGAAGAGCTTCGGCATCATATTCTTGAGTATTGTCAATTCCCGGCCGGAAGTTCTTAACCTCAAACAGATGCTGGAGCACTTTATCCAGCACAGAAAAACTGTGGTTTACCGGCGTACGGATTTTGATCTGAAAAAAGCCGAGGCCAGGGCCCATGTACTGGAAGGACTGACAGTAGCCATCAACAACATGGATGAGGTCGTGGCCCTTATCCGGGCATCGGCAAATCCGTCGGAAGCCCGCTTGGGACTCATGGAGAGGTTTAATCTCTCCGAGATACAGGCCCAGTCCATCCTTGATATGCGGCTGCAGAAACTGACAGGGCTGGAACGGGAAAAAATTATCAGCGAACTTAACGAACTGCTGGAAAAAATAGCAGTGTATAAACAAATTTTAACTGATGAAACCCTTGTCATGAAGATTATCCGGGATGAGTCTCTGGAAATCAAACAACTCTATGGAGATGAACGGCGGACAGAGATCATTGACGCCCCGGATGAGATTCTGCCGGAAGACATGATCCAGACGGAAGACATGGTGGTAACCGTCACCCATGGCGGCTATATCAAGCGAAATTCCGTTGATCTGTACCGTTCCCAGCGGCGCGGCGGCAAGGGCATCAAGGGTATCACCGCGGTTGAAGAGGATTTTGTCAACAATCTCTATCTTGCCTCAACCCATGATACCTTCCTATTTTTCACCAACCATGGCAAAGTTTTCTGGCGTAAGGTTTATGAAATTCCCCTGGCCAGCCGTATTGCCCGAGGCAAGGCCATCGTCAATCTGCTTGAGCTGTCCGAAAATGAGCAGGTGGCCGCCATTCTGCCGGTTACGAGCTTTGATTGCACCGACAGAGAATGCTATATTCTGATGGTCACCAAAAAGGGTGTGGTGAAGAAAACGGTTATTTCCGAATTCGCCAGACCGATGCGCAAAGGAAAAATAGCGCTGACCATCAGGGAAGACGATGAAATTATCAGTGCCGCCATTACCAACGGCACAAGTCAGATTCTTCTGGTATCCCACAAGGGCATGGCTATTCGTTTTAATGAAGATGACGTGAGGAGCATGGGCAGAACAGCCGCCGGCGTGCGCGGCATCAAGCTGGCCAAAAATGACCATGTGGTGGCCGCAGTGGTCATTGACAGCGATGATTCCATTCTGGTGGTCACGGAAAACGGCTTTGGTAAGAGAAGTCCGGTGGAAGAGTACAGGCTGATAAAAAGAGGCGGCAAGGGTGTCTATGCCATCAAGCCCAGTGAACGAAACGGCAACATCATCGGCGCCTGCCAGATTACCAAGGAAGATGAGATCATGCTCATCACCGATCAGGGCAAAATCATCAGGATGGATATGAGCGCAGTCAGGGTTATCGGTCGAGCCACCCAGGGTGTGACGCTGTTTAATCTGGAATCGGGTGAAAAGGTGGTGGCCATGGATATGGTCCCTGCCACCGATGCCGTGGATGAAGATGATGAAGATGGAGAGGAAACGGAAGATCAGAGTTCATGAGCTTACTGCACGAACAATTCATAGCGGTGATCGGGGCGGGAAGCTGGGGTACCGCCCTGGCAAAGCTGCTCGGCGATAAGGGTCACAGGGTCCATTTATGGGCCCATCGGCCGGAGCGGGTCGATGCCATCAACCGGGAGCGGGAAAATAAAAAATATCTTCCCGGCTTTACCTTAAATGAAAAGGTACAAGCCTCTTCGACCCTTAAAGAGGTAATCAGCGGCAAAAAATTTATTCTCATGGTGGTTCCTTCCCATGTTTTTCGCGCTGTTTTCCAGCAGCTTGTCCCTTTTCTCGGCAAAGAATGCATCGTGGTTTCCGCCACCAAGGGCATAGAAAACGACAGTCTGATGACCATGAGCCAGGTAATGGAAGACGAACTCGGTAGAAACGGCATAAATGCCGAGATCGGCGTTCTCACCGGGCCGTCCTTTGCCAAGGAGGTGGCAGCCGGTATTCCCACCGCCGTCACGGTGGCGGCCCGGAAAAAGGAGGTGGCGGCCCGGATTCAGGATATCTTTTTCACCGAGAGGTTTCGGGTTTATGCCAGCACAGATCTGATCGGCCAGGAACTCGGAGCGGCACTGAAAAATATCGTGGCCATTGCCGCGGGTATCAGTGACGGGCTGGGTTACGGCACCAATACCAGAGCCGCTCTGATCACCAGGGGGCTCGCCGAAATAACCCGGCTGGGAGTGAAGATGGGGGCAAATCCTCTGACCTTTTCGGGGCTGGGCGGTATGGGTGATCTTGTTCTCACCTGCACGGGGGATTTAAGCCGCAACAGAACGGTGGGACTAAAACTGGGCCAGGGTAAAAAGCTGCAGACCATTCTTGCTGAGATGGAAATGGTGGCCGAAGGGGTGAAGACTACCAGATCCGCCTGGAAGCTTGCCCGGCGGGAAGGGGTTGATATGCCGATTCTCGAGCAGATCTATAAGGTGCTTTACGAGGATAAACCATGCCAGCAGGCCGTGATGTCACTGCTGACCAGGGATCAGAAAGAGGAGATGGAATATTAAGCAGGAGCGGTTTGGGTAAGGGAGGTTCGCGAAACGCCCCTACATTACGCTTTCCCCCATTTCTTCTTTAAGGCAATAATGAAGAAGTAGACCATGCCGGCCATGATGATGATGGTGGCTCCTGCCGGAAAATCCAGTTGATAACTGATAGCCAGTCCGCCGGTTGTACACAGCAGGCAGAGACATATCGCGGTCACCATCATATGCCAGAGCCGCGTGACCAGCAAACCGGCCCCGGCGGCGGGCAGGGTCAGCATGGCCACCACCATGACAATACCCACCACCTGCACCAGCAGCACCACCGTGAGGGCGATCATCAGCAGAAGCAGAAGATCGAACAGCTCAACCCTGATGCCGCTGATTCTGGCAAACTCTTCGTCAAAACAGACGGAAATCAGTTTGTTGTAAAAGACAAGAACCACTCCGACAATGATCAGATCAAGTATGCCGATGAGAAGAAGATCCCTTTGCGAAACCATCAGGATATCGCCGAACAGATAACTCATCAGATCTTCGTTGTACCCGCCGGTCCTGCTGATAAAAAAAATACCGACCGCCATGCCGATGGACCAGATGGCGCTCAGTACAGTATCTTCCCGCTGGCTGCTGTGGTGTTTGACCATGGCAATGAGGAATGCCGCAAGCAGTGCTGCGGCCACAGCTCCCTGCAAGGGGGTGACGGGAAAGGCGTATTCCTTCTGCAGGAAGCGGGCGGCCCCCATACCGCCAAGGGTGCAATGGGCAATGGCGCCGGCAATATAGGTTATGCGACGCACCGTCACATAGGAGCCGATGATGCCGCAGGAAATGGAGGTCAGAAGTCCTGCAATCAGGGCGTATTGCAGAAAGGAATATGTTTGCAAGTCTCTTAAAAATTGACCCATGTATGCCCTTTTTCGGAACAGCGGTGGTCATGGCGCACCATGGCCAGATCGGTGCCGTAAATTTCCTGAATATTTTTTCCGTCAATTTCACTGGTTGGATGGATATGCACCATGCGGTTGACGCAAACCACGGAACCGACATATTTGGAAACGAAACCCACATCATGGGAAACGACGATTATAGTCAGTTTTTCGTTTAATTTTCTGAGCAGGTTATAAATATTCTGTTCGGCAAAACTGTCCACATTGGCTGTGGGCTCATCAAAGAAAAGCAGCTCCGCCGATGAGGCCAGGGCTCTGGCAATCAGGGTGCGCTGGCGCTGACCGCCGGACAGATCGGCAAAGGCTGTTTGGTGCTTGTGGTACAGATCAACATCCTTGAGAGCTTGTGCCGCAAACTCCCGGTCATCTTTGCTGAATGGCCCCCCCCATGATTTGCCGACCCGGCCCATCATAACCACATCGAGGACGGAAACAGGAAAAAGCGGATCAAAAAGTCGCTGCTGGGGAACATAGCCGATACGGTGCGAGGACTTTTCCGGTGACTTGCCTAAAACGGTTATCGAACCCTTGTCAGGTTTGAGGAGTCCGAGCATGAGGCGCAGCAGGGTGGTTTTCCCGCCGCCGTTGGGGCCGACCACGCCGATCATCTCCCGTTCCTTGATGTTGAAGGAGACATCTTCCAGAACGGAAAGGCTGCCGAAGGAAAAACTCATATTTTGTACATCAATGACGGATTTTTTCATAAGGAATCAATTTTAACCACAAAATTAGCCGGACACCAAGCAGTTTATCGTTGTTAAAGAGGCGGTGGTCTGATTTAATTATATTTATTCTGGAGAGAGTGATGGACGGTTGAAAAAGAGTCCATGCCACTCAATGCAGAAGTTATCCCTTTGAAGCGTCACCGATTTTTGGTGCCTGAAACATTTCAGGCATCATCAATAGTTGCCGGTCTCGCAAAAAACCGCTCGACCGCCGGACAGTGCATGATGCTCTTTGATTTATCGTCACGATAATCCGGCACCAGGACTTTATACGAATCAATCAATAATTCATCCAGGCAAAAATGGCATCTGAAAAAAAAATAAAATTGACAGGCACGGTCAAGGCCGCTGGTTGAGCGGCCAAAATAAGTCCGGGGGACCTGGACCAGATACTGTGCGGGCTTGATCTGCCCACCGATCCTAATCTGATCGTGGGCGCCGAAGGCTGTGACGATGCCGGTGTATACCGGTTGACGGATGAGTGCGCCCTGATTCAGACGGTTGATTTTTTTACGCCCATTGTCGATGATCCGTACCGTTTTGGCCAGATTACCGCAGCCAATGCCTTAAGCGATGTCTATGCCATGGGCGGCAAACCGCTGCTGGCCATGAATATTGTCGCCTTTCCACTGGGCGAGATGGATAAGTCCGTATTAAAGGATATTCTGCGGGGTGGCCTGGAAAAGATCAAGGAGGCCGGCGCCCTGCTGGTGGGCGGGCACAGTATTGAAGACAAAGAGCTTAAATATGGTCTTTCCGTCACCGGCGTGGTGCACCCGGACCGGGTCATGCTCAATTCCGGGGCACAACCGGGGGATAAACTCCTGCTCACCAAACCGCTGGGTACGGGAATTCTCTCCACCGCCATCAAGGGAGGGCTTGCCGGCGAGGAACTGGAAAAGGTCATCACGGAATGCATGATCACCTTGAACCGGGTTGCCGGCGATGCCATGGCTGAGGTGGGGGCGCATGGCTGCACCGACATTACCGGATTCGGCCTCATCGGGCATCTTTTTGAGATGGCCCACGCCTCAAAGGTTTCCATCACTGTTGACACCGCTGCCGTGCCGCTGCTGCCGCAAACCCATGACTTTGCCTCCATGGGTATTATCCCGGAAGGGGCCTATAAGAATAAAAAGTTTTATGAGAAATGGGTCACCAATCATCTGGCCGAGCTTGATCCGCTGGAGATGATTCTCTATGACCCCCAGACTTCGGGCGGTCTGCTTATCGCCGCTTCCCCCGAGCAGATCGCCGCCATGGAAAAAAAGATCAGAGCCGCATCTTCTCTGCAGTGCGCCGTAATCGGTACGGTTCAGGAAGGGGAGGCGGGCACGATCATTCTGGTTTAGTTTGTGGACACCTTTATCACTCAATCACGACCCCTTTGTTTCCGCCCAGCGTCTAATCTCCTTTACTATCCGCTCAGGATCAGGAGCGTTGCTCAGCATTATTTTTTTGAATAATTCGTAGTACCTGATTTGAATAAAATCAAATTGGCAGCCAATCCCGTCAGCATTAGAATGAATGACCCTGCAGGTAAATTCAACCTGCCCCAACAGTGTAAGACTAATATATTCATCAGGCAGCACTAGCGGTATATGATCAAGCTTGATAAAAGCGCCCGCAAAACTTAAATTCAGTGTATGACCTCCCAGCACCAATTCACGACGAGGTAGCTCTAATTTCACCTTAAAATTCAGAGGAAGTCGAAGATGTTTTCTACACTCTTTTCTCATAATTTATTACTATACAATTTAGGGAGATAGTTTGTTACGTACAGTAGTAATATAACGTTTTGAACTGTTTGGAATATTCAGATATTTGATGTGGCAATCTCAAGGGCTGAACGTCTTGGTCGGTGGCGCGCCTGGTGCTTGCCCGCCTAGGCCACCCGACCTCTTCGCGTCCACTGTACTAAATTGTTAGCCGATTATTTATTATTTCCCGAAAAAGTGCGGCAAATCCATATCCAACTTAAACCTTAGTGATAAAAAAGGATAATCAGTAATTTTTGACTTTTTATTCACATCTTCAAGTAATGGCGTTGAAGAGTTCAATGAATTAAGTACCTGTTTTTCAAGTTCGTCGTTCTCTGAGTGTTTAAAATTTTCATACTCCTGAAATAATTGAAGGTTTGATAAAACAGAGGTGTTTAGTCGTCTGAATGTGTGACGTTTTTTCATAATGTCCATTTCTATGGAGGAAGAAACAGACCAAGTGCTGCGAGGAGGTATAGTCTCTTTGTGTCGGTATTCGTATGGCGTTACAAGTGACGACTTAGTATTAACGAATTTAGAAAACCCTAAGATCGCATAGGCTGGCTGGCAGTATGAAATGGCCACGGCAATATCATCTTCGACATAAAGGTGATTTCCTTTTATTCCAGCTGAACTCCCTTTTGTTTCAGCTTCGTATGCAGTTGAAATCGAAAAGTTTGCAGAAAAAAAATCGTCTTTTCCTTTTCTTGTATTAAAGCATTTTCGTAATCCTGATGCGACAACAGTGCGACACCCTGGGAAGCTTTTCTCAAACTCACATGCATTAATGTATTTATGTATTCTTGCAACAAGTCCAAGGAACTTAGCTACATTACCACCAGCGTCAGCTACAGTTCCAGAAGGGTCAGACTTCCCATCCTGTTTAGATATTTCTCGCAATTGCTCAATTGAAAAACCACCACTTAAACGAGTTTGCCCTATTGGGGGGGCAAGATTCTCAATATCGATTCCAAGAAAAAGTGCATCATTAAAACGGAAGTATTCAAGCCCGTTCGGGTATAGTTGAGGGTACTCGTTTTTTTCATTCTCAAATAGCTGAATGGCTTTCTCCAAAGAGTTAAGCCTTTCTATTGCTTGGCCGCCAGTTTCCGTTCTTATGTCACAATTTGCAACCATAATATGGTTTGAGAACCCAAGGAGATCTATCTGAGCTGCGCAAGACCATCGTACATCTGGATTAATCACTTTTTTTCTCCTAGGCTAACATGAAAATCAGCAGTTTATCCGGTGCATTTTCTGGTTGAAGTTTAGTATCTTGGCCCTGGGATTCCTCTTCCGTCTTCCGTCGCAGTTATTTACTTGAAATTGCATTAAAATAATCAAGTATAGAGTTGTGGTGTATTAATTCGACGCCGTTCGCCAACGCCAGATCACAGGCCGACCTCGTAAAAGACGAATTTGATATAACAACAGCATAATCGGTTTTGTAATACCCTCTTGCTGCAATGATTTCTTGCACTGCTTTGTTGCCAACAGGGGTATTGTAATATTTTGTTTGTATGGCGACCGACACACCATCATTGCGTGTAGCCATGACATCAAGCCCTTGGTCTCCACTTGCTTTAGATACTTCAGCGTTCCATCCATTGGCGTAATCATTTATAGTTTTTGCCACAGCATGTTCATATTCAACTCCATTGTTTACTAACTCAAATGAAAATGCATCTGTATTATCATTCTTAATGCGTTGGGTTAGTTCGTTATCTATGGAGTTAAACAATAAAGGGAATATGCCTTGATCGTAAAATATCTGGCTGTTGTACATACGCCAAAAATCATCTTTATCTTTCTCGCTAACATGCGTGATACGCCATAGGGAATGTTTTAATTTTTCGTTTAACAACGGAACTGCTATATTTGTAACAACTTTCGACAAATTGTTATTAAACTTGTCTCTGTTTTCAATCCCGTATCCATCCGTTTGGACGCCTATATGATAGTCTTTCTTTAATTGAGCATAGTGCCTATCTATTGTCATGGTGGCTATGGCCATGATGTAATTTGATATAAAAATATTATCCCATTTTAGATTTTCTTTATCGTTAACGATTCTGTTGACTCCTTCATCGATTACTGCATGTTCAATTGATCCTTCAAAATCGTTTGAATATATGTTAGCAAGCTCAGCCAACAATTCTTGCCGATTGTTTTTTTTGTTGCCAAAGAATGAAAAGACCATCTGTTTGATCCTCCGTATCTATAGACAGTGGGTGGCGAATAACGTGGCCTTCAGTAGCGAGCGAAGCGTGTCGGACTGAAAGGCATGGTTGGGCGAAATTATTTTCATTCGTTGTCTTCTTTGCTTACCACATTATTGCCATGATCTTTATGTTAATCTTTGTCTTGCGAGTTCTTGCCAGGAAATAAATTTGGGAAATCAAGCACTATATAGATCAAGGCCGGAACTAAAAGAAATAACCACCCGAGCGTTCGTAACAAATTCGGGTATTCCGGAGAGCTTTCTAATAATAGATAGTCAGGGGCGTATATCCTATCCAGTATACTCAATATTGCACCTATGATGGTTAAAGTAGCCGCGATTAATTTTAGATCCCTTTTGCTCACTGTAATTCTCTTATTTTAGTTCTTTGCGCCCAAATGCCTGACAGCGTCAGCACCCCCGCGCCCCTTACCGTCGCCTAAATTGACTTGATATGCATCCTCATTTAATTGGTGCTGTGCAAAATTCAATAAAACCTTTTCCTAAAGGAGAAACTCTGTTTCCAAGTAGGTGTAAACCTTGACCGGATGTCATTGTGTTGAAAATAGTTTTATCTGTGCTTATTAAGCCATAGCGGTACAGATCGCCAAAAGCTGATTCAATCACTTCTAACTTGATTCCAGGTATAGCAATCGGGAAGAAGTCTGAAAATCCACCTCTAATTTTTTCTTGGGGAATGTTGTTTTCGTTAAGATAGTCACTGGGTTTTGCCATGAATTTCAACATTCTTACATGTAGAACAGATAATGTATTGACTAAATTAAGAAAATATTGCTTTTCATCCTCCGACAGGTTCGAACCGATAGCAGAGTTGATTAAAATCCCTCGGAAAGCCTCAATTTTTTCTCTTTGATAATTATCAGCCACTCCTCTGAAGCAATTCTCAAATATGTATGCGAATTCATCAGTTTGAAGCTGCGTTTCGTTTACCTGATCTTGGAGTTTATCCAGGTCTTGAGCAATCTTTTCGGCGAACTGTTCAAGGCGTTGGAATTTTGAAGATGGTATATAATCGCTCATGAGCGATGCAATTCCACCGCAGAACGGAGCCGTTGCTAACCCTGCTTTGATTATATTTACAAGGTGTTCAGTCGCACCCGATGCAGCAGCTTTTTTAATTTTCTGAATCAGAGCATTCGTTTCTTCTGGCATAGCATTTTCCTATTTCTATAATGCCTATCGAAATATGAGTTTTTACGGCGCGTAGCCAACGTAAAAAACCTGTTGGACTGAACCGCTGAAGCGGGCCTCATACCCTTATCATTAATATAGGAGTTTTTACTCAGATATTCCCTTGTTAACGAAAAGAAGTAGCACTTTTGAGAGGAGGTGACAAGCAGGAATAACTGCAAATGATCCGGTTTGTTTTTCTTCAGCTTTTTTGCTGTCTAAAATGTATCTTTTACGACCCACCTTAGTTGAGATTTGTCATGGCAAGGAATACGCCTGACAACATTACCGCAAGTTAACATAATTCCTGATTCTTCGAGGGACGAACAGTAGATCTAATAATCTGAGAATAGTTTGATTTTTTCAGATGTTCTATGTGGCAATCTCAAGGGCTGAACAAGCCGCATAAGCAGCGCTGCCAGGAAGCTTGTGCGGTTGTTGGGGGGATTTTATAATTTAATGGACATCCCTATCCTCCTGAATCCGTGATACCTCACGGATTCAGGATATTTTGATGAAGCTTTATTAATTCCTCATTGAAGCCAAGTCCAAATATTATTTATTGGTTTTCATCATTTTTGATCTACGAACAGCAAACATACTTCCTAAGCCGGAAAAGAGTAGTACTACGCTAGCAGGTAGGGGAACCGGATTAACTGCAACACCAAAAAGTCCTGCATTATTGCTGTATGGATCACCAATATCCGGGTGCTGGATACTAAAACGAAATGTTTGTGATGCATCACTCTGGATATTTAACTGCAAAAGGTAAAAAGTGGCATCATCTTCCCAATAGCTGATATTACCTGTAGTAGTACCATCGGCCAGGGTGGCTTGATAACTAGCATCTCCAACATACCCTGCTGACATCCAAATTGTCATTTGTGTTAGACCTGCTGGCAGAAGAATATCGACTGCAGGTTTATCGTATTGGTAGCCGGAATGATCACCAGGAAAGGGGGCTGAAGAAGTTGGCAATGCACCGTCTACGTATGTGAAATATGGATAATTAGCTGTAAAAAAATCTATTGATGTTCCCCCAGGAACAGTGGAAACAAGTGTTGTTGTATTACCGCTGCCGGTAGTGGATATCATATTTCCACCAGTTTTCTCATTAATACCTACTATAGCCCAGTCGAGTTGACCATATGAAGTAACATCGAAACTTGAGCCATATGATATTTGATGCAATGTATACTGATTAATGGAACTCGCGCTAGATGTAGATGCTCCACACAAAACGGTTACTAATAAGATCACAACCCATACTATTTTTTCCATTTTCATAAAATCCTCCTTTTTAATTAAAGTTAAAATTTGGTTCACTCTATATGGTGTTTACCTCCTTAACAGGCTTTCGAAAAAGTCTGACATTTACTATTTTTTATGGAAAGGATACTAAGTGGATGGTCGTAACTGTCTGAATTTACGTAAAGCAGAAACTGAGAACTGGTCGTTTTTATTGCTGAAAATCGTTTTTCAACATCCTGTTAACAAAGTCAGTAGGCCGGTTGGCGCCGCGCGCAGCGGGCGCCACCTAATTATTATCTCGCGCATGGTTTTTCCGCCGATTCCCTTCGCTGGTTATGGGCTGTTTGCGATAAAACGTAGGCGATTTTATCATTATCTCGCAAGCCAAGCTTGATAACGATAAATATTCAATATTAAACGTGAAATAATTTCCCGGTGACCATGCTGCCGCTAGGATTCCGTTTCCCCCTAAAAACAGAAAAGCCGAGCTACCTCAATATTCAAGGCAACCCGGCTAACTTGTTAAAGTTCCGTGGCTTTCTGTCCCCACTTCACAATGGGTTTAGCTTTATCTATTACTCCATCCTAACAGACCCATACAAAGTAATATTTGTTTTGTAAATAGGGTAATTTGTCGCACCTTTTGACAGTTAAAAATGGCAAGAGGTTCAGATTGGCAATCTTTATCTTGGAAAGAGCACGACAACTTGAGATGTTTCCTGAATTTCTTAAGATTGCCGCAGAGTATACGTAACAAAAAAAATCCGGTGGGACCGATTCATGCCCTCCCATGGATAACACTCACCAGAGACAACATATTTCCAAACTATACGTATTCCAGGCTAATATCGAATGAATGTTGCAAAATATTGCAACATCGAAGGGATCACTTGCCTCGATGATCGGCAAAGGGTGTATACAGGGGATCGCCGATCAGCACCATCTTCCAGGAGAGGTGAGGCAGGCTGAAAAAATAGCTCTCCACCAGATTTTTTCCGCCCAGGAGAAAGGCAAAAAAGAGATCCGGCGGCGGAAAGGCGTTCACGTAAGGTTCCCCCACCGGGCCGATGGTGGCGGCCGCCCCTTTTTCCAGCATCCTCTTGCACCAGACCTGGCTTCCTTCCTTTTTCAGCGTGCTGCATTCGCTGCTGGCGATATGATAGCCCACTGCCCCTTTCTGCCAACTGAAGGCGTCAATGTATTTGGCCAGGCTGTACCAGCCGCAGTAGAGTGCGGCATCGCGCGTAACGCCCGGTTGAAACAGGGCGCTTTGTTCATCAACAACCACATTACTCATCCTGCCACTCTTTCTGACAACCTCTGCGGCACGATGAATGGCCCGGTCATACCAGGCGTAGCTGTTCACCTGCTTCAGGCCGGGATCCGGCCAACGGGCATCAAAAAAGGCATCGCCGCGCAAGCCCTCCTTTTCTGCTGACAGGGCATCAGTGATCATCTTTCGGACAAGCTCCGGGCTTGAGCCGTCAAGCCGACTCACCATGAGCACATCCTCTTTAGCGAAGGGCAGAAATTCGTCATGCAGATCCCGATAATAGGGGTTCGGCAGCCAGTGGGCCAGGGGATGGGTCTGCAATACCAGGGTCAGTTCGGAATCCACCGCGGCCCGCATGTCATTTACTTTGGTGTAATAGGATATCTGATTTTTAATATCGCTGATCTTGCCGCTTAACGAATCAAGCATGGATTCGTCTTTGCCGTGATCAAGCGACAGGGTGATTTCCTCTATATTTTTCGATAACTGGGCAATGGTTTCGCTTCCCTGGTCGGAAAGGGCCGGGGTGCTGATTTTCAGCGGTACCCCGTACATGGTCACCAGACAGCGGATAGTATTTTGGGGGGAATGCTGGTTGAGAAAAGAGAGGACGGGCGCGGCTATGAGATTGTCATAATCGCTGCGTTGGCAATCTTCCGCCGGATTCATGTTGATGGTGATGAGATTTGCGGAGGGGATGCGGCGCTGGTCCATATAGAATCTGGCCAGGCTGATGCTCTCCGGCTCCTGTTTGTTGGCAATAACGGCTATTTCATCGGCGGTGAGGCCATAGCCAGGCATAGCTGTCAAGACGATGGCGCCCAGCAGCATGATACAGGAGAGCAAGGTGGCCAAGGATGCTACCTCCTGGCGGCGAGAACGATATCGATTATGCTATCAAGGAAAAGGTAACGGCCAATGACAAAAAAGATGATTGCCAGAAACGCTGCGGCCGGCACGGTAATCAGCCATGATGCGAAGATCTTTTTGGCCACCGACTTGTTGATGCCGCCATGTCCGCGGGCCAGGCCGATGCCCATGATGGCTCCCACCAGGGTGTGGGTAGTGGAAACAGGCAGGCTGAGCCGGCTGCAGATGAGCACGGTGACGGAGGCGGCAATATCGGCCGCCACGCCGCGGGATGGGGTGATCTCGGTAATTTTGGTGCCCACCGTGGCCATGACCTTGTAGCCGAAGGTGGCGAGACCGAAGACAATACCTGCGCCTCCCATGAAAAGTATGGGAAGGGGCACGCCGACCTTCATCTGCACGGTGCCGTGTTTGATGATATCGACGATGGCGGCAAAAGGACCTATGGCGTTGGCCACATCATTTGCCCCATGGGCAAAGGCCACGGAACAGGAGCTGACAATGACCAGCGGCACAAAGATCTTTTCCACCTCTTCAAGCTGTTTGGCAATGGACAGGGTTTCCTTGCCCCGCAGGTGGCGGCTGATCCATATTTTTGCGATAACGGAGCAAATCAGGCCGAGGACCACGGAGATGATGATGGAGGTGGTACCGGTGAGCCAGGTTAAACCGCTGATGATATGATTGAGGCCCTTGTAAATGGTGGCCAGGGTATTGACAAAGACTACAAAAAACACAATGGGAGGGGCATATGTTTTTGCCGCCTCAGCCGGTTTTTCCCGTCCTAGGATGAAGGTGCTGATAAATTTAAAGAGACTAAAGGCCAATATGCCGCCAACCAGCGGAGAAATAAACCAGCTGGCCACGATCTGGCCCATCTTGTGCCAGTTGACGGAGTTCCAGCCGGCGGCAACAACACCGAAACCCGCTACAGCGCCGACAATGGCATGGGTAGTGGAAACGGGCATGCCCACCCAGGTGGCGAAGTGCAGCCAGAAGGCGGCGCAGAGCAGGGCTGCGGTCATGCCGATAATGAGCAGGGCGGCGGCTTCACCCTCACGCAAAGCCGGCAGGGCTGCTAACATGTTCGGGTCGACTATTCCCTTACGGATGGTTTCCGTTACACTGGAACCGACCAGCACCGCTCCGGAAAACTCGCAGATGCCTGCCAGGATAATCGCCTTTTTGATGGACAGGGATTGCGAGCCCACGGCGCTGGCCATGGAGTTGGCCACATCGTTGGCACCAATCGTCCAGGCCATGTAAAAACCGATGAGACCCGTGAAGATGATAATGACAACATCCATGCTTCTTAAACCCTTATTATATGAGAAAACCCGTTAAATGGGTCGGTGGAAAAGGAACTGCCTGTTATTTAACAATCATTGCCCGTAAAAAGTCGCCCGCGTTTTCGGCTTCATTGGCAATGGCGCCGATCTTCAGCAACATTTTTTCGTAGAAGATGATATCAATGGTGCCGATCTTGCCTTCCAGTTTATAAATATCGATGCTTAACGAGCGGGCCAGTTTGTCGGCCTTCCACTCCTCTTCACCAAGACCTTTGATGAGGGAGAGAACCTGACGGGCCTCGGCGCCGCCGAAGGAGGCTTCGGCCAGGTTTTTGATTTCAACGGCAGCGGTGAGGAGACTGCCGCTTACCTGAAACATCTGGTCAACCAGATCAAAAAATTTATCCTGTACATGGGGATGCAGTTTGGTCTGGCGGATGCGGAGAATAATGGCAAAGTCCTGGGCGTAGTCAGCCATTTTTTCCTGACATTCGAGAAAACCGTCCAGTTCCTCACGGTCCACCGGCAGGAAAAAACGGCGGGGGAGATCCTCCCGGATCTGGTGTTTGATAAGGTCAGCCTCGTATTCGAGCTTGGAGACCTTATTTTGCAGTTCATGGATGAGCTCATAGTTTTCATAGATCAGGGCCTCCATGAGCGGCTTGATCATTTCCAGGCACTCATGGACCTTTTTTGCATGCTCGACAATTGGGCCGAAGGGGGATTTTTTGAAGAGATTTGTGATGATTGCCATGGTTGTATCTCCTAACGATTATCGAAAAATCTATCAATTTGATAAAAAAAAGAACAAAAATAATGTATTATGCGGGCTTAGTGCAGGAATTGCAGATGCTAATTTTTAAGTTGCGGACAACCTATCATGAAATACTTAAAAAATCCAAAAAATCAAACAGATTTCTCTCTCCCTGTTTATGGCGGCTTTCTTCAGATCAATGTGCTGTCTGGGGCGCCGGATAAAAATCTGGCCAGGGTGCAGGAGCTTCTCGCCAGGCTTGCCCCTCCGCCAGGAGCGATTGTGGTGCTGCCGGAACTCTGGTCAGCCGGTTTTTTTTATGAAGAGCTTGCCGCCCAGGCGGCGGTGACCGGCGACATGCTTGCTGCTCTGGCAGAGCTTGCCGCCCGTTATCAGATATGCCTGGCCGGGTCGCTGCCGGAGAAAAGGGTTGCCCAGGACAGGGTGAGTTACTGCAACACGCTGTATTTCACCGGGCCTGATGGCGTGCTGGGCACCTATCGCAAGCAGCAGCTCTTTGCCCCCATTGAGGAAGACCGCCATTTTCAGCCGGGTGACACTCCACTGCCGGTTCGGACCCCTTGGGGCCTCCTGGGCGGGCTGGTATGTTTTGATCTGCGTTTTCCGGAACTTGCCAGGGGCCAGCTGGCCCAGGGCGCTAAGGTGCTGGTGGTGAGCGCCCAATGGCCTGCGGTAAGAAAAGAACACTGGCGCATTCTGCTTCAGGCCAGGGCCATAGAAAACCAGGCCTTTGTCATTGCCTGCAACCGTTGCGGCACAACCGGCGACACGCTTTTTGCCGGCCATTCCATGGTCGTTGCCCCGGATGGGGTGGTCCTGGCCGAGGCGGGGGAGGGAGAGGAGTGCGGCGGTGCAGGGCTTGACCGGTCACTTATAACTGATGTCAGATCCGCATTTCAGACCGCAGGCAGAACCCCTTACCGTTTTCAGGATCAGGACAAAATTTGCGAACAGCACAGGCTGCCGGAGAAAATTGCCTGTTATCGGGAGGCGGGCGGAAAAATGGTTTTTACCAACGGCTGCTTTGATATTCTGCACGAAGGCCACGTCACCTATCTGGAAGCGGCCCGGCGGGAAGGGGACTATCTGGTGGTCGGTTTAAACAGTGATGAATCGATCCGGGCCATCAAGGGGCCTGACCGGCCGGTGAACAGTGAAACGAGCAGAGCCCGTCTGCTTGCCGCCCTGGGTTGCGTTGACCATGTGGTTCTGTTCGGCGAGGAAACCCCCCACCGGCTCATTACCGCCCTTATGCCCGATGTGCTGATCAAAGGAGCGGACTGGCCGGTGGAGCAGATTGTCGGGGCAAAAGAGGTGCTGGCAGCCGGCGGGGAGGTGAAAACCATTGAGCTGGTCGGCGATTTTTCCACCACCGGCCTGATCAAGAAAATCAGAAAGCTGTAGCTGGGGTGTTAGATCAATCCCTTCTGCCTCAAAATTCTGGTGATGTCAGGAATTCTGAGGTTGATAATTATTTTTTCTTTGCAAAACAAAATTATCGATGTATGCTTACAATTCGATGAACTAAAAAAAGAGCAAAGAAAATGATGATAAATGAGGAGGGACAAGTATGAAGAAGAAATTAGCAGTGTTGGCCGTGGGTGTAGCCATCAGCCTATTCGCCGCCCAGGCGGCAACTGCCGCGGTGGTCACTATCGATTCATTTACAACCTCCAACGATCTTTTTGGGTTGTCATACAGTGAGTATAACTCCGGGACCACCACTTTCTATCTGGATGTAAGCGCCTTTGTGGCCGAGGCCCAGTCCATAACGGGAACCCCTTCTCTGGACAGAAAGTTTGATACCATTTCTTTCAAACTTCTGGCCGCCCCGAATGAACGCATAACAAAAATCAGCTATGCGGAGGCTCTCGAAACCAGTGTCTCGTACACCGATGGTATTGCTTTTACCGCATCCACCGGATCCGCTGTGATAAACAATATCAGCAACGGGCTAGGAGAATATATTTACATGTCAACGGGAACTTCGGCTTCCTTTTCGATGTCGACCAGCTACGATGTTCCCGGTATGGAGAACGAGGTGGATGTAAGTATCACCAATGATATCCTGGCCTTCGCCTTTGGCGACAATGCCAATGCCAGGGTGCAGAAACAGTACGCCATGATGGAAGTGAAATCTTCTGCCGTTCCCATCCCTGCCACCCTGTGGCTCTTCGGCAGCGCCATCACCGGGCTTGCTGCCTTGAGACGTAAAGGTCAGCAAGCCTGAGCAGACACCTTCGCACTTTGAAATAAAAAAACCACGCCTTTAAAGGCGTGGTTTTTTTATTTCAAAGTAGGGAAAAGGGGTCACCCATTATCCTCGCAGCAAAGATCCTGCCAGCCCTCGGCCAGGTCTTCGCTGCAGAGGCCCAGTTCTCGGGCAAACTCACCCAGGGTCTGCCCGCTGCAGTTGATGCAGGAACTCTCACCATACCGCACAGCACTGATCTCCTGCTCCAGGAAAGCCACCAGGGCTGCGGCAACCTTGCTGCGCACATGGTCGATAGCCAGATTTTCCGCCTCGGCAAAAAGCTTCATGCGCTGCCAGTTGATGGCGCTTCTTTTCATTCCGCGATAGATGCTTTTTTTTCTGTTCTCCGGCTGCAGGTCACGGAGAATGATGGTCTGATAGCGGTTGATGACCGCCTTTTTCAGGGGGAGGTGGTCTTGTTGTTCCAGGAAAAGGCCCGGTCCCTCCGGGTCTCTGCACAAAAAGTACAGGGAGCCGTGCATGGCCACCTCCGGCATCTCGCCGCCGGCATCCTCAATAATGAAAACCTCATCCTCCAGATACATTTCCTTGCTGCTCATCGGTCATTCTTTGGCGTAAAAAGTCACTTTGAATTCATGCACGCACTGTGCGGGCAGCTTACATGTCTGGTGGGCTGTATAGCATGTAACCGTTGTCTGATCCAGGGCTTATTCTCTTTTTTTTCAGGCGCCGGGGAGAATCGTTCAACAGCCGGTAAAATAAAAGGGTAATGTTTCCGGCGACATGTTGAGTCCCTGTTTATTGGCATTTTCGTTAACATTTTACAAACGATGATGCCCTGTTCATTTTTTATTAAAGGTACTGGCTGGTTATACCGATGTTTGATTTTACAGGAAAAGAAAAGCGCCGTCCAGGAATGATTCTCAGATACTGATTATCATTGAGCGGACAGGAGTGTGTTTTCTGTTTTCCCATCCGGACAACAATTGATAAGGATAACCATATGTCTCAGGTAAAATCACTGCTGCTGTTTTCTGTTTTTTCCCTGTTTGTTTTTTGTGGGCAGGCAAAGTCATTTCAGTCTAACGAGGCGGGGATGACACCGGCCTACCTTGAACCGGAAAGATTCCGCGTCTCAGTCGATGCCGAGAAAGGCGAGGCGTATGAGCTGAGGCACAAGATTCAGTGCATGGCGGAAGACCTGGTCATGACCCTTGAGGACCCGGATCCCCTGAACGGTACCCTGGCTGACGGACTCGTGGTCACCACCTTTGTCGATATCAACAATCTCTACAGAACATCATCATTCGGCCGCTATGTGGCCGGACAGCTGATGAATGAAATGCAGCGTTATTCCTATCAGGTCATTGAGATGCGGAAGAATCTCAGTGTGGTGGTGCAGGAGAAAAGAGGCGAATTCGGCCTGTCCCGCAACCCGGAGGAGATCCCTTCTTCCCATGAGGCCGGCGCCATGCTCACCGGCACTTATCTGGTGGGGGAGAGGGAAATTATCGTCAACGCCAGCATTGTTGATAACCGGAGGGGCGAATTGCTGTCCAGCGCTACGGTTATTTTCCCGCGCAATTCCCTGGGCAGCCTGATGCTGCAGGACACCGCTGCTGCCAAAAAGCAATCGGCCGGGGTGATTTACATGAAAAAACTTGAAATGTGATATGAAAACCTATGTACTTTAAAATGTACAGTTTGCATTTATACAAAGGGGGAAACAGATGAAGGCAATCAAGATAAAAGTGGCGGTGTGCGCGGCTCTGGTGGCGTTTATGAACTTTGCAACTGCCGGCTGCGCCCCTGCCGGTGACATGGCCGGCCAGCAGGAGACGGCAATGGCCCCCCAGCCCAGTGCCACGGTTACGGAAGGCCAGATAGTAATGCCTGCCCAGCCGACTTCGACCTTGCCGGAAAGCCAACCGGCGATGACCGAAAGCAAAGCTGCCTTCCCCAACGCCTATCTCAAGATTGATGAAAATACCCAGGGCATGCCGGAAACCAGTAAGATGCCCACAAATCCCGAACCCCGCTACCGGATTTATCAATACATGCCGGAAAGCTCCCGTTCCCAGGCAACGGAAAGCCAGCTCTCCGATATTTCCAAAGAAGTGGCCGGCAAGGTCTATTACGAGCTGAAAGAGGACGGAGAAAAGAACTATTCCGCCCGGGTTGCTGTTGTTGCAGCCGTCCCTTTGTCTGATCTCAAGCGCGATACGGAGTTCGGCCGGGTAATGGCCGAGTATCTGCTGACCGACCTGGCTGACCGGGGGCTCAAGGTGACTGAACTGCGCCTGGGCAAGGAGATCAACATTATTGCCCAGACCGGTGAATTTATTTTGACCCAGAATATCGGTGAACTCGCCAATATTGCTCCCGAGCTTGATTATGTGGTGGTGTCGACCTTCAGCAATACCCGAAAAACCTTGATCATCCAGGGAAGAATGGTGAGCCTGCAGGATGGGCTGGTAAAATCATCCTGGCGCTATACCATGCCTTTAACCAGGGATCTGCTTGCCTTTTTTCAGGCAGGAGATCAGCCATTGACCATTGCTGTCAGGGGAATAAACAACTAACTGCCGGGCCGGGAGTATGATCAATATGAAGACATTGCACAAAAAACTGTTGGGATTTGCTGCAGCACTGCTGTCCTTGCCTTTGCTGTCTCCGCCTCTTGTTCCATCGCTGTGGGCCATGGATGAAGCAGCTGGGGACATTATTGTCCGGGACGATTATGCAAAACGGATCAGCTACCATCGCTATTCCAATCTGGCTGAACTTGTTACCCTGATATGTGATGATGCCAGCGGGGTTTTCCAGGGTTTTTACGGGGCGGAAGCGGTGGAGGTGTCACCGTTTGCCGTGGTCAGCGATTACAAGGTCCATAAAATGACCATGATCGGCATCACCCTGGCGGATCAGATGGCCGCCATGATCAACCGTGAACCGGGGGCAACCTACCTGGCAGAAAATAAATACACCCAGAAAATGGAAGGTGTCATCGAGGAGATGGATGGTTATCTGCGGGTTCATATTAGCGGCAGAAATCTTCGCGGTGAGGGGCGGTCCTATGTGGTGAATGTGGAGATGTCTGAACCTATCTACAGGTTTTTACATTCGTATGTTGAAAGTTATAAAAATAACTGACAAAGGGTCTGGCCATGGCGGACGAAAAACAGACAACCTCTGATCTTGATGACTGGCTCGAAGATCTGGACGATTCTGAGGAATTTTCCGGTGAACTTGATCAGGAGAACATTGATGCCCTGCTGAGTGGCGGCTTAGAATCCGGCGATGTTGAACCGGATGCACAAGAGGCGTCGGCAGACAATGCTTCGGTGGAGCTTGATCAGGCCAATATCGACGCCCTGCTCGGCGGGGACCAGGATATTGAGAAGAAAGAACCGGCACCGGTGGAAGCTGCCGCTCAGGATGATGCCTTGGTGGAGCTTGATCAGGCCAACATCGATGCCCTGCTCGGCGGCAGCGGGGATGACGAACCGGCCGAAGCCCCTGATGATAATGTCTCTCTGGAGCTTGACCAGGCCAACATTGATGCCCTGCTCGGCGGTTTGGAGGAAAGCCCCGGCCAACAGGCTGCTGCCCCTGCGGAACAGGAGGAGGACGTCAGCGATGAACTGGACCAGGCCAATATAGACCTTCTTTTAGGGGCTGATGATGACGATTCTCCCCAGTCCGGCGATTTGGGAGAGCTTGATCAGGACAATATTGACGCGCTCCTGCGCGGTGCTGACAAACAGGAAAAAGAGCCTGTTGCCGGTGACTTCCTGGCAGCCAGCCCAGCCGGAGAGGTTGGTCTTGGCGAAGGGCTGGATGTGGATCAGGATGAAATTGATCAGCTTTTTTCAGGGCTTGACGATGATGAGGCTGAAGAGCCGTTCCCGTCCGAGGAGATGGATCTTGCCGATGTGCTGGAGGGCGATGACGATTTTCTGGAGGTGGGCAATGCCGAACAGGCAAATAATACCGCCTCCGGAGAAACAACAGTGGCCGGTGACATTATTGATGATATGAACCATGAAATACATGCCCATGACCAGGGAACAGGCGGCTTTCTCCCCTTTCTGCCTGAGTCGATCAACAGGACCGTTGTTGGGGCTGTAGCCGTCTGCCTCGTCCTGGTCATTGTGTCCGGCCTGTTTTTTTTCCGGTCCGGCAGTAAAAAAGAGCCGGCGATTCCCATACAGAATGGCGAACCGGTGGCGCAGGTGGAGGAGCCGGCACCGCCGCCTGAGGGAGTCAATAATGTTCCGGTGGTCGGTGACAGCCTGTATGCCATGCCGGAAACCGGAGGGGAAGTACCTGTAACCCTCGTTGCCAAGGATGATGACGGCGATACGATCACCTATGAAGTGACCACCCCGCCCCTGTATGGCCGTCTGTCCGGCGATGCGCCTTCGCTGGTTTATCTGCCGAATAACGATTTCCCGGGGGAGGATCGCTTCGAGTACAAGGCCACGGACGGAAAAGAGAGCAGCGCCCTGGCCAAGGTGATTATTACCGGGCCGAATCTGGCCAAGCTGGCGGAGGAAAAAGAAAAGCAGCGGGCAGAGGCGGCGAAGATCCCTCTACAGCCAAGCAGGCCTAAGGTCCATGTCAAAAATAAGACCTTTGATACGGCAAGTACCGATAAGGTGACTATAGACATGGCGCGTATCTGGCGTGAGGCAAATCACAGTCCCTTCACTGCCAAGATCTATGTCGAAATTGACGATTCCCACCTGAAGGGCAGCCTGAGCAAAGTTGACAATGGCAGGTACGTCTACCGTCCGGATCCTGACTATAGCGGCAAGGATGTTCTCCAATACCGTTTTAAGCAGGGAGGACTGAGCTCCGACCCGGGCAAGGTGACCATGCTGGTCAGTCGTGGCGATCTGCCCCCTGATATACGCCTCGGTGAAATGGCCGGCGGCTATATGGTCGGTGAAACCGTGCGCATTGATGCAAGCCCCACCAGGGACGAGGCCAGAGGCAAGCTGAGTTTCCGCTGGGAGCAGATATCCGGGGTACCGGTGCAGATTAAAAAGAACAATGAGGAAGGATCCGTTATTACCTTTGCCGTGCCGTCCTCCTTTTATACCTCAGCTGAGCCCGGACCCGTGCTGCGGGTTACGGCAGTGGATGCCGCAGGCCAAAGTGACTCCAGGGATATCAAGGTGCGGACCATCTCCCGCCGTAATTCGGCACTGTGGGGTATGGCGGATAATGAGGCGTCTCAGGGCAACAGGGTGAGGGTACGCTAGCAAACGGCTTCTACCAGCGGCTTTTCAGGGCTGCCACCGTCTCCCGGTAGTCGCCGGAGAAAACCGCGGAACCGGCCACAAAGATATTGGCTCCGGCGGCGGAGATGGCACTGATGGTATCAGGACTTACTCCGCCGTCAATTTCAATGCCTGTCTTCAGACCGAGCTCGTCGATGCGCGCCTTCAAGGCGCGTATTTTATCCAGGGTGGAGGGAATGAAGGACTGGCCGCCGAAGCCCGGATTGACACTCATCAGCATCACCAGATCAACATCTTCGAGGATGTAGTCAAGGGTTGACAGCGAGGTGGCGGGGTTCAGCACAACCCCGGCCTTTTTACCGAGCTTTTTGATGTGCTGGATGGTGCGGTGCAGATGGGTGCAGGCCTCAACATGGACGGTGATCCAGTCCGCTCCGGCGTCGGCAAAGGCATCAAGGTAGCGATCGGCATCACTGATCATCAGATGCACGTCCAGCGGGTGCCGGCAGATTTTCCGCACCGCCGACACCACCAGCGGCCCGATGGTGATATTGGGCACAAAATGGCCGTCCATGACGTCCACATGGATGACATCGGCGCCGGCCTTGATCACGTCTGTAATTTCTTCCCCCAGTCGGGCAAAATCGGCGGAAAGGATCGAGGGGGCAAGCATTTTCTTCTGCATGAAAATAATTCCTTGTTCAAGCGCTCAAGCGTTTAAGCGTTGGAACGTTCTTATTTAGCTCCGACGGTGACCATGACATAATGGTCGGGCTGTATGTAGCGGCGGGCCACCTCAAGCACCCTCTGTCCGTCAATTTTGTCAATCTCATCGATGTAACGGTTGCCGTAATCCTGTCCCAGGCCGTACGTCTCGTTCAAGCCCATTTCCATGGCCTGGGCTCCATGGGTTTGCAGCCCCAGCTCATACTGGCTGATCAGCAGATTTTTGGCCTTGGTCAGTTCCTCGTCACTCACCTTTTCCTCCTGGATCAGATAGAGTTCTTTCCACAGCGCCTTAATTACTTCATCTCTTTTGTCAGGGCTGGTGCCGATATAAATGCCGAACGAGCCCGTCTCAAGCCCGAACAGGCCGAAGGCGGAAAGGTTGTAGGCCAGGCTCTGCTTGTCGCGCAGCTCGTTGAAGAGCCTGCCGCTCTGGCCGCTTAAGACGGTCTCGATGATTTCCAGGGGATATCTGTCTTCGCTGGACAGTGGTACGCCGAGAAAACCGATGACGATATGCACCTGTTCCTTGTCCCGTTCCACCGAGAAGAATTCCGGGCGGGCCGGGGGGGGCGGGGGTAGGAAATTTTCCTGTACCATATCGTTGTTTGCTGCCGGGTTGGCCCAGCCGCCGAAATATTTATCCACCAGCT
Organism: Pseudomonadota bacterium; assembly: GCA_018816555.1. Taxonomy (GTDB): domain Bacteria; phylum Desulfobacterota; class Desulfobulbia; order Desulfobulbales; family SURF-16; genus SURF-16. The sequence continues at coordinate 54,923 of JAHIVT010000091.1, forward strand.
CCTGGACCTCGCCGGCCTTGACATCACCGGCAACCGCCAGCACCATCTTTTCCGGAATGGCGTGCTCTTTGTAGATTTTTTTCAGATTGACCGTGGTGAAGTTTTTGATGGCCGTTTCCGAACCGGAGTTATTCAGGGCATATGGGTGTCCCTGAAAGAGCAGGCGGTTAAATTCCCTGAAGCTCAGCGAGGGCAGTGAATCATCCTGCTGCTTGAGCTGGGCCAGGAGTTCCGGTCGGATTTTTTCCGCCTCCGCCTCATCAAAGGCCGGGGTGATGATAATGTCCCGGAAGAGTCTGAGGCCGTCGTCAAAAAAACGGGCCAGAAAATCCGCCTTGAGGCCGAAGGTGTTCTTACCGTTGAAGCCGGAGACGGAGCCTGCCATTTCGGCTATCGTCAGGGCAAGCTCCCGGGAGGACAGCTTTTCGGTGCCGGTGGGCTGCAGCTCGCTGATAAAGGCAAATGCGCCGTTGGTGGCTTCGGTTTCACTGCGCAGGCCGCCGGGAAAGATGGCCCGCATGGAAACGGTGGGGATGCTGTGGTCCTCCCGCACCAGCAGGGTGATGCCGTTTGTCAGTTGGAAACGGTGCACGTCATTGAGGTAGGAGTTGGTAATCAAAGAGGGGGGCACACTGTTTTTGGCAGCCTCTTCCGCCTTGGCGATGATCTGGACAAACATCTCGAGGTTGAGCTCCATGGTGGCATCCAGGGGCAGCAGACAGCCGGCGGAGATGTTTCTGGTGGTAAAATATTTTTGGGCAACGCGCATGACGTCGTCAGCACTTACCGTACGAACCTTGGTCAGGTATTCGTCCTCCCGCGGATCACCGGTGAGAAATTCAAAAGATCCCAGGGTGCGGGCCTGCCCCTCAGCCCGTTCCAGGTTGAAGACAAAGTCGCTTTCCAGGTTGCGTTTCACCCGGTTGAGCTCTCCCTCGCTGACCCGCAGGTATTTGAGTCGGAAAAATTCTTCCAGCATCGCCTCCATGGCTTCGGGAAGTTTGGCGGCATCAAGGGTAGCGGTGGCCTCCATCAGCCCTTTGTCCTTAGGGGTAAAGGCTGCGGCGCTGACCCGATAGACCAGTCGCTTTTCATTGCGCAGTTCATTAAAGAGCCGGGATGCCTCACCCTGGCCGAGTATGGCGGCAATGACATCGAGCACCGGGGTGTCTGAATGGACAAAGGGCGTAACGGGAAAGGCCAGGGCCAGATGGGTCTGGTTGATGTCGCCTTTCTGCTGGAAAAAGCGGGGAGCATCCTGGTCCGTTTCCTGGGGCAGGGGGGGCTGAACATGATCGCCCTCTTCAATGTCTCCCATGAGATTCTTCACCGCGCTCAGAACATCGGCGTAGCGCACGTCGCCCACCACCACCACGGTGAAGTTCTCGGCATGATAATGGTCTTGCATATACTTGAGAATATCTTCCCTGGTAAAGCCCGTGACGCTCTCAACCGTGCCGATGATCGGCAGCCGGTAGGGATGGACGGTGTAGGCCGTGGTCATCAGCTGCTCGAAGAGCTTGGTCTCCGGCCTGTCGTTGCGCATGCGGATCTCTTCCAGAATCACCTTTTTTTCCCGTTCCAGCTCTTCAGGGTCAAATGTTGAGTGGCGCAGGGCTTCATTGAGCACATCCAGGCCCCTTTCCCAGAAACGAGCGGAGAGGGTGGCATGGTACACCGTGTATTCATAGGAGGTATAGGCATTGATGCGGCCGCCGACCTCTTCGATGTCGCCGGCGATTCTGCCCAGTCCCCTGGTGGGGGTTCCCTTGAAGATCATGTGTTCGATCAGGTGGGTGATACCTGCTTCGTTTGTGTCTTCGTAAATGCTGCCGGCCTTCACCCAGATCTGTACGGTGGCGACCTTGGTCCCCGGCGTCTCTTTGACAAGGACCGTCAGTTTATTGGGGAGTGTTTCCTTGTAAAGATGTGATGAAAGTTCTTTGGCACTGGTTGTATGTGTTGTCATAGTGATGGCAGTAAGTAGTAAAATCAGTAAAAAGAAAGGTCGTAATTTCATGGGAGCTGTCCACGTTACACGTTAGATTCGTTTTTTACGTTAAAATAGAGAATTAATCCAGCACAAATCATTACAGCGCTTAAAAGCTGTCCCCGGGTGATAAATCCTGCCAGAAAGCCGATCTGGGCGTCCGGCTGGCGGAAGAACTCGCTGAAGATACGGAAAAAGCCGTAGAACACGAGAAAGGCGGCAAGCATGGTGCCGTGGGCCCAGCGGCGTCGGTATTTCTCGGTTTTCAGCCGCCAGAGAATGACAAACAGCACTACCCCCTCCAGCAGGGCCTCATACAGTTGGGAAGGATGACGGGCAAGAGGTCCGGCCCCCGGGAAAACCATGGCCCAGGGCACGTCGCTTACCCGGCCGAACAGTTCGGCATTGATGAAATTGCCGAGGCGGCCCAAACCTAATCCAACAGGAGTCGTTACTACGTAGATGTCTGCCGTCTCCAGAAAGTTCAGCCCTTTTTTGCGGCAGTAGAGATAGCCGGCCAGCACCAGGGCGATGACGGCGCCATGAAAGGACATGCCGCCATGCCAGGTTGCGAAGATTTCCAGCGGATGCTCCAGGTAATAGGGAAAATTATAAAAAAAGACATAACCCAACCTGCCGCCCAGCACCAGGCTGATGATCAGCACAAAGTTGAGGTTTTCAAATTCAACGGCCAGTTTTTGAAGCCGAAATTTGCTTATCTGATGGCGAACCAGAAAGTAGGAGCCGCAGAAACCAAGAACATACATCAGGCCGTACCAGCGCACCTGCAGCGGCCCCAGTTTGAATAAAACAGGATCTATTTTCGGAAAAGAAAGCATACGGCCATTAAACCTGAGAAATTTTGCTTGTCAAGTGATTGCGTGAGGTGGAACTGAGATGAGTGGTTGTTGATATTGAAAAAAATTCCCTCCTTCCTTAAATTTCTTTTCATTTTTTCCGTAAATGAATATCATTTCAATGAAAAGATAGTTTTTCCGTCTGTAATCACAGGGTATTTCTCCTGTTCCATTTCAGCCCTTATATGCTGAGGGTTTTGCCATGGGGAACTGCTCCGTCCCCTCATTGATCGCCTCTGCTGCACAGCGGTCTGCTGCGGGTTTTCCCTGCAAAACAAAGCTTTTATTAATATGCCAGGGTTCCCGCGAATTTTTTCTTTGGGCAATATCTTCAGTGATGCAGGGGTATTTTTTGGCGGTAGAGAAGCATCTGCAGAAAATGAACTTGGCCGCGGCCGTTTTTGCAGGGTGTAACCGATGTCAAGGCAATCGATCCAAACGGCAGGAAGAAAGTAATCATTGATTTGATAAGCCTATGAAAGCGAAAAAAATATTTACCAAAACAACCGCAAGTATCATCGCCAGTACTTTGGTTATCATTGCCATCATCTATGTGTCCTATCTGTCCCATGAGAATTTCAGGACAACCGTTGTTTCCCAGATGGAGCAGCAGTTGCAGGCAACCAATGAAGCAACTGCCAGGGGAATGGAAGAATACCTTGCCGAGCACCTTGAAATCCTTAAAGCCTTTGCCAGAGATCCCTATCTGCAACAAAGAATTATTGATCAGTCAGCTACGGGGCAAATGTTGGAAGGTGAATATTGCCCCATTGAAAATTTTTATAAAATCCACAGAAGCGAGATTTATGGGCTCACCGTCTTTGATGCCAAGGGTGTTTTACTGCACAGTCATCCGCCCGTGGAGAACGGTGTCGGACTCAGTCACGCTGGTAAGGCGGACATTGCCTATGTGATCAATGAGCACCGCGCGCACATCAGCGCAACGTTTTTAAACGACCGGGGCAATCTCTCTATTTCCGTGTCAGAGCCGATCTTCGCCCGGGAGAACTTTATAGGTATAGTCAGGTGGGTGATTGAAATTGATACCCTCGCCAGGCGTTTTATCACCCCGATCAAGGTCGGCCGCAACGGCTTTGCCTGGATGTTTGATGATCAGCATACAATTCTATCCTATCCGCGCAGAGAGTTTGTCGGCATTACTGTGTTGGATGTCATCAGAAGAATGCACGTGGAAAGAGGAGAAATTTTTAACGAAAACAGGACAAAAGAGCATATCAAAGAGGAGCATGATTATCTGAACCGGGTGGAAACAGAACAACAGGGAACCGGCATCTACACGAATTGCCTCACAGACCAGAATGACCTGGTCGCCTTCTGGCGGATTCCCATTGGCCAGGCACACTGGAACCTGATATTGACCCTGCCCTACGCGGAAATTGCCGGCCCGATCAACCGGCATGCCAGAAATACCACCCTGCTGGCAGGGCTGTTGGTGCTCTTTCTGGGAACCGGCGGGGGCATGCTGTTCAGGAGTCAGAAACGACAGGCTGAGCTTGAAATAGAAGCCAGGTATCTGCAGGAGATCGCCAGCGGAGCAGAGGCCCTGCGGGAGAGTGAGCAGAAACTGTCCGGCGTGATTGAGTCGGTGCCGGATTACATGTGCATGGTGGATCAGCAGTTCAACATTGTCTGGGTCAACGAAAATTCCGAGTCTGTTTTCGGGGCGGATATCATCGGCAGGAAGTGCTTTGCCGTTTATCAGGGACGGAGTGAGGTGTGTGCTCCATGTATCGTCAATCAATGTTTTTATGACGGCAGAATCCACGAATTTGAAACGGAAATCGCCATCAACGGCAGGCCGACGAATTTCTGGTGTATCGCCAATGTTGCCGCACGGGATGAACATGGCAAGCCGAAGATGGTGGTGGAGCTGCTGCGCGATGTCACGCACCGCAAACGGGCCGAATTGGAAGTCAAGGCGAGTGAGGAGCGATACCGCAAACTCTTTGAAGAGGCCCGGGACGGCATATTTCTCGCTGAGGTGGAAACCGGTATCATTGTTGACTGCAACCAGGAGGCCGCCAGGCTGGTGGGCAGAGAGAAATACGAATTAATCGGCCAACACCAGACAATCCTGCACTCTCCGGATCGCATTACCGATACTTTTTCTCAAACCTTCAAAGCTCATATCGCGGACAGTGAGGGAAGGATTCTGGAAGAGGAGATTATCACCAGCAGCGGTGCAATAAAGATCGTTGCCATCAAGGCCAGCCTGCTTAATATCGGCGGCAAAAAGTATCTGCAGGGCATGTTTCGCGACATCACCGAACTCAAACGGGCGGAGGAGAAGCTGCGGGAGAGCGAGAAAAATCACCGGGAAATCCTGGATGCCATGGGAGACTGGATCCATGTGGTGGACCAGGATCTGAAAATCGTCATGTGCAACTCCGCCTTTATGCGCATGAACAGGGAGTTGGGACTGGCCGAGGAAGTGATCGGCCGCACTCCCATGGAAATTTTTCCGTTTCTACCGGGAAAAATTGTCGATGAATACCGCTGGGTCTTTGACAATAATAAGGTCCTGGTCACCCAGGAAAGCTCAAAAATCGGCGACAGGGAATTTGTCACCGAATCCCGCAAGATACCTCTGGTGGAAGACGGCAGGGTTGTCCGGGTGATTTCGCTTATCCGTGATATGACCGAGCAGAAGCGTTTCGAGGTGCAGTTCTATCAAGCGCAGAAAATGGAGTCCATCGGCACCCTGGCAGGAGGCGTGGCCCATGACTTTAATAATCTGCTGATGGGTATCCAGGGCAGAAATTCTCTGATGCTGATGGATCTCGATTCCGCTCATCCGCACTATGGACATTTAAAGGTGATCGAAAGTATTGTCTGGCGGGCGGCGGAGTTGACCAAGCAGCTTCTCGGTTTTGCCAGGGGAGGGAAATATGAGGTTAAACCTGTCAATTTGAATGAAATTATCAAGGTGCAGAATCATCTGTTCGGCCGCACCAAGAAAGAGATCACCATTCATGAAAAATATGCAAAGGATCTCTGGACCGTGGAAGCCGATCAGGGGCAGATCGAGCAGGTGATGTTGAATCTGTACATCAATGCCTGGCAGGCCATGCCCAATGGCGGTGATCTTTTTGTGCAGACGGAAAATGTCGCCTTAGATGAAGAGTACCTGCGGCCCTATGCCGTGAAGCCCGGCAACTATGTCAAGATATCGGTGACCGATACCGGAGTGGGCATCGATGAAGCCATTCAGCAGAAGATATTTGACCCGTTCTTTACCACCAAGGAAATGGGCAGAGGAACAGGATTAGGTCTGGCCTCGGTATATGGCATTATCAAGAATCATGGCGGGATCATCAATGTTTACAGTGTCAAAGGGCACGGTACCACCTTCAACATCTATCTGCTGGCCTCGGGGAAGGATGTTGTTGAGGAAAAGAAGCTGTCAAATGAGGTGTTGCCAGGAGATGGGACTGTGCTGCTTGTTGATGATGAGCAGTTGATCATCGATGTCGGCACCGAGATCCTCAAGAGCCTGGGATATGAGGTGTTAACCGCCCGCAGCGGAAAAGAGGCGCTGGATATATACTCTAACAACCGGGACAGGATCGACATTGTCCTGTTGGATCTGGTCATGCCCGGCATGAGCGGTGGTGACACCTTCGCCGGATTAAAAGAAATGAATCCTGATGTACGGGTTCTTCTTTCCAGCGGCTACAGCATTAATGGTCAGGCTTCCTTCTTGCTGAAGAAGGGCTGCAACGGATTTATTCAAAAACCTTATAATATGAAAGATCTATCCCAGAAAATTCATGAAATTCTGACAAGGGAGCCTCTTGCAAAATGAACATCTACTCCGATCGGCTAAAAATATCCTGTGCGGCGTCTTCCTGGTGAAATCGTCCTCAACGGAGCACTGCTACGCTTCCGGGCGGTTTCATAACTCATCCTTGCACAGAAAATTTTTCTCTCGATCTCGCTACGACGTTCATTTTGCAAGAGGCTCAAGGGAAAAGATGTAAAAATTGAATCCGGGTTGGTAAAGGACCGCTGACCAGTCTGTCTGCCAAGCCACCACCGTCCCCTTTCCTTTTCTGTTTGGCGGCCGTTCCTGCCGCCTGTATCTGCAGGGAGTCATTTTTGTTCCCGGTTAGGGCGGAAATCCTCCCCTGTTTCGCCGCTCTTCCGCCGGTAGCGTCATATCCAGGGCGGTAACGAGTTTTTCCCTGATTGGGCTGCTGGAGAAAAACAGGATAAAAGGGGAATGTAGTTTTTGACAGTCCTCTCACCCCATGTTAAATAATTTGCCCATGCCTCGACGAGCTCGGTCAGTCCTGTAAGATTCCCACGTCCTCTTTTTTGACTGTATCGATTTATGCCCCTTGAGGGTAAAAAACCCTCTCGACAGCCGTACAGTGCATGATAAGTTTTTGATTTGTCGTCACAAAAATTCGGTGCCGGGACAGGGGCATAAATACGAAGCCATCAATGTCAACGCGGCCGTATCCTGCAGGTGGTCTCTGCCGGGGATAAAGACTTTCACGGTGATCCGGATTATCCGGTTTTGCCGGGCAAATGAGAGGCGTGGTGTGGTAATAAAGAGGAAGGTTTGAGGAAAATGACAAACAAGTTGCATGTTGATCTCTTCATTAACGGCCAATGGCTCAAGGCCATATCCGGGGAAAAAATCGAGATTGTCAATCCAGCCACGGAAGAGGTGGTGGCCACTGCCTGTCAGGCCGGCCGGGCTGATACGGAGATGGCCATTGACGCTGCCCGGCAGGGACTGGCAATCTGGCGCAATGTGTCGCCCTGGGAGCGATCAGCGGTGCTGAGGAAGGCGGCCCGCCTGCTGGAGGAGAGAGCGGCGGACATCGCCAGACGGGTGGTGCTCGATTGCGGCAAGCCCCTTACCCAGTCATTGGGCGAGGTGAAGAGCGCGGTGGAGATCATTGACTGGTTTGCTGATGAGGCCCGCCGGATTTATGGCGAGGTGCTGGTCGGCAGAAGCATGCATAACAGACTGCATACTCTCTATGAACCCGTGGGTGTTGCCGCTGGCTTTACGGCCTTTAATTTTCCCATTGTCCTGCCGTCCCGCAAAATTGCCGCAGCCCTGGCTGCCGGCTGTTCGATCATCTGCCGGCCGGCTGAAGAGGGTTCGGCCTGCGCCGCCGAGCTGGTCAGGTGTTTTATCGATGCCGGGTTGCCTGCCGGGGTTATCAATCTTCTTACCGGTCGGCCGGAGGAAATTTCCGACACTATCCTGGCCAGTCCGGTTGTCAGAAAAATCAGTTTTACCGGGTCCGTGGGAGTGGGCCAGCAGCTTATCCGCCGGGCGGCCGACACGGTGAAAAAGGTGACCATGGAACTGGGTGGGCATGCGCCGGTCATTGTCCATGCCGATGCTGATCCCGAGAAGGTGGCTGCCGGTGCGGTGGTGGCCAAGTTCCGCAATAACGGGCAGGTATGTGTGTCGCCGACCCGTTTTTTTGTCCACCATTCCCATGGAGAGCGGTTCACCAAGGCCCTGGTCCAGGCAACCGCCAGGATGAAGATCGGCAATGGCATGGACCCGGCGGTGGACATCGGCCCGCTGATCAACGGCCGTCGTTTGCAGGCCATGGAGCAGATGGTGGAAAAAACGGTTATGGAGGGCGGCACCGTGGTATTCGGCGGCAAACGGCCGGCAGGGCTCAACAAAGGATATTTTTTTGAGCCGACCATCATCACCAACGTCAGGGATGACATGACCGTCATGCAGCATGAACCCTTCGGGCCGCTGGCGCTGATTACGGGCTTTGCCACCCTGGAAGAGGTGGTGGAACGGGCCAATGCCGTGGATTACGGGCTGGCGAGTTATGTTTTTACCAATTCCCTGCAGCTGGCGCACCAGACCGTGTCTGCCTTGCAAGCCGGCATTGTCACAGTAAATGGCTGGTCGGGCAGTCTGGCGGAAATGCCGTTCGGCGGGGTGAAATATTCGGGCTACGGCCGTGAAGGAGGCTCGCAGGGCATCTTCGAATATCTTGATGTGAAATTTTTCAACCTTAATTTCGACTGATTGCCCGTCTGGACGGAAGCCGCTGCCAGGAAAAGACGGCTCCTGTTGCCAATGCGCAGCGTTTCGGGGGAAGACTGGTGTTCGGCGTTGTTCTTCTTTTTCTCATCACGGTGATGCACGTGTACGTTTTCTGGCGCGGCGCCTCGGTGCCGCTGCTGCAACGTCATGTGCCCCGCAGGTTCCTCTTTGCGGCAGGCGCGCTTCTCTGGCTGGGTTTTTTCTGCGGCCGTGTTATCGGTCATCAAGGCACGGGCGCCTTTGCCCGGGCGCTTGAACTGTTCGGCATGAACTGGATGGCCATCCTTTTCCTGCTCTTCGTCGCGCTGCTGGCCATGGATCTGCTCACCGGTTTCGGTTTTCTCCTGCCTGGGCTGGCGCCTTCCCTGCGGGGCCTGGCCCTGGTCATTGGCGCACTGCTGTCCCTGGTCGCCCTTATCCAAGGCCTGCGGCCGCCGGTGGTGCAGAGCTATGATGTCTCCCTTGCCGGTCTCCCCCGGGAGATGGAAGGCAAGACAGTGGTCGCCATGTCTGATCTGCACCTGGGTTCCCTGCTCGGGCCGGAGTGGCTGGCGGCCCGTGTCAATCAGGTCCGGGAACTGCAGCCCGACTGCGTGGTCCTGCTTGGCGATCTTTTTGAGGGACACGGTCGGCCCCAGGGGGAACTGTTGCCGGTGTTGCGCCGGCTTGCCGCGCCGTTGGGCGTCTGGGTCGTGCCAGGCAATCACGAGTTCCACAATGGCAACAATACCGCCCTGTCCCTGGTCCGGGAGGCCGGTTATCATCTGCTGCGCAACAACTGGGTCGAAGTGCGGCCGGGTTTTCTGCTGGCCGGGGTGGATGATCTCACTGCTGCCCGCCGCTCCGGCCGGAAAGACGATCTCCTGGCCAAGGCGCTGGCAGACCGGCCGGCGGGCGCCACCATCCTCCTGTCCCATACCCCGTGGCAGGCCGAGCAGGCGGCCCGGGCCGGGGTGGGGCTGATGCTTTCCGGCCATACCCACGGCGGCCAGATCTGGCCTTTCGGCTATCTGGTCAAACGTTTCTATCCGCTGCTTGCCGGCCGCTATGAGGTGGACGCTATGACGGTCATCGTCTGCCGCGGCACCGGCACCTGGGGACCGCGCATGCGCCTCTGGCGCCCCGGTGAGATTGTCCGGGTCAGGCTGCACCGGGCGGAATAAGTCGCGCGATTTATAAACAATATCGAGAGGTTGTCTGCAAGATGCCACAAGCCGGTGATCACGGTAAGCCACCCAGCCATGCCTGGACCTTAGTGGACAGCACCCGGGTGCCGGGTGACGGCGGAGAGCTGCGGCTTTACCGGCATGAGGGGGAGTTTGCCATCCGGGTGGACGATGATGAACTGATGAACAGCCAGGTCCATGGTTCGGAAGATGCCCTGGCCGAACTGGCCTGTAGCCGGGTTAGTGACCGGCCTCAGCCCCGGGTGTTGATCGGCGGGCTGGGGATGGGGTATACCCTGGCCGCCGCCCTGCAGGTTCTCGGGCCTGAGGCCAGGGTGGTGGTGGCTGAACTGGTGCCGGCGGTGGTGGCATGGAACCGGGGTCCCCTGGCGGTGCTTGCCGGCCATCCTCTGGATGACAGCCGGGTTAGGGTGCGGGAGGTGGATGTGCGCAAGGTCATGCAGGCGGACAGAAGTGGTTTTGACGCCATCCTGCTGGACGTTGACAATGGCCCCGAGGGATTGACCCGCCAGGAAAACAACTGGCTTTACAGCCTGGACGGATTGAGTGTGGCCTTTGTCGCTTTGCGGCCCGGAGGCCTGCTGGCCGTCTGGTCGGCCGGGCCTGATCCGGCCTTTACCCTGCGATTGCACAAGGCGGGTTTCCTGGTGGAAGAGGTGCTGGTCAAACTGCATGGCGTGGCGGAAGGCGAGCGGCACACCATATGGCTGGGCAGCCGGGAGGAGTGAAACGGCTTTAGCCAGGAAAGCTGCAGATTGCCGTAGCCCGGTAAACATCAACAATAACAGTCAATGGCCCCGCCGTTATCAATGACGGCGTCCAATGACAACAGGTGAGAGACTATGAAAGGTATGCTGCCCCCCCATGTACTTGATATGCTCATGCTTCCCTGTCTGCTGTTCATGATCGTGTCCTGCACCGGCAAGCCTCCGGAGACGCAGCTGGTTGACGGCAGACTGCGGCCCTGTCCCGACAAGCCGAACTGCGTTTCCAGCGAGGAGAAGAGGGCGGACGCGCAGGTTGCCCCCCTGGCTTTTAAAGGCCCGCCTGCTGCGGCCTGGCAAGCCCTGAAAGAGGCCGTCCTGCAAGCCGGGGGCGAATTCAGGCAGGAAGGGGATCAGTATCTGTGGGCCACCTTTACCTCCAGGGTGTTCCGCTTTGTCGACGACGTGGAGTTCAGGATGGTGGCTTCTGAAAACCTTATCCAAGTGCGCTCGGCATCGCGGCTGGGGTATTCCGACCTGGGGGTCAACCGGAAAAGGGTGGAGAAACTGCGGGAACTTTTTAATAAAGAAGATGGAAAATAAAAATGGCCCAATTTGAAAAATCACGCTGGGCGGACAACGGATTTTCCCGGAATTACCGGGATGAAGCAGATATCTATCTGCCCCAGCGGCGGCATTTTATTGAAATGGCCCTCTCCTTTTACGGCCATTTCATTGCGGCCAACAGGGCGGCCCGCATCCTCGATCTCGGCTGCGGAGACGGCCTGTTCATCCAGCAGTTGTTGCAATCACAGGCTCCGGCTGAGGTAACCCTGGTTGACGGCTCAGAGGCCATGCTGGCGGCGGCCAAAGCGCGGCTGGGCGAGAGGGCGGATATCCGTTTCATCCGGGCAAACTTTCAGGATCTGCTTCGCCATGAGCCTTTTCCCTGCAATTTTGATTTCGTCTATTCATCGCTTGCTGTCCACCATCTGGCGACTGCCGAAAAAAAGGAGCTATATGCCTCTATTTACCGCCATCTGGCGTCTGGCGGCTGTTTTGTCCATTATGATGTGGTCCTGCCCTGCTCGGACAGGCTGGAAAAATGGTATCTGTCCCTGTGGCGGCAGTGGATAAGGGAGCAGCCGGACATGGGCAAAGGGGAAAAACTGCTCACCATTCCCGAGCAATACAAGGGCAACCAGGATAATATGCCGGACTCGCTGGAGGTGCAGCTGGCCATGCTGAAGCAGATCGGCTTTCAGCACGTTGACTGCTATTATAAATATGGTATTTTCGCCCTTTTCGGCGGCAGCCGCTGAGGCAAATGACAAAAATAGTTCACGAGCGCCCTCCCGACTGTGGCCAGCGCTCAATATGGTAAAATATCAATGAAAATTTCCGTTATTCTCGCCCATCCTAATCAAGAGAGCTTTAATCACGCCATTGCCGGGGCCGTCCTGCAGGCCCTTGCCGCAAACCGGCATCAGGTAATTTTCCATGATTTATACGCAGAACAATTTGATCCCATTCTGCCGGCCGAAGAAATTGCCAGGGATGCGGAGCTGCCAGCCGTGATTGCCGGCCATTGCCGGGAGATCGCCGAGGCGGACGGCATTATCATCATCCATCCGAACTGGTGGGGCCAGCCCCCGGCCATACTGAAGGGCTGGGTGGACCGGGTTATCCGTCCGGGGGTGGCCTATGAGTTTCTCGAGGGGGACAGCGGCGAAGGGGTGCCCAACGGCCTGTTAAAGGCTCAGACCGCCCTGGTGTTCAATACATCGAACACCACAGCGGCAAGAGAGGTCGCGATTTTCGGTGATCCCCTGGAAGCTTTATGGAAAAATTGTATCTTCGGCCTGTGCGGGGTAACGGATTTTCAGCGAAGGATGTTTGGCATCGTGGTGGTCAGCACCGAGCAGCAAAGAAAAAAATGGCTTGCCGAGGTGGAGGAAATAGTAAAGAATATTTTTGCAGCAACTGACGAGTGATAGAAAAAAACGACGAGATAATGAAACCATGAGCGAACAGCAGCACAAGGTTGAGCGGCAGAAACTTCTGATCATTGTCACCAAGAAACTCTTTGCCCTCACCGTCATATGCCTGATCGGCCTGTCTCTGCTGCTCTACTGCCTTAACTTCGGCACCACCGGCAGCAGGACTTACCTGATCATCTATGTCTTCATCGCCGGACTCATCGGCGGCTTTGTCAGCATCCAGCAGCGCCTGCCCAAAACAGATACCATTGAATTACGTGAGCTTTCCCAGTCCTGGTCTTCTCTGCTGCTGATCCCGGTTAACGGCGGGATATTTGCCATTGTTCTCCATATTCTGTTCATATCCGGCATCATCAAAGGATCATTGTTTCCTGAATACCATCAGGTGGCCGTTGATCAGCAGAATCTAACCCAGAGTTTTGCCGATTTCTTGACCTATACCTTTCCCAAAGACGGACCCAGTATCGCCAAGTTGATTTTCTGGTCTTTTGTTGCCGGATTTTCGGAAAGATTTGTGCCGCAGATCATCCGCAAAACAGCGGAGAAAACACCCTGACAGCCAGGGAAAACCGATTCCAGTCACCCCCGGCGTTGTGTGTATCTGAGGCAGCGGCAAAGAAGACTGCGGTTTTTATTTTTTGTTCAGGTGGCCGAAATGAAGAACTCATTAAAGGGCGCGCTTTTGTCCGGTCTGGTGTTGCCGGGCTTGGGTCAGGTTTTTTTCAGGCATTATATGCGGGGGATCGCGCTGATGCTTGTGATCTGCGCCTCTCTGAGTGTCATGACGGCGTTGATCGTGGCCAAGGCCTTGCCCATTTTTGAAAAGATTGAAGCAGATGGCGGGGAGATCGATATCAGCATGATCAACACCGCAGTCAACCAGGCAGCCACCACCTCCGACAGCCTGCTGTTCAATGGTCTGATGTTGTTGGTTCTCATCTGCTGGATCCTGGCAGTGGTGGATGCCTACAGGATCGGCAGAAAAATGGATCAGTCCCAAACGAGCTGATCTCCTCTCAATTTCATTAGGTTGATCAATAAAAACGTTGACAACTTGCCCATAATCGAAGAATTCTCTCCTGGTTTGCGTGTGACATGAGGCCAAACGAGCCGGGGAAGAGCATGCTCCGGCTTGAGATAAACAACGAGATAAGTTATTGGATGCAAGCATGAGTCATTTCTGGAGTTCGGTGGTGCACGGGCTTACTCCCTATGTGCCCGGAGAGCAGCCCAAGGTGGCTGACCTGATCAAATTAAACACCAATGAAAATCCTTACGGGCCTTCGCCCAGGGTGCTGGAGGCCCTGCAGGCCGAAGTGGGCGATACCCTGCGTCTCTACCCTGACCCCAATGCGGAGAGCTTAAAAAACGCGGTGGCGGCCTATTACGGCGTTACGCCGCCCCAGGTCTTTGTCGGCAACGGTTCGGACGAGGTGCTGGCCCATGCCTTTCTGGGACTGTTAAAACATGAACAGCCGCTGCTGTTTCCGGACATCACCTACAGTTTTTATCCGGTTTACTGCGGGCTTTATGATATTGATTTTGAGACGGTGCCGCTCACCGCTGCCTTTGAGATAGAGCTGGGGGATTATGAGCGTCCCAACGGCGGCATCATCTTCCCCAATCCCAATGCCCCCACCGGCCGGCTGGTATCTTTGGCGGCTATCGAGGCCCTGCTTGCCCGAAACCGGGATTCCGTGGTGGTGGTGGATGAGGCATACGTGGATTTCGGCGGTGAATCAGCCATTGCCCTAGTTGATCGTCATCCCCAGCTGCTCGTCATCCAGACACTGTCCAAATCCCGTTCCCTGGCCGGGTTGCGGGTGGGCTTTGCCGTGGGCCACCCCAGGCTCATTGAGGCCCTGGAGCGGGTGAAGAACAGCTTCAATTCCTACCCCCTGGGCCGTCTTGCCATCCGGGGAGCCGTGGCGGCCATGGAGGATCGGCAATACTTTGATCAAACCAGGCAGGCTATTATCCGGACCAGGGAGGAGCTGGTGCACAATCTGCAAGGCTTTGGTTTTGAGGTGCTGCCGTCTGCGGCAAATTTTGTCTTTGCCCGGCATCCGGCCTGGGACGCGTTGCAGCTCGCCGCCGGATTACGGGAAAAAGCGATTATCGTTCGCCATTTCAAACAGGAACGCATCGAGCAGTTTCTTCGCATCACGGTGGGCACGGAGAACCAGTGTAATGCCCTGTGCCGGGCTCTGGCGCAGATACTGGGCGTGTAAGCTGAAATGGAGCACGGCAAGCAGGAACCACAAAAAAAGGAAAAAATCATGGGAAAAAAATACCTTTGTCTCTTCGTAAGCGCCCTCATCCTTGTTGCCGGTTGCGGCGGAAATGACACAAGCAGTGAAAGCAGCCAGGGCAAACAGACGACAGTCCAGGCGACTCAACGCGCTGCCGTTTGCCAAATCAAAGAGCCCTGTGAGCTTATCACCGGGGCAGAGGCGGGGAGCTTGATCGGGGAAGAGGTCAAAGACGGGCAATATGGTGAACAGAAGGTGGTGGGCATGAAAAAATGCTTCTACGAGGCCGCCAACCCCGATTCCGTAAAATTTCTGCAGATCACGGTGCAGCAGTCTTCCTTCATGCCGCCAGAGGTCCGGGAAGCGGGCCAGAGTCCGCAGGCCATCTTTGCCGAAACCAAAAAGATGCTGGCCGATGGCCGGGTTGATCTGGCAGGTTTTGGCGATGAGGCCTTCATCGGAACCGGAGGCCTGCATATGTTGAGCGGGGACTACTATATCACCATCGGCGTGGGCAATCCGGACCGGGACGGCAACCGGCAGAAACTTGAAGCAGCCGGCCGGCTGGTTCTTGACAAACTGCAGGGCCGATAAGGCTATGAGGTTGATCCGGGAAATTGTTTTTGAGGGCGAAGCGGGCATAAACGGAGACGACCAATGAATCTTTTTGCCTATGGGACGCTGATGTGTGCCGATATCATGCTGCAGGTTGCCGGTTGTCTGCCGGCACAATTGCCTGTCGCCCTTGCTCATTACCGGCGCTGCCGGGTTCGAGGCGAGGAGTATCCGGCAATTGTCGGGCAGCAGGACGCCGCTGTCCAGGGGTTGGTTTATCTCGATGTGCCCCAGGAGGCATGGCAGCGACTGGACGGCTTCGAGGGCGAGATGTATGACAGGCGTCCCGTTCTGGTGGACGGCGTGGAAGGCAAAAGTCTGGCGGCCCATACCTATGTCATCCGGCCGGAATTTGCCCATCTTCTGCTCCCGTCTGAGTGGAGCTATGAGGAGTTCCTCCGCACGGGCAGGAAAAGATTTGCCGCGGATTATGGCGGCTTTGCCGCACTGGCGGAGGGACAGGAGGGCTGGGGCCGATGACCTCCTTTTATTTTCGGGACCCGGACGGCAATCTCATTGAGGTCTGCAGCTATGAAGAGGCTGACCGGCCGCTACCTTAAATTATCATAACCCATGTCCATCAAAGCCGTTTTTGATCTATATGCCAGCCAATACGATGGCTCGCGCCGCAAGCTTATCCCCTGCTTTGCTGATTTCTACCGGACTGCCCGGGAAATTATCCCCTTTGCCCCTGAAGAAAGGTTGACGATTCTGGATCTTGGCGCCGGTACCGGCCTGCTGACGTCAATGGTAGCCGCAGACTTTGCCAATGCCCGCTTTTCCCTGATGGATATTTCCGCTAACATGCTGGCTGAGGCCGAAAAAAGACTAAGCGGCTATGGCAACGAATTTTCCTATGTTGTGGCCGATTATAGCCGCATACCATCATTGGGGGAGCAATTTGATCTGATCATGTCGTCGCTCTCCATCCATCACCTTGATCAGCGGCAGAAACAGGAGTTGTTCGGCAAGGTGTTTGCCCATCTTGCCCCCGGCGGAGTATTTGTCAACGCTGATCAGGCATTGGGGGAAACCGCGGAGATTGAAAAGATCTACCGGCAGAAGTGGCTTGAGCAGGTCAAGGGGAACGGCGTAACGGACGCCGAGCTGCAGGGGGCCTTGACCAGAATGAAGGAGGACAGGATGTCCACCCTGTCCTGGCAGCTTGCGTCCCTGCAGGATGCCGGTTTTCATGACGTGAACTGCTGGTATCAGCATTACAGTTTTGCCGTTTACAGCGGCAGCAGATGATCAAACAGAATTTTAACCGCAGGAGAATGGTGTTTTGGAAACAGTGCCGCTGCAGGAACTTGAAAACCGCTGGAACAGATGTCGCGCTCTGCTGCAAAACTGCGTGCCCCGGGCAGCAGGAATCATCGTCTTTTCACGCCTGAATATCTATTATCTGAGCGGCACCTTCGGCAACGGCATCTTCTGGCTGCCGCTCGAAGGCAAGCCAGTGCTGCTCTGCCGCCGAGGCTTGGACCGGGCAGGGCTTGAATCGGCTGTGGATAACATCTTCCCGTTCAGATCGTATAAAGAGATCGAGGCGGTCCTGCATGATGCCGGCTCTCCCCTGCCGGAAACCGTTGCCGTGGAGATGAACGGCCTGTCATGGGCGCTTGGCAACAGTTTAACCACTGCCCTGCCCGGCCATGTCTTTCTGCCCGGAGACAAGGTGCTGGCCATGGTCCGGGGCACCAAGTCCGACTGGGAGCTGGCAAAGCTGGACAAGGCTGGAGCAGGGCATGCCCGTTGTCTGGTGGAGCTTCTCCCTCCCCTGCTCAAGGAGGGCATGACAGAGCTGGCCATAGCCCACTGCTTGTCCAATATCTTTTATGCCGAGGGCCATCATGGTATTTTAAGAATGGGCAGTTATGGCGAAGAGGTTTTTATGGGCCATATTGCCGCAGGGGACAGCGGCAATTATCCCAGTGTGTTTAATGGTCCGCTCGGTCTGCGCGGCGCCCATCCCGCGGTGCCGCACATGGGGTCGGGCAGCAAGGTCTGGAGGGCGGGAGAGCCGCTGACCATTGACAACGGTTTCTGTTTTGCAGGCTACCAGACCGATAAGACCCAGGTCTACTGGCTGGGAGAGCGAGGCACCATCCCGGCCAGCGTACAGGCTGCCCAGGATTTCTGCATCGAGGTGCAGAGCTGGGTTGTCGATCACCTCAAACCCGGGGCGCTGCCGAGCGATATCTGGCATCACGTGTCCGCCTGGGCGGACCAAGAGGGCTGGGGCAAAGGCTTCATGGGACTCGGCAAAAACAAGGTAGGCTTTGTCGGCCATGGCATCGGCCTGGCCATTGATGAGTATCCCGTCCTGGCCCGGGGTTTTGATCTGCCCCTTGAACAGGGCATGGTGCTGGCCGTTGAACCGAAAATAGGCATTCCAGCGGTGGGCATGGTTGGGGTTGAAAACACCTTTGTGGTGACGGAGCATGGTGGACGAAGCCTGACCGGAGACCAGTTCACCATCATCTGTGTTGAAGCCTGATTGCCTTGAAAAATGAGGTTTCTGGTTCGCGGACAGGGAGAGGGGAGTGGTTATGAAGCTTGCCGATGTTTCTTATAAAACCATCATCGAGAACCTGCATGACGGTTTGTATTTTGTCGACCGCAACAGAGTCATAACCTACTGGAACAAGGCCGCTGAGCAGATATCCGGTTTTGCCGCGGATGAGGTGGTCGGCCGGTCCTGTTCCGACAACATTCTCACCCATGTGGACGGCAGCGGCAGAAGCCTCTGTTTTGGCATGTGCCCTCTTGCCCAGAGCATTACCGATGGCAAATTCCGTGAGGCGGAAGTGTATATGCACCACAAGGATGGGCACAGAATACCCGTTTCCGTGCGCGTCAGTGTGCTGCGTGATAAAGAGGGCAGAATCATCGGCGGTATTGAGCTGTTTACCGACATCAGCAACCAGAAGGCCAATGCGCTACGGCTGCAGGAGCTGGAAAAACTGGCCCTGCTGGATAATCTCACCCAGCTGGCAAACAGGCACTATATTGAGCGGGAATTACTGAGTCGCTTTGAAGAAAAAAAGCGTTTCCAGATGCCGTTCGGCGTTCTTTTCATGGATATCGACCAGTTTAAGCAGTTTAATGACAGCTATGGGCATGACGCCGGTGATGAGGTGCTGCGTTTTGTGGCAAAAACCTTTCTTGCCAACTCCAGACCTTTTGATCTCTACGGCCGTTGGGGCGGAGAGGAATTTCTCGCCATTATCCGCAATATTTCGCCCCAGGACCTTGAACAGCTGGGCAACAGGTTGCGCTTGCTGGTGGAGCAGTCCTATATCACTTATGGAGGTGAGAGGCTGCAGGTGACCATCTCCCTTGGCGCCACCCTGGTGCAGGATGATGACAATGTGGAGAGCCTGCTTAAAAGAGCGGACACCCTCATGTACCGGAGCAAGGCGGCCGGCCGCAACTGTCTGACGATGGGATGAGACAAGATAAAAAGGGTGCCGGAGCTAGAAAGACGGCATGGGCATGGCGCCCCATTTGTTTTTTCCCGACGGGATGATAATGGAAACAATACGGTGATCATCGGCATCCATATCAACCAGCAGGACCGGCTTTCTCTTCATGCCCAGCTTGAATATCTCCTGTGGCTGGGCCAGGCCGCCCTGGTCATCGCTTACCCGCACAAAAACAAAACGTTCGACATGGTAATCCGTTTCCACGCTGCCTAGTGTCCTGATATAGTTATAGAAAATTTTAAAGAATTTCCCCAGCCCTCCCTTGAATTTATGCTGGTGCCATTCAAGCACCTCAGGAAAGCGTTCAATAATATCGTCGGAAAAACGGCGGTCTTCATCGGTGACGATCGCGGTCAGAAAAAAATCACCCGGGAATATATAGACCAGATTGGCACCGATCTCTCCCTGCAGAAAGGGCTTAACCTTGCTGGAGGAGGCGACTTTTTCGTAAAGCGTGCGGACTTCCGCCGGCGGACGGGGGAAAACGGGCAATACCGTCATGGAGTTAACCTCCACCGCGGGCAGCTGTTTGATGGTATAGGTTCTGATCCCCATGGCCAGCCCGATGCAACAGACCAGGGTAAGACAATAGGCGACAAGAATGCCCAGCCATTTCGGCTGGAGCCAGCCGAAGAGGAGCCGGTAGATTTTGCCGCCCGGCTCGCCCGGGATGAACATGGGGGTATTGCTCATGTATGTCTCATAGCTGCCCGGAGCTTCCTGGGTCATGCGCCACTCTTCATTGCGGGCCAGCAGGTAATAGACAAAGAGCATGGTGACGTACATGATGAGGATGATGAAGCGGGGCCAGTAGAGCAGAAGACCGAATCCCGAGATGGCGAGAAACAGGTACTGCGGGTGCCTGATTTTTTTGTAAAAGCTCATCTGCACCACCCCTCGGCCGGTAAAACGGCCGTAGTACAGGGGGATTGCCGCGGATAAGAACAGAAGGAGACCTATGGGCAGCAGGATCTGCAGATAGGAGATGATGAGGATGACCTGATCATTGGGGAAGGTCATGTGCGGCAGAAAAAATTCCGTGGTCCAGCTCAGGTAGGGCGAGGAGGAAAAGAATTCCAGCACCGGTCCGTAAACCGAGTAAAAATAGAGCGCAAACGGCGAGATCATGATAATGATCTCCACTCCGATCAGGCAATAGGCGGCAATTGTCGCAACCAGAAACCACTGGTGACTTTTCTGCTGGGCCATTTCATTTCCCCTTTTCTCTGGGTCATACCACCAAAAAAGATAAGATTTGACAGTGCCTGGACAATGGTGGTTTTATTGATGAAACAATATATCATGTTATTTGTCTAGCAATCAATTTCTGCGGTGAATAATGCGCCAGGCCCTGCAGCAGCCCGACTTTTCCAAGCAGGCAGGCAGTTGCTGTTGTCTATAAAAAAAGCAAGTAAAGGCAGTTATGATACCAGTTTATCCAGACTTTTCGGAAATTGACCTGCTGCAGCGGGCGACCATGCATCCCCTGTTTCAGCAGCTGCCGGACGGCATTTCCGAGTTCACCTTTGCCAATATTTATCTTTTCAGAAACAGCCATCACTACCGGGTGTCCAGGCTCTCCGACGAATTGCTGCTCATTGCCGGCACTGACGAGGGGAAGCCATTTTTCATGCTGCCCTTCGGTCTGCCGGATGAGACGCTGCTGCAGCGGTTTTTTAAAGATTTCGGCACAATGAAGTGCGTTTCCGCGCTCCAGGCCGAGGTGCTGACGCAATTGGGATGCCGGGTCTTGGAAGATCGGGACAACTTTGATTATCTTTACCTGCGCAAGGATCTTGCCGAGCTCACCGGCGGGAAATTTCATAAAAAACGCAACCTGATCAAGGCATTTGTCAGCAATTATTCCTACGAGGGCCGGCCGCTGCTGGAAGAGTACATGCCGGATGCCCTGAGTGTTTTGGATGCCTGGAGGAAGGGGCGGGATGATCCGGGTGATTACATCGCGGCAAAAGAGGCCCTGGAAAAGGCCGAGGAACTGCAGCTGTGCGGTGGGGTCTATTATGTTGGCGGCAGGCCTGTTGCTTATTCTCTGGGCGAGGAGCTGATGATGGGCAGAAGTTTTGCCATCCATTTTGAAAAGGCCATCGGTGAGTATAAGGGACTGTGGCAGTTCGTCAATCAGGCATTCGCATCGATTTTGCCGGATATTTATGAAACCGTCAATCGGGAGCAGGATCTGGGCGAAGAAGGTTTGCGCCATGCCAAGCTCAGCTATAAGCCCTGTGATTTTGTTAAAAAATTTCGAGCCGTCTTGTTTTAGCAGAAAGTGCAAGAAACTTTGAGCATTCTGTCAGCCAGGCGATTGACAAGCTCTTTTTCTGTATTAAGATATGACAAAAAATGCTGTAACACTAAATATTTCTGGAGATTTGCCGTGATGAAAAGAATTGCTTTGTTTATTCCTGTTTTACTGCTGGTATGTTTCGGCCTCAGCGGCTGCGGCTATAATACGATTCAGCAAAATGACGAAACAGTTATTGCCGCCTGGGGTGATGTGGAGTCTGCTTATCAACGCCGCGCCGACCTGATCCCCAATCTGGTGGAGGTGGTGAAAGGGTATGCCGCCCATGAAAAGGAGACGCTCACCGCGGTCACCGAGGCCCGCGCCAAGGTGGGCCAGTTGAAAATCGGCAGCGATGTCGTCAACAACCCCGAAGCCCTTGCCCAGTTCCAGAGCGCCCAGGGGGGCTTAAGTTCAGCCCTGTCGAAACTGATGGTGGTGGTGGAGCGGTATCCTGATCTCAAGGCCAACCAGAATTTCCTGGATCTGCAGCACCAGCTTGAAGGGACGGAAAACAGAATCAATGTTGCCCGTGTCCGCTATAACGAAGCCGTGCGGGTATTCAACACCTCGATCCGCACCTTCCCCAATAATCTGACCAATAATTTCTTCCTGAAACTGCCGCGGCGCGAACCGTTCAAGGCAGATGCCGGGGCCGAGACCGCCCCTAAGGTAAAGTTTTAAGGTCGGTTGACAATTCCGGGAAAACACATTGAGAGCTTTCGCACAATACATCCATAGATGGCGCCTGGGTGTCTCCCTGCTGCTCGTGGCCTGCATTCTCGGCCTGGGCAGTCTTGCCCTTGCCCTGGATGTTCCCCCCTATAAGGGCTATGTCAATGACTATGCCAATATGATCTCGCCCCAGGAGGAAACAAAGCTTGAGCGGGCTCTGCAGTCGTTTGATATGACCGATTCCACCCAGGTGGCAATACTGACCATTGCCTCGCTGGAGGGAGATTCGCTGGATGATTTCAGCATCAGGACGGTGGATCAGTGGAAGGTCGGGCAGAAGGGCAAGGATAATGGCGTGCTGCTCTTGATCGTCAAAAACGATAGAAAGATCAGGATCGAGGTGGGCAGGGGGCTGGAACCCGTGCTCACCGATCTGTTAAGCGGCCGCATTATTGACACTGTCATCAGCCCGTACTTCAAGAGCGGTAAATTTGACCAGGGCATTGAGGCGGGGGTTGCAGCGATTATCCAGGCCACCCGAGGCGAATTCAAGGCGGACCGGCGGGGGGTAAGGCGGGGTAAAGAACCGCCGCCGTTGCTTTTTCAGTTTCTTTTTTTCGGCCTGTTCCTGGTTGCCTTCCTGGGCAAAATCTGGCGGCCTCTTGGGGTGATCGGCGGTGCAGTGCTTTTCCCCCTGGCCATTCTCTTCGGGCTGCTGCCCTTCAGCTTTCTGCTGCTGCTTCTGCTGATCCCGGCCGGCGCCTTTGGCGGCTGGCTGCTGCCGTTTTTTATGGCCGGGATGTTGCGGGGAGGGGGCATGGGCTATTATGGCGGCGGCGGTGGCGGTGGTTTAGGCGGGGGTGGATTCGGCGGCTTTGGAGGAGGCGGTTTCGGAGGCGGCGGCGCTTCCGGCGGATGGTGATCATGAAGGCTGAAACATTTTTTACGGAAGCTGACAAAAAGAAAATCGCTGATGCGGTTCGCGCCGTGGAGCTGAAAACGGCCGGTGAGATTGCGGTGATGGTTGTCGACCGGAGCGATGCCTATCCCGAGGGCCAGATTCTGGCTGGCGGTCTCATCGGCAGCCTGTTGGCCCTTGCCGCAACAGAGCTGTTCTGGGGTGGGGCTTTATGGGTGTTTGTGGTGTCGGCCCTTGTGCTGACCGCCCTCTGCGGCTGGCTTGTGCACTATCTGCCCGAGGTCAAAAGATTCTTTACCCCCAATGACCGGCTGGAACTGCAGGTGCGGGACCGAGCCCTTACCGCCTTTTATGAAAAGGGACTGTATAAAACCCGTGATGAGAGCGGCGTGCTTTTTTTTATTTCCCTTTTTGAACACAAGGTCTGGGTGCTGGCGGACAAGGGAATCTATGACAAGATAAGGCAGGAGACCCTGCAGGCATACGCCCATGATATTGCCGCGGGCATTAAGAGCGGCAAGGCCGCCGATATGCTGTACCGGGCGATCACGGATGCGGGGGAACTCCTGGCCCGTCATTTTCCTGTCAAACCCGATGACGTCAATGAGCTCTCCGACGAGGTCATTATCGGGCAATAATTTGCTCGGATGGGCTTGTTTCTGCACATTTTCGATGTCATTTCAGCGGCTATCTGTTAATGATGCGTAGAGATAAAAACAACGCACCATCTTGCCCTTTGATCAACAATCAACACCTTCCCGATGCCATGGACGAAAAAAAATTGCAGGCGGAGCTGCAGCACCATGTTCGCAATAGCTTGTTGCCGCTCTTCAACCGTTACCGGCTCGATTACTCCGACTTGGAGTCAGTGCTCAAGTGGAAGCCCATCGTTCTCATTATCGGCAATTATTCCTCCGGCAAGTCCACCCTCATCAACGAGCTCATCGGACAGAACATCCAGCGCACCGGCCAGGCTCCCACGGATGATTCGTTTACCATCCTCACCTCTCATGGTAGTGGGGAGGGCGAAAGAGAGGTACCCGGCTCCACCCTGGTAAACGATGAAACCCTGCCTTTCGGCAGGTTCAAGTCATTTGGCGAGCAGTTTATCGCCCATTTTCGTCTGAAAAAGGTTGATGTCCCTTTCCTGGAGAATATGGCCCTGATCGACAGTCCGGGCATGCTGGACGCGGTCACTGAAAAGGATCGCGGTTATGATTACCTGGCCGTGCTCGGTGAGTTCGCCAAACTGGCCGACCTCGTTGTTCTCATGTTTGACCCCCATAAGGCCGGCACCATCAGCGAGACCTATACCGCCATACGCAGCACCCTGCCCGATACTTCCGGGGAGGACAGGATCGTTTTCGTCATGAGCCGCATCGATGAGTGCGATAACCTGAGCGATCTGGTCAGGTCTTATGGTACTCTGTGCTGGAATCTTTCCCAGATGACGGGCCGCAAGGATATCCCCACCATTTATGTCACCTATGCCCCAAGCGAGGCGGAACCATCGGAAATTCTCTCAGTCTGGCGGGAGGAACGGGAGCAGCTGAAAAAGAAAATCCTGTCCGCTCCGGGATTTCGCGTCAATCATATTCTGCAGGACATCGACCGGCAGGCCAATGAGCTGCTGCTGGTCTGCGAGGCGATGTGCACCTTCAGCAGCATGGGCAGAACAATTCTGGCCGGTGTCGGCAAGTTTACCCTTGTGGCAGGTCTGGCTGCCTTTTTTCTCACCGGGCCCATCCTCAAGGGTCTTACCGGCGTGCCGGACGAGCCGCTGATCAGCGCTCTGCTGCAGGGTACCGTCACCCCTCAGCACCTGTTGTTTCCTTTGATCGGTGCAGCCGTTGTCTGTTTTCTCGCCTGGCTGTGGTTTACCCGGTGGAGTTTCCCGCGGCTGGTGCGAAAATGCCAGGCGCGCATGGCCGGGCTCGTTACTCTTGACAGCAGCTACAAGAAAACTCTGTGGGGCAAGGTCGAGAGCAAGGTTGGCTCATTGCTTTCCCATGCCGGATTGTCTGACCTGGGCGGTGTTCATCAGCGAAATTTGGGCAAAATAAGGCGATTTATTGTTAGGGAGTTACAGGACTACTATAACAAAATTAGGTAAAAATACGGTATTCACTGGTTAAAACACTACTATTTTGTGGTTATTTTCCGTAGTATAACTTATTGATTAAAATAGTATTGTCAATAAATGAATGAGTATTCATGCATAAAATGAAAAATATGCCATTTGCATTCTTGACAAATGCAAAAGCATCGATTATTTAGGATTATTTATTAGAGAAGGTAAGTTAATCTTGCTAAGCGCAACTAACATTAGCAATTTGAATTAATCTCGCAAAGGAGGAATCACATGGCAATTATTGAACATGCAGGAAATTCTTACGATGTTGACGAGGACGGCTTCCTCACAAAAGGTATGGAAGAATGGAATGAAGGTTGGGTTGAGTACGTAAAAGGCCTCGAAGGCATCGGCGACCTGACCGACGAGCATTGGAAAGTTATCAACGCTCTGCAGGATTACTACAAGAAAAACGGTATTGCTCCGATGGTTCGTATTCTTTCCAAAACCACAGGTTTCCCGCTGAAAAGAATTTATGAGCTGTTCCCCTCAGGACCTGGTAAAGGAGCCTGTAAAATGGCTGGTCTGCCGAAACCGACCGGTTGTGTATAATGCTTTTATAAACAGTCTTTCAGCTGTTTAGCTTTTCAAGGGGGTTGCGGATTTGGTTCTGCAGCCTCCTTTTTTTTGTGGAAAATTCACTGGGTGCTGAGAAAATTCCGGTGAATTGCCTCCACCCTGCGGTGATACTCAGCCGGGCTGATTTGCGCTCCCTTGATGCCGCCGCGTAAGTTGATCTCGGCTAAAAAGGTTTCCCCACTTTCCACAATCATCAGATCAATATGGGCGTATGGGAATTTGCCCCTGCCCATGACCTGCCGACAGAAATCAAGTTGCTCCCCGCTTATGTCACAGGGGGTGCTCTGTCCCCCGCAGTGCAGATTATTTCTGAAGTTGTTCGGATTGTGCCGTGCGTACGACTCGATATAATCGCCAAGCATAATAACACGAATATCCCGGCTGTTTTCGGCAAATGGCTGGATGACAAAGGGGAAGGGCAGGGAGCCGAGGGTGGCTTGGCTGAAAACGTCCTCAACGTTTTGCCACAGATGGATGCCCATGCCGGCATTTTTTCTGTCAAGCTTGGTCACCACTCGATTGATGCCGTTTTCCTGATACAGATTGACGGTCTCCAGCATGTCATGCTGGTCATGGACCGGCATGGTGAGTGGAAGCATCTGCCTGGCAAAAATATGGGCCTGAAAAACCTTTGAGCGGCAGAGATGCTGGCTCAGCGCTGAAGGAAAGAGAATAATGCCACGTTCAACCAGATCGAGGAGAAGATGCTCCTCGGTGGTCTTGAGGCGTAATCGCCCGATAAAAATATCGCCGCACTGCAGGGTATGATATTCTTGTCGCAGGATCTGGTTTGTGGTGATAATGCGGGGATTTGGAGAGGGATGCATTAAAAGAGCATTTCCACAAAACGCTGGTGGAAGCGGGTAAGATCGGCGTTACATTCTCCGCAAAAAAAACGGATTTCACCTAATATCTGGGATTCGTCACCATCCTGGCTGAAGCTGCAGTCGTCGTTCTGCACATAATGGGTGGTGAGGATAACCCCATCGGCAACTTCAACAAAATCTGTGTCATTACCACAGGTTGGACAGGTAAGCCGCATGCCCATATTGGCAGTTTGATGGCTGCGTGACTTGGAGTCTGCAGAAGTATCCACGTTCATTTCCTCCTTTGCAAAAGAATTTTATACTACGCGAGGCAGTTTGATTTGTCAATCAGCTAAAGCGGCCAGCAGGTTGGCCGGGCGGTGTTTTTTCACGTATTCACTTAATAAATTTGGTTATAGCATTCCTTTCACCTTGCAGGATGATTTATCGGCAACCTTGAGATGGGCGTCGGCATTATCCTCATAGCCGTTGTGGCGGTATAGGGAAACGGGTTCATGCGGCGCCAGTTTTCCCGGCCACACCTCGTAATCGTGGTGTAGTCCTGATTCGTCGTCATTAATGAAGCCAGAACTTGTTATGTGCATCGCGTTTTCCAAGCATCGGCCTTCCTTACTTCTCTTCGGATTTTTATCGCCAAGATTGGTTGCAGAGGGTACATTATCAGGGATTGGACACGTACGTTTTTTTCTTTGGCTGTATGTAGTTTTGCTGACTGCTGGGGACTGTTTTTCCCTTCTCCCCGCTGGTTTTGTAGCAAAATAATCCCATCAAAACGGATAAGAAAATGGCTGAAATACGAAGCACACTTGAAATGGTTCTGGAGCGGGCAGCTCGCATGGAGGCAAGTGCCTCCAGTGATATGATTCTGCAGGAAAAAGAAAAGGAAGGCATGCGCCTTGCCGCAGGCTTTCTGCGGGGTGATCAAGTAGATCTTCCCGCTGCCCTGGTAAAATGTTCCGCTGAAGAACGGCCCTATGTGAAAAAGGGCATGGTGTCCGCCTTACTGCGGAATATCGTTCTGCCCAGGACGGTGGATGAGGCGCCTGCTGCGGAAAAAGCCATGCAGGCCCTGATGGAAATCGGTCGGGACAAGGGCGACCTTGTCCAGGTTTTCACGGAAATGAAATCCATTCTGGACCGCTATCTGACTCACAAAGAGCAGCTGAAAAAACAGCTTGAAGAGCAGTTTGCCCAGCAGATGATGCTGATGGAAAAGAATCTGGCCCAGCAGACCGGCATGAAAATGAAGCTTCAGCCATCCCAGCACCCGAAATTTGCCGAGGAATGGCAGAGAATCCAGGTGGAACTGAATGACCAGTATGGTCGTGCGGTTGAGCAGTACAAAGAGTTTATAGCCACCCATCTCACCGCTTGATGAGCGTCCTCGCCATTGAAGATAACACTGCGCATTGAAGAAGATGCCGATTTATCTACCTG
This sequence comes from Pseudomonadota bacterium, assembly GCA_018816555.1. Classification (GTDB taxonomy): domain Bacteria; phylum Desulfobacterota; class Desulfobulbia; order Desulfobulbales; family SURF-16; genus SURF-16. The sequence continues at coordinate 82,947 of JAHIVT010000091.1, forward strand.
CCCGTGGCCGAAGGTGGATAAGGTGGTGCGGCAGTGGGCAACCAGCCACGGCTCATCGTTGCCACTGGATTTTTTTTTGCCGCTGCAGAGAAATATGTCAGTAGAGCTAGATGTGCAGACCGATGATCTGATCACCGCCGTGAGGCGACTGCATGATGAGCTCTATGATCTGCAGGTGAATTTTACCGTGTCAGTGGACTGAACAGGATATGCACGGATCGTATGCCCGCACCAGCATCTCGGCCAGGCGCTGTATCTCGGCATCGGTTCTTTGCTGCGCTGCCGACTGGCGGGCCAGCTCGATGATATCATAATGGATGTTGGCGTTGTTCTGGCTGGTGGGAATGACGCAGTCCGCCCTGGTGATGCGGCCGGCCTGGTCAAATTCATAGGCATGGTAAAGAATGCCCCGGGGCACCTCCACCGCGCCGACACCCCGCCCCGCCTTCGGTATGACCGGCTGTCGGGGTTCCTGCCATTTTGCTGCCAGCAGTTCCTCAATGATGACAATACTGTCAATGACCACATGGACGCATTCCACCAGCTGGGCGATGTTGTTCATGAAGGGATTGTGGTTGACCGGCTGCAGGGAGAAGCTCGCTGCAACCTCTCTTGCCTTGGGATGCAGGAAGGCAAAGTTGTTGTTGAACCGGGCCAGGGCCCCTGCGGCAAGAGACTGGCGGGAAAGACGGCTCCATTTGGAGGTAGAGTGGTCCACCATGTATTCATTGGTCATCTGCAGGTATTCATCCTCTTTTTTCACCACGCCATCGCTTGAAACCAGATCCCCGCCGATAAACGGATAATGGTCCCTTCCTTTTAATGAGACAAATTCCGTCTCCCTGACAAAGTCGGGCAGCGAAAATGTCTGGAAGAGCTGGGCTGTTTTGACCAGGTCCGGCAGGGCGGCTTCAAGTCTTGCTTTGATCAGGGCGAGCTGGGATTTTTCCGGCAGCATGGTAAAGCCGCCGACCACGGTCCGGGTCGGATGGACACGGCGGCCGCCGATGATATCACAGGCGTCGTTGGCCAGCAGTTTCAGACGGGTGGCGCGCTGCACCACCTCCGGGTGGGTCTGGACCAGGGGCAGCACGCTGCCGATATGCAGAAAATCAGGGGCTGCCAGAAAATAAAGGTGCAGAATATGGCTCTGCAGGGTCTCCATATGTTTGAGCAGGAGCCGCAGGCCGGCGGTCTGTCTGTCGGGCACGATGCCAAAGGCATTTTCAACCGCCCTGATGCTGGCCAGGGTATGTCCGATGGAGCAGATGCCGCAGATCCGGCCGCAGAGATAGGGGGCGTTTTCCCACAGTTTACCCACCAGAATGGCCTCGAAAAAACGGGGAGTCTCAACCACATCCCAGCCCGCCTCTTCCACCTGACCATTTTTGATCCTGATGCGGATATTGCCGTGCCCTTCCACCCGGGTCAAATGGTTTACTTTAATGTTGCAGGAAACTTTCATGGATTCGTTATTCCTTAGAGGCACTTTTCAGCTCACTGACATATTGCCCAAAGCCGCCGAAACATTCCAGACGGTCCAGCATCTGCTCATCGGAAAAACCGTGTTCATGCATGATCTGCCTGAGCTGCCGCACATTGGGTTTTTCAGCAGGTCCCCGGCAGCCCCAGCAGCCGAGGCGGTTACTGGGACACCAGGCATCACAGCCTGCCCTGGTGATCGGCCCCAGGCATGGCTGGCCCAGGTCAAAAAGACAGACATTGTGGTTGGCCTTGCATTCCACGCATACCGGATACTTGGGGTAATCAATGGACTTGCCCAGCACTAGGTTGGTCACCACCCTTTCCACCTCTTCCTTTTTGATGGGACAGCCGTAGATTTCCAGATCCACGGGTACGATGGCGGATAGGGGCATCGCCTCCCTGCTTTCAATGGGATGGGAGCCGTAAACCTGTTCTTTCACCCAGGCGAGATCATTGAAGCGATTTTTGAGCTGGTTGACGCCGCCGAAGCAGGCGCAGGAGCCGATGGCCACCAGGGTCTGCGCCCGGGCACGGATTTCTTTCAACTGCTCTGCCTCGTCATCCCGAGTGATGCTTCCTTCGACAAAGGCGATTTCATAATCGTCGCTTTGCTCGCTCATCGCCTCCCGGAAATTGACAATGTTCAGCAGGGCGAGGAAATCAACCAGGGTGGCCTCGTTATTGAGCAGCTGCAGTTGGCAGCCCTCGCAGGAGGTGAATTCGAAAAAAGCGACTTTCGGCTTTTTGACCGGTACGCCGAGATAGGTATGTTCCTTGGCTGTCATGGGATCTCTAAATGGCCTCTTTCATATTCATCACCGACCAGTAATCAAAAACAGGGCCTTCCAGGCAGGTATAGGTGGAGCCGATGTTGCAGCGGCAGCATTTGCCGCGGCCGCAATGCATTCTGCGCTCAAGCGACACGAAAATCTGCTGCATGGGCAGATGGGCCTTGAGGAGCATATCGCAGACGAATTTGAACATGACCGGCGGGCCGCAGACAATGGCGTAGGTGTTCTTGCCCATGTTCGGCGCTGCGGCGATGCGCTGCTCCAAAATGGTGGTGATGCGGCCAACCGGCCCCTGCCAGTCAGCGTCCCCGGTGTCAACAATGATATTGAGATTGATGTCAAACTGCCGCCACATATCGTACTGATAGGTAAAGAGCAGCTCGGACGGGTTGCGTGCTCCGTAAATGATATCAATATTTCCGAAGCGGTTGCGGTTCTCCAGCACGGCAAAAATGGGGGCCCGCAGGGGGACGATCCCCAGGCCGCCGGCAATGAGCATGATATCATGGCCCTGCATCTGCTCCACCGGAAAGCTGGTGCCAAAGGGGCCGCTGATGCCCACCCTGGTGCCCCGGGGCACTCTGGCGAGAAAGTCGGTCATGTTACCGACTGCCCGAATGCACAGCTCGATATCTCCGTGCCGGATGGGGGAGGATGAGATGGAAAAAGGCGCTTCACCGATGCCCGGCAGTTCAAGCATGACAAACTGGCCCGGCTGGAAAGAGAAGCGCTGCCGCTCCTCCGGATCGATGATCTGGATCTGATAGAGTTTTTCCGTTGTGGTAAGGGGGTAAACATTGGTGATTTCCGCCTGAAAGGTGTATTCAAAACTTGTCAGGTCCTGTTTGCGGGCATGATTCTGTTTTTCGGCCAGCACATCGACAAAGGGCAGTTTATGCATGGTTTGCCCCCTCGCCCCGCACACTGGCGATCACTTCAGGCACGGTGATGTTCGCCAGGCAGGACTGGCCGCAGCGGCCGCATCCCACGCAGAGTGATTCCTCGAAGGCCTCGACAAAGCCCCGGTGCTTGTGGTAGTAGCGGTATTTCAATCGGTCATGGCTCTCCGGCCGGAAATTGTGACCGCCGGCCACCTCGGCAAAATCAATGAGATTGCAGGAGTAAAGGTGCTTTGTCTTGGTGGCATGCTGCAGGCCGAGATCAACATTTTCCTCAATGCCGTAACAATAACAGGTGGGACAGACATTGGCGCAAGTGCCGCAGGACAGGCATTTTCTGCCCCATTCCTGCCATACCTCGGCCTGGAACTCCAGATCAAGGATCTTGGTAAGATCAGTTGTGTCAACATGGCAGGTAAAGCGGTTCATCCGTTCCTGATTCACTTCCACAAAGCGCAGGTGTTCGCTGTGGCGCGGTTCCCGGCACTCCAGGCTGCTCATAAAAGCAAAGGCGCGGGCTGAATGAATTTCGGCGAAATAGGAGTCACCCAGGTCGGTCAGAAACAGATCAAAGCCGTGGAGAACGGAATCCGTGCCCATGGATTTGCAGAAGCAGAAGGGCTGGGGAGTGCAGCCGACGCCGATGATAAACATGTTTTTGCGTTTGGCGGCATAGTAGGGGTCCGGATAGACGTTGCCGATGAGCACCTTGTCAAGCTTGTTCAAGGCGTTGATATCACAGGCATGAAGCCCGAAATAGACCGTGGGCTTGTAGGCATTGAAGTCCACATGCTTCTGCCAGCTGTCCTTCTGCAGGTCAAAGGTACACAGGGTTTCCCTGGGAGGAAGCACAAAGCGTTTCAGCGAGTGAATGGTTGCCGTATAATCCAGCTGCAGCTCGGCAAAATCATAGATGAAATCGAAGTCATACAGCGGCGCGCCATGGCGGTCTACCCCTTTGCTCACTGGCCCGACAATATGATTGACCGCAAGAATATCGTAGAGATTGATGAGTTGGTCTTTGGCAAAAACTCGAAAAAGCATGCGGGGCAACCCTCAACAAAGAATTGGAGAAAAAAAGGTATATTACACTATGTCCAGACCATTGGGCAATTGTCCAGTTGATTTGTTCGCAAATAATTGCAGCCTTGGCTGATTATTGCTTGCCCTTACCAGTGGTCATTGTAATGATAGAAATGTAATTTGCCGTGCTTGACACTGTTTTGCAATAACTAATCAAGGTTCCAGAAAAAATATGGAAAAGCTCAACGAATTAAGAAGGATATTAAAAAATCGCAAGATTGATGCCCTGCTTGTCACCCAGCCGGATAACCGCAGGTATCTGAGCCGGTACAGTGCAACCGATGCATCTATTTCTGAAACAAGCGGCGTGTTGCTCATCCCCCGCCGCGGGACACCTCTGCTGCTGACCGATTCCCGTTTTGAGCTGCACGCGGCTTCCGAGGCCAAGGGGTTCGAGATCATGCTCTATCCCAAAGGCCTGCTGTCGCTGCTGCAGAAGCTGCTGCCAAAACTCAAGGTCAAACGGCTGGGCTTTGAGAGCCATTACCTGCTCCATGCCACGGCCGGCAAGTTGACCGCCCTCACCAATAAGCTGGGCATTGAGGCGGTGCCGCTGGTCGGTATTGTCGAGAAGATGCGGGTGACAAAAGAGCAGGAGGAGATCGAAAGGATTGAAAAATCGGTTTTGCTCAATGAGCAGGTCTTCCAGGAGGTCTTTGCCAGCCTGCGGGAGGGCCAGACGGAACGGGAGGTGGCCATGCGCATCGAGAACACCATGCTCGGCATGGGGGCGGAGCGGCCGAGCTTTGCCACCATTGTGGCCGGCGGGCCGAACGGCGCCTCCCCGCACGCGGTGCCCGGTTCCCGGCCGCTCAAGCGGGAAGAACCCATTGTCATTGATATGGGCCTGATCCTTGACGGTTATTGCTCGGACATGACCCGCACCGTGGTGCTGGGCACCCCGGATCAGAAAACCGTTGAGCTGTTCCGACTGGTGAGAAAGGCGCAGCTGGCGGCAACGAATACCATCAAAGCCGGCATAACAGGCAAGGAGGCTGACCGGGCGGCCCGGGAGGTCATCACCGCGGCCGGGCTGGGAGACAAATTCGGCCATGGCCTGGGACACGGGGTCGGCCTGGCTGTCCATGAAGCGCCGTCGCTTAATCGCCGCAACGGCAAGAAACTGCAGGCTGGTATGATCATTACCGTGGAACCCGGAGTCTATCTGCCGGGTTGGGGAGGGATACGCCTGGAAAACATGGGGGTGGTGGAGAAGAACGGTTGCCGCATTTTAAACCGCGACACAACATTTCTCGATTTATGAATCATGTAATCACCATTTGACGTTCCTGGAGTAAAAACTTCAGCAACTGCGGAAGAGTATCATCCTCGGCATCCGGAGGATTCCCCTTTATGCAATCTCTTGAGTGAGCATTTCGTTCATTTCGTCTTGGATTATTGTGTGGTATATTTTTTTCTATTGAAGCCCGAAAATCACTGCTCACCCAATACTTTTTTATTCCCGACCGGCCGATGCCCAGCAAGAACGTGAAAAAGATACTTTTTGTTGAACCGTCCAATGTGATCCAGAAGAAACTGGCGCTTTCCTTGGCAAATGAATCATTCGAATTTCGGGCAGTCAAAAACGCCGACCAGGCCCTGGTTGCAATCATCCGCTGGCATCCGGACATCCTCATCTCAAGCATTGAAGTCGGCAACATAACAGGGTTTGACCTTTGTTTGATTATCCGCATGATGCCTGATTTCGTCGGCATGCCGATCATCCTTTTCAGTTCCAGCGACCCCAAAAATGCCTCGCAAAAGGCGGAAGATGTGGGGGCTGACTATTATGTCCAGAAAGACGAGAAAGGGATTTCCTCCCTCAACCGAATCATTACCGATATACTGCATGTCCCTGAAGCATCGCTGCTGCCTTCTGATGAAAAACGGCCAATCCGCACCGTTCTGCTTGTGGATGACTCGGTGACCATGCGAAAGATAATCAGAAACATCCTCCTCGGCATCGGCATAACGAATGTGCTGGAGGCACATGACGGGGTGGAAGGGCTTCAACTCATAAAGACAGAAGCAATTGACCTGGTGATCTCCGACTGGAGTATGCCAAGAATGAATGGTTTGGAGATGGTAAAAAAAATTCGCACCAATTCTCAATTCGACAGCATCCCCATAGTCATGGTGACGGCCGAGGTGGAAGAAGAAATTCAAAAAGCCATGCATCTTGGCGTTAATGACTACCTGAGAAAACCGTTCAACCCCCTGGACATGAAAAAAATGATTGCCAAATTTACTGAATGCGCCACGGAGAAATGAAAAACATTTCCCCAAAGTCTTTTATTTTTCGAATCAAACATTTTCGAGCAAGATGAAAGCGGAATTTCTCAATCCATTTCTGAGCGCCGCCAAGAGCGTCATAGAGACGATGGCGCATCTGTCCGTCAGGGTAAAAGCCTTGTCCCTCAAGGAAAACAAAGCCACCTATGGAGTGATAACGGGTATCATCGGCTTGGCCTCGGAAACAATCACCGGCACCATGGTCATCAGTTTTTCAGAGCCGTGTATTTTGAAAATCGTTTCCAACATGACCGGTGAACCGGAAAAAACGAAAATAGACGCTGAAGTGGTTGATGCCGTGGGCGAATTGACAAATATGATTTCCGGTGGCGCCAAAAATCAACTGGCCAAAATGAAAATGAAATTCGACCTTTCCCTACCCACCACGATTGTCGGAAAAAATATCGATATCGGCTACCGTGCCAATACCCCGATCATTGTCATCCCGTTTATGACGGCAAGCGGTGAATTTGTGGTAGAGGCAAATCTTGCTTTACGTACCTAGCTGCCAGACAAGTCACGGCGAGGGGGCTGAGCGGGCCGCCAGGCAGGTCATCACTGCAGCCTGGCTGGGGGGATCTGGCCGGAAAACATGGGGGTGGTTGAGAGGATGGCTGCCCCATCCTGAACCAAGACACCTCCCGCCGCAAAAAAAAGGCCGTTGCGCGCTATCGGGCAACGGCCTTTCTGTCTTCGTGGCTTTTAAAGCTGGCTTAGTAAATGCTCAGGTAATTATCCTTTTCCCAGTCGGTCACCGCGATCCGGTAGGAATCCCATTCCTTCTCCTTTGCCTCGATATATTTGTTGAAAATATGCTCGCCCAGTGTCAGTCTGGCAAGGGTACTTGTCTTGAGCTCGTCTATGGCCTCCTTGAGATTGGCCGGCATTGAAGGAATGCCGGCAGCCTCTTTTTCACCGGCTGTCATGGCGAAAATATCCTGATTAACCGCCGGCGGAGCCTGCAGTTTGTTTTTAACGCCCTCAAGGCCTGAGTTGAGCATCATGGCCAGGGCCAGATAGGGATTACAGGTTGGATCCGGGCAGCGCACCTCGGTCCGGGTTCCAAGGCCCCTGGAGGCGGGAATACGGATCAGGGCGGAGCGATTGGAGGCAGACCAGGCCACATAGACCGGAGCCTCATAGCCGGCCACCAGACGCTTGTAGGAGTTGACCAGCGGATTGGTCACCGCGGCAAACCCCCTGGCATTTTTGAGAATGCCGGCAATGTAATGATAGGCGATTTCGCTGAGCTGCAGTGGCCCGTTGGCATCATAAAAGGCGTTGGTTCCGTCCAGATTGAACAGGGATTGATTGGTATGCATGCCCGAGCCGTTGATGCCGAAAACAGGCTTGGGCATAAAGGTGGCGTGCAGGCCGTATTTGGCGGCGATGGAACGCACAACCCATTTGAATGTCACCGTGTTGTCGGCGCAGGTCAGGGCATCGGCATATTTGAAATTGATCTCGTGCTGTCCTTCCGCCACCTCATGATGGGATGCCTCGATCTCAAAGCCCATGGCCTCCAGGGTGAGGATGATCTCCCGGCGGGCGTCAATACCGCAGTCTTCCGGATCAACACTGAAGTAACCGGCAACGTCGTGGGTTTTGGTGGTGGGATATTTTTTCTCGGTTTTCTCAAAAAAGAAGAACTCGCATTCCGTGCCTACTTTCATGGTGTATCCGAGTTCTCTGGCCTCGGCCAGCACCCTTTTGAGGTTGTTGCGGGGGCAGCCTTCAAACGGGGTTGTTCCGTCTGACCGGTAGACATCACAGATGATGCGGGCGGCGGAGGTACCCTCTTTGGTGCGCCACGGCAAAACGGTGAAGGTATCATAGTCGGGCTTGAGATACATATCCGACTCGTTGATCCTGACAAAGCCGTCAATGGAGGAACCGTCAAACATCATCTGGCCGTCCAGGGCCTTTTCGATCTGGCTGAGCGGCAGGGCGACGTTTTTCATAAAACCGAAGATGTCGACAAACTGCAGCCGGAAAAAGTGGACATTCTGTTCTTTAATGATCTTCATTATTTCATCGCGGGTCATGGGGCTGTCTCCTTTGGGTTGAAAATGGATTATTGCGTCGATTCTTTAGGGGCGTGCTGTGTTAATCAGGTCAGGTAACCTCGGAGAAAAGAAATATGAGGGGACAGATCAAGGGCAGGCGCAGGTGGTAAAGGGAAGCGGGAAAATATGTGCACGAAAAGCATCATCAGACAGGGCTAAGCAGCAGAGCGCCTGAGTGAACCAAAACCGACCTTTACTGCATACGCTTGCCAGTGGCCATGCCCTCCGGGTTGATGCCAACTCTGGGTCCTTTTTGCGCCACAGGTAGTAAAACTTTTTATAATTACCGTAATTTTCCCTGGGATAAGAAATTTTTTTTCAGAGAGAATGCTAAAAAAACAGGTTTAGGGCACGTGCGGCAGAATATATGGGGGAAACCTGCCGATAAACACGGGGAAAATACTCATCCTCTCAGGTTATCATCTACCTGAAACTGAATGCTGATCAGGGGAATTTTTTGTTACCAGTAGCGGACTCGGCCAACATCAACATGAATAAATTCGGATTCCGGGTAGTAACCGACTCCGCCTTTTTTCAGTTCAACAGCAGCGGTCAGCAGGTTTTCAAGTTTGCGGCCGGGTAGCCGGATATCCACTGCCTTGCCGCAGGTGTGCATACTGTTTTTCGCCACCCCTCTGCTGCGTTTGCGCAAGATACTGTTTGTTTTGGGGGAGCGATAGCCGGAAATGATGTGGAAGGGCTCACGGGTACCAAACTCTCCATGGAGAACGTACAGTAAATCCAGGAGTTTCGTGTCGATCTTTTTGATATCGCCGGTACGATGATCCCGCAGAATGCGGTTGATATCAGCCAGCGCGCCGGGAACATATCTGCCCTGGCACCAGTAGATTGACCGCAGTTTTTCACCGGTATGGGTGCTATAGAAGGAAAGAGATCTTTCCGGGGTAATCATTTTTCGCACCGCTCCGCACGCCTCAAAGGGAATGGCGCTTGACAGGGCGGTGATGAGACCTAAGGTAATAAATCCTCTTCTGCTTAAACTGTGCTGAAATCCGTTCATTTGTTATGGAGCCTCTCAGGATTTTGCCCGGTTTCAGGTCATAGGTGGATGGATGAAACAGCCTGCATGAAAGCCACGAATTAAATCATAGCATATTACATGCCCCTGGCAAAGCAAATGTTGCTGCAGCCTTACGTGAAAATGGGCTGCCGATATCACGTTCTCGGGAAAGGTCACGGCGCCTTCGCGTTGTTTTCATTTTTTGTAGGAGGGTTTATGGGCAGCGATTCATCAAGCATGATATCTCTTCCGTAAATATCATCCCGGAATTGCAGAATATTATTGTCATCAACCCAGGCGGTCAGATAGATGAGATGAACGGGAACAGGTTGGGGCAGGTTCACGGTCTGTTCATTGCCCTCTTTTATGGCGGCGAGAATTTGCTCCCTTGTCCACTTTTTGCTGTCGCGCAACAGATAGACCGCAAGCTCAACCGGCTTTTCGATGCGGATGCAGCCGTGGCTGAAGGCCCGGACATTTCGTTGAAAAAGCCCCTTATGGGGGGAGTCGTGCAGATAGACGTCAAACTGGTTGGGAAAGATGAATTTGATGCTGCCCAGGGGGTTCCGGGGGCCGGGGTCCTGTCGCAATTGGTAGGGGAAGTAGTCGATATTCAAGCGCGACCAGGCAATGGACTGCAGTTTTTTGTCATCAATGGTGTTGCCGTTCTGCAGCACTCTGATGTTGTTTTTGAACAGATATTGATGATCCTTACGGATCTTCGGCAGGATTTCCTCAACCGCAATGCTCCTGGGGATGTTCCATGAAGGGTTCAGCACCACATAGCTCATTTTCCGGCTGAACACCGGCGTATTCCAGAAAGGTTTGCCCACCACCACCGGCATGGTCAGCACAGTTGTGCCCTCATCCACCACATCAAGGGCAAAGTTTGCTATATTGACCAGGAGATAGCGTTTGCCGGGGTTTCTGAAACTCCAGCGCAGCCGTTCCAGGTTGATCTCTATCTGGCGCACCCGTTTTGCCGGTGAAACATTCAAGGCGCCGAAGGTTTGCGCACCGATGACACCGTCGGCATCCAGACCGTGTCTTTTCTGGAAGCTGAGCACCGCCTTGGCCAAGCCCGCATCAAAAAGCTCATCCCCCATGTTTTCCCCGGCCGGTAGATCGCCTAAAATCGCCAGTCGCTGCCTGATGGCCGGTATTCTCTTGTCGTGCGTCCCCTGTTTAAACGGTGGTTTCGCTGGGGCGATCAAAGGCCACTCCTTATTTTGCGTCGCCAGCAACCGATACTGGGCCAAGCCCTGACGTAGTCTGGTGTAAAGCTTTTCTTTCGGCGTCAGATCGCTCAATGTCTCTTTGATGCGGTTTTGCCTGAGGGATTTTTCCAGAACCGCTGTCACGTCCTTTTTTTCATTGTGGGCGAACCATTCCGCCTTGAGCATGATGGGGTTGATGCAGCCGTTGGAAAGATGGCAACTCAGCAGGAGAAAGGTGTCGGTAAGCAGTACATCAAGATCAGCCACCATAGCGGGATCAGGATCACTATTCTCCGGTCTTGCCCGAAGTTGGCCCAGTAACAAGGCAATGGCCTTGATGTGGTAGTATTCAGGTGGCAATCCTTCCAGGTCTGCCTCATGAATGGCACTGAGCAGGGCATCAGCCTGGGGAAAGCGGTTGTCGCTGCCTGTCCAGGCCGGTTGGAAATCCCGTTTGCGGTAAAATACGGCAGCCATATCAAAGGAATAGACGGATTCTTCCCCGGCGGTCACCCAGGAGCGGGCATCTTCGTTGGTGAATCTCTCTTTGATGAGATCTGTGGCAGTCAAGGCTTGTGGCTCTTCGGCCCGGGAGAGCTGCACGGCTGAGAAAAGTACCTGGGTGAGGAGGCTGCACATGAGCAGGGACATGATCATGCGGGCATGGCGGGTGAACATTGTCTATCCTTGCCGATTCATGGTTTGCGCCGGGCTGGTTTTTCAGTCAACAAGCAGGGGTTCGAATTGCCGTAAAGGGCATAGCTGGCAGCGGGGCATGCTTTTTTTGCAGTACTCCTTACCCAGCCGCACGATCAGCGCGTGAAATTCATTGAAAAGTTTTACATCGGCGGGCAGGTTGTCCATGAACAGTTCCTGCATCTCGACGTAGTCTGTTTCTTCACCGATGAGGCCATGGCGCGTCAGCATGCGGTATGTATAGGCATCCACCACAAAAACGGGCTTCTGTGCGGCATAGAGCAGGATGGAGTCTGCGGTTTCCGGGCCGATCCCCTTGACGGAGAGGAGCTTTTCCCTCAGGCTGATTGTTTCAAGGCTGAAAAAGCGATCCAGATCACCGGCGGGCTCTTCCTGGCTGACCAGGACCAGCAGGTTTTTGAGTCGGCGAGCTTTCAGGTTGAAGTAACCGGATGGCCGGATTTTTTCCGCAAGCACGGCTTCCGGCAGGCTTGCGAGTGCGGCAAGGGAGAGGAGATTTTCTTCTCGTAAATTTCCTATGGCCCGACTGACATTGGTCCAGTTGGTATTCTGGGTAAGCACGGCCCCCACCATCACCTCGAAGGGGGTCTCCCCCGGCCACCAATGCTGCGGGCCGAAATGGTCAAGAAGAGCGGTGTAGATAGTGACAAGAGTGGACACTGTCAATCAGAACGTATGAAAAAGAGATAGACCAGCAGCACGATCACCAACATGCCGACGCCTGCCACGGGCAGAACCTTGCTGAGCTGCAGCTCGCCACCGATCACCAGCTGCTGGGCATAGCTGGTGCCGGTGAACCACCAGACGCCGATGGCCATGGCGGTGCACACCAGACTGTTCAGCGCCTGTTTGTAGAACCACCAGCCAATCTGGGCGATGAAGGGCACGAGAAACCAGGGATTGGTAAAGAGACCTTTGACATCAACCTGCCGTATTTGCTCAAGCAACTGGGTGTAGTTGATAAAATCCACCACAGGCGTGAAAATATCAGTCATGAAAGACCTCCGAAAGCATATTATTTATCCGTGCCGCCGCGACCGGGCAAGGTCGCTTTCTTATAAACCTTGATGGCACAGTAGGAACCGCACATGCTGCAGGCGTCTCCTTTATAGGAGTTCCCCTCCTCACGATAGCGCAGAGCCTTGTCAGGATCAAGGGACAATTCGATCTGGCCTTTCCAGTCCAGCCGGTTACGGCATTTGGCCATGGCGATATCCTTGTCAAGAGCGCCGGGCACACCCTTGGCAATGTCTGCTGCGTGGGCGGCGATGCGGGAGGCGATAACCCCATCCCGCACATCCTCGGCTGAAGGTAGTTTGAGGTGTTCGGCCGGGGTGACGTAGCAGAGATAATCAGCCCCGGCGGCAGCGGCAATGGCCCCGCCGATGGCGCCGGTGATATGATCATAGCCGGGGGCGATATCCGTCACCAGGGGTCCGAGAACATAGAAGGGGGCGCCGTGGCAGAGACGCTTCTGCAGCAGCATGTTGGCCTGGATCTGATCCATGGGCATATGGCCCGGCCCCTCGATAATGACCTGCACGCCGGCATCCCAGGCCCGCAGGGTCAGTTCGCCGAGATGGATCAGTTCCTGGATCTGGCCCCGATCGGTGGCGTCGGCCAGACAGCCGGGCCGCAGGCCGTCGCCCAGGCTGATGGTCACTTCATGTTCTTTCAGGATGGCCATGATCTGATCAAAGTGCTCATAAAAGGGGTTTTCCTTGTTGTTGTATGCCATCCATTCAATGGTAAAGGAGCCTCCCCGGCTGACCACCCCCATGAGGCGCTCGTGGTTCTGCAATCTGGTCAGGGAATCCCTGGTCAGGCCACAGTGAATGGTCATGAAATCAACACCGTCTCTGGCCTGCTGCTCGATGGTGGCCAGCATCTGATCAACGGTCACTTCGCCGATTTCCTTTTTCTGCCGCTCCACCACATCGGCCACGGTCTGGTAGACCGGCACGGTGCCAAGGGGAACGGGACAGCGGGCAAGAATTCCTCTGCGCACCTCGTTGAGGTTTTCTCCCATGCTGAGATCCATGACGGTATCGGCGCCGGCCCTCAGGGAAACACAGAGCTTTTCCAGTTCCTGTTCCAGGCCGGGCATGTCACGGGATGCACCGATATTGGCATTGACCTTGGTGGCAAGGCCCTTGCCTACAGCCATGATTCTCTCGAAATCATGGCTTTTATTCTTGGGAATGGCAATGACGCCCTGGGCCACTCCTTCCATCAATAGCTGCGGCGATATCCCTTCATTCTTTGCGCATTGCTCGAAAATGGAAGTCATTTTCCCATTTATGGCATCTTCTCTTATCGTCATCTATTTTCTTCTCCTTATTGCCGTGGTCAGGAAATAAGCCTTGAAACAGCAGGGGCTGCTGCAACGCAGATTGCTACGCGAACAGTCTCTGCAAGACCGGCAAAATTGGCAGGTTGGGGTATGGGTGGTTGATTATATAATAAGTTATGTAATGAAAAGATTGAAATAATACCAGCGACCCTGTAGGGATGCAACTTAAAAAAAAGAGAACCGTTCCTGACAATGCCAGGGTTGACAGCCCCGGTTTGATGATTATCTTACGTTCACAAATTCATCTGCGTACCCTTATCAGGGTTGCGTCAATAAGCTTACCTCACATGACAGGATCAAAGATAAAATCAGTTCAACGGAGTATGGCAATGACAGGAAAAACGGAAACAAAAGAATTTCAGGCTGAAGTCAAAAAGCTGCTCGATATCGTCATTCATTCGCTTTATACGGAAAAAGAGATATTTCTGCGGGAACTTATCTCAAACTCCGCCGATGCCCTGGAAAAATTCCGACACCAGAAGCTTATGGAAGAAGAGGTGTTCGATGCCGACGCTTCCCTGGAAATAAATATCAGTGTCAATGACCAGGAGCACACCCTGACCGTCACCGATTCGGGTATCGGCATGACCCGGGACGAACTGGAGCATAATCTCGGCACCATCGCCCATTCCGGTTCCAAGACCTTTCTTACCGAGCTGGATCAGGCCCAACAGAAAGAGGTCAACCTGATCGGCCAGTTCGGCGTGGGCTTTTATTCGGCCTTTATGGTGGCCAAAAGGGTGCGGGTCCAGTCCCGTTCCTACCAGGTTGATGCGGAGGGTTATGAGTGGTCGTCCGACGGCACCGGCAGCTTTACCCTTAACCCGGAAAGCGGGCTGCACCGGGGCACCAAGGTGATTATCGAGCTTACCGACGATGCCTTTGATTACGCCAAAGAGGAAACCATCAAACGCATCATCAAACAGTACTCAAATTTTGTCAGTTTTCCCATCAAGGTGGGAGGCGAGACGGTCAACACGGTGCAGGCCCTGTGGACCAAGAGCAAGGACGACATCAAGGCCGAAGAGTACAACGAATTTTACAAGTTCATTGCCAATGCCTTTGATGAGCCGATGAGCTATTTTCATTTCAGCGCCGATGCCCCCCTGGCCATCAAGGCCCTGCTCTTTGTGCCCGAGGATAATATCGAGCTGATGGGTTTCGGCCGCCTGGAGCCCGGAGTCAGCCTTTACTGCCAGAAGGTGCTCATCGAGCAGCACAGCAAAAACATCCTGCCCGAATGGCTGCGTTTTCTCAAGGGGGTGGTTGACAGTGAGGACCTGCCCCTGAATATCTCCCGCCAGGCCCTGCAGGATAACGCCCTGGTGGCCAAACTGAAAAAGGTCATCACCAGCCGCTTCCTCAAATTCCTCAAGGATCAGGCCAAAAACGAGGCCGAACAGTATGAAAAATTCTGGAAGACCTTCGGCATCTTTCTCAAAGAAGGGGCCACCATGGATTATACCCACCGGGATGATCTGGCCAAACTGCTCCGGTTTGAGTCATCAAAGTCAGAGGAAGGCAAACTTATCGCACTCGACGATTACATCGGCCGGATGAAGGAAGGCCAGGATGACATTTACTACATCAACGGCCCGACCCGCCACGCCATCGAAACGGGTCCCTATTCCGAGGTGTTCAAGCGGCGGGACGTGGAAATCATCTATACCATGGAGCCCATTGATGACTTTGTCTTCAGCCATCTGCATGAGTATGAGGGCAAGAAGCTGGTTTCCGCCGATCGGGCTGACTTGAAATTGCCGGAAAAAACCGGGGAGGACAAGGAGGAGAAAGAGGCGGCTGCAGCCGAGAAACTTGACGAGCCCATTGCCCAGACCCTGACCAAATGGATGAAGGATACCCTGGGCGACAAGGTCAAGGAGGTGGCCATCTCCAACAGGCTGGTGGACAGCCCGGCCATGATCGTCAATCCGGACGGCTTTTTCACCAGCAGCATGGAACGGGTCATGCGGGCCACCAACACGGAGCATAAAATAGCAGGCAAGAACCTGGAGATCAACACCGGGCATCCCCTGATCAAGGGCCTGGCGGACATGCGGATGGCGGACGAGGAATTTGCCAAAACCATAGTCAAACAGATCTATGATAATGCCATGATCCAGGCCGGCCTGATGATTGAGCCCCGGGACATGGTGGAGCGCAGTTATCAGATCCTGGAGCGGGCGGTGCAGAAGAAAAGCGAGTGAGTGTTGCTGAGCGAATCGCGGAGCTCCATCGTCCCCAAAACTTCCTGAAACGTGCGGCTGGTCAGGTCATTCCCGACCTGACCAGCCGGTGCGGCACGTCGTCCTTTTCGGTCTCCTAATAGAGCCTGCTCTTTCCTGTCGCCGATCCCCTTGACGCCGATCAAATTTTCATCATACAAAGCCAACCGCACAAAAACGAAGTACAGGGTCACGCCTGCTTTATGCGCTTGGCAGAATTGGTATTGCCGAAAGGCGGCTCGGCTCCTATCTCCTGTCAAGCCGAAAGAGGGATGGCGCCGACGCTGTCAATAATTTCCCGGAGGGAAAAGTCGTCGATTTGTTGAGGGTCATAGACAATATCGACCTTTGACCGGATATTTTTTTTCCACAGATCAAAATGGGCGGCGATTGTGGCGACGATGCGATCCACATCATCGGTAAAGGTGACGGTCTTGAAATCCTCTTCGCTGATCAAGGGCACCTGGTCCTGCTCAAGCCTGTCGTAGTAAAGGATTTTGCTGAGGACCTCCATGAATCCCTCCCACATGGGGTGTGCCAGGATGGGAAAATCGTTCTCAATGTGATTGACCTGCTTGAGCTGCAGCAGGTAGAGCATCTCGAGCGCCGTGCCTAAGCCGCCCTGAGCGCAATAGGCAGCCTTGATCTGGCTGACAAAGGCCTGCAGGCGTGTGGAAAAATTTTCGTGCTTGGTGGTGATGTGGGTGATACCGTTGCCGCTTTCCTCAAACGGCAGGGTAATCAGAATGCCGACATTGTCGGCGTAGGTTTCTTCTCCTCTTTTCGCCCGTGCTGCCCGTGCCCTCTCAAGCCCCTCATTGGCTGCCTGCATGATGCCGGGGCCGCCGCCCGTCACCACGCCGATCTTGCGGGCCTGGACGAGTGCCTTGGTCAGTTCGGAGATATACTGGAATTCGGAAGAGTTTTTTTCCGTGCGGGCGCTGCCGAATATGGCGATCCGGTAATGGGCCACGAGATCGAACCGCTCTTTGCGTTGCAGCTGCTGTTCGAAAATCAGACGCGATTGTTTCAGACGGGTAATGGCGGTAATGAAATTTTCCAGACGAAATGTCTGTCTCTCTTCCGCCTGCTGGATATCGGCGATGGCCTCGAGTCGTGAGTGGGTCATGATGCTTTCCGGTTAGGTAAAGTTCTTAAAAAGTAGGCAATATATACACAGCGACATAAGCCCGATCCATCCCATCAGCCTTTGTCACTCGCTGCGGTGCCTGCTCACAGCGCTGCAAGGCTGCTCCGTCGGCTCCTCGCTTGTTTCGCGGCTGTTCTTGGGCGCCTCGAACTTATGTCGCTGTGTATAGTTGGTGTTTTGCCTGCTGTCAAGCTGATGCAGCCCCTCCTCCTCGGCCTGGTGCTATTGACCACTGCTGACTTTCTCCCTTCACGCTGCCCTGAAATCCTGGGAAAAAAGCTGATATCTTCATAAGTTGTTGATTTGCCATGCCGGTTTTGTTAGAGAAGATGGACTGCCGTTTGCTGCGGCAGTTCTTCATTAAATCTACCTCTTCACCTGACCAGTACGTGAAATGTCATAAGCCAAGGGGAGTGTGATATGGACCCCATCACCTCGAACTTTCTGACCAGTGTGGCCGCCGGGTTGACCGGAAAATTGCTGAACGCGGCCGGGAGCCGTATTGCAAAATCCTTCTCCGGCCCGGAGGAGAAAGAGGCTCTTCACCTCGCCATCCGTGACGGCATTGTCGCCCTACTGCTCACCATACCAACCGAAACCGAAGATGAGCGTGGCCATCTGGATGATATCTTCAAGGATTTCTTCCAGGACGAGGACACGGCCAAGGCCCTGGTGGGACTCTTGCGCGGTATGCCGCCGGACCTGGAAGATCTTCAGGATATTTTCAGTGATCTGGGTTTTGTTGCCGAGCAGATTGCAGGCTTTGTTTTCCGAGAGGCCATGCAGGCCTTTACCGCCGCCTTCCTGGAATCTGCGGAGAGTTCACAAGTCCTGCAGCCGATTATCAAAATCGGCTTGCTCCGAAAACAGGCAGGTCTTCAGGAAGAAACCCTTGCCGCAATGCAGCAACTGATCTCCTTTCTGCGGCAAGCCAAGGAGGAGAGTATAAGCCTCCAGGCCGGTATCCTCCATGCCCTGGAAAAGAAGGATGCAAAACCAATGGAGTACCGCCCGCAGTTGCGGGTTATTGCCGCGGAAGGTGATTGGCAGAGCCGATACCTGCGCACTATGTGGGGCGTCTGCGACAGGCTAGAGCTGATCAACTTTGACGAATCCGCCTGCGGGACCGGAGACGATGATGAGCTGAAGATCTCCCAGGTGTTTACCACCCTCAACCTGGCCAATCTCGATTGCGCCGAGGGTGAGGATGTGGGCGAGGTAATCCGGGGAAAATATAGGGACCAGCAGATGTCCGGGAAGGGAAGAGAGAGAGCGCGACGTTCCATTCGGGCGGTGGGTGCCGTGGCCGCCATGGACCGGCTGGTTATTCTCGGTCGGCCCGGCAGCGGCAAGAGCACACTGGTCAATCATCTGGCCGGTCAGCTCGCCCAGCGGCGAGCCAATATGCCAGAAGGATTGGCTGACTGCGGCTGGTCTGATGAGAAACGGCCTCTGCCGGTCCGCATCGTATTGCGGAAATTTGCCGCCTGGCTGCCCGACGAAGAGCAGGCAAACGCCGGCCTGGTGGGGCGCTATCTGGAAAAGATGCTCTCTGATATGGACTGCGGGGAGGCCTACCCCTATCTCAAAAAGGTGTTATGGGAGGAGGGCGGTATCATATTTTTTGACGGGCTCGATGAGGTGCCGGCCGGGACCGGTCGCGAAAAACGGAAGCGTATCATCGAGGCAATCCGGGATTTCTGCGCTCCGCTGGATAAATGCAAGGTGGTGGTGACCAGCCGGGAATACACCTACAAAAAGGAGGATAGCTGGCGGCTGCCGGAAAATGAATTTCCAGTGGTGGAGCTGGCCCCCTTCGGCGAGGAGCAGATGGGCGTCTTTGCCCGGGCGTGGTATGGAGCGGTGGGCCCGAAAAAACTCTGGGACAGGAAGAAATGCGATGACGAGGCAGAGAGCCTTTTTCATGCGGTTTGCTCTCAGCCCCATTTGAAAGACATGGCCGGTTCCCCCCTTCTGCTCACCATAATGGCCCAGCTCCACGGCCGGGACGGCACCCTGCCCCGGGACCGGGCCGAACTCTACAAAAGGGCGGTCCGTGCCCTGCTCTCCCTCTGGGAAAACAGGATTGTCCGGGATGCGGGCGGCATAAAACGGATGGAGCCCGGTCTGGTCATGCAACTGGGAGTTCGGGAGGATGTCCTGCAAAAGGTCCTGGAGCGGGTGGCCTTCCTGGCCCATGAGCGGCAGGAGGGTGAAAGGGAGACAGGGGTGCAGCCGGCCGACATCCCCCGGGCCGATCTGCGGGATGAACTTGAAAAGGAACTCAAGGATCTGAACAAGGCCCAGGAGGTGATCGATTACATCCAGCTTCGTTCAGGACTTTTGATCGCCAGGGACGGACGGACCTATGCCTTCCCCCACCGTACCTTTCAGGAATATCTGACTGCCACCTATATCCTCGGCAAGGGTGATTGCGACCGGATGCTCAAGGAAAGGGTCAAACGGGCCCCTGACTGACTGGTGGCGGGAGGTCTTTCTGCTGGCTGCCGGCTCGGCCCGGGACAATCCCCGCATCATTTCCGACCTGGTGGATTGTCTGCTGCCCCATGGTCCAAAGGACGAAAAGATCAGCCCGGAAAAACACTCTCATGTCTGTCTGGCTGCAACCGCCCTGGCGGAGACCGGCAGCGTCGAACGGGTCCGCCGGGAGCTGGCCGAGGAACCGGAGGGCGGCCGCTTCAGCCGTACCCACCACACCATCCAGCAGTGGCTGCAGGCAGCCATGCGATTCGCATCAGGATTGAATCCAAGGTTGCGGGCCGGGGCCGGCCGGATGTTGGGTGCTTTGGGTGATCCGCGACCAGGTGTTGGCTTGGGGCCGGACGGACTGCCGGATATGGTCTGGTTGGATATTGGAGAAGGTCCCTTCATCAAGGGTCAGGGAGATAAGGTGTTTTTAAAAAAGCCCTTTCAGATCAGCAAGTATCCGGTGACGGTGGCCCAGTTCCGGGCCTTTGTGGAGGACGGCGGCTATGCGAAAGAGGAGTTTTGGACCAGATCGAGCTGGCAATGGCGGCAGGATGTAAAGGTCACAGGACCGCGAGGTTTTTTTGGCGGGGTCTTTGCTACGGAAAACCATCCGGTGGTCGGAGTGAGCTGGTATGAGGCCATGGCCTTTTGCTCCTGGGTGTCACGAAGGACCGGCTGGCAGGTAAGTCTGCCCACCGAGGTCCAGTGGGAACGAGCGGCCCGCGGCTCAGATGGGCGTGAATATCCTTTTGTCGGTCTCTCTATATTCATGGCAATTTTAGAGAGACAGGACTGCAAGGAACATCAGCAGCGGGGCTCTTTGCCGAAGGGGATGCGGAGTGCGGGGCCTCTGATATGGCGGGTAATGTCTGGGAGTGGTGTGATGTTCTGGAAGGTGAGGCTATACTGGGGGTGCACGGCGGCTCGTGGCGCAACGATGCTTCGCTCGCCCGCTGCACCATCTGCTTCAGGTTCGAGCCCCACCTCAGGGACGACTACTTTGGGTTTCGTTGCGTCAGGACTCTAGTATCATGTAACATTAATTAGTTCGCATTTATTATCTATAGTGATATACTGATGGCATCCACAACAAAGGAGGCCATCATGTCACCGAGATACAGAGTTACTTTGACCAAAGAGGAGCGCAGCGAGCTCGAGGCATTGACGAAAAGGGGAAGAATCGAGGCCAGGCGATTCAAACACGCCCGCGCTTTGCTTCTTTGTGACGCTGGGCCAGAAGGTTTAGCATGGAAAGTCGCTGATGTAGCTGATGCCCTGGGGGTAACCAGCCGCTCAATTGAACATCTGAAGAAGCGCTTTGTCGAAGAAGGACTCGAGGCTGCTTTGGAGCGCAAGCCAAGAGAGAAGCCTCCAAGAGATGTTATCTTTGACGGAGCATTTGAGGCACGATTGATTGCCTTGGCTTGTTCTGAAGCGCCGGAAGGACACCAGCGATGGACAGTCAGGCTACTTGCAGAAAAAGCGGTTGAATTGAGCTTTGCTGATAAGGTGTCGCACATGACAGTGCAGCGGGTATTAAAAAAAATGAACTTCAGCCTCACCGCAAGAAATACTGGAAAATCCCGCCGAAAGGAAACGCAGCCTTTGTAGCGGCGATGGAAGATGTTCTGGAAGTATACCATCTTCCATATGATCCTGCGTATCCAGTGGTTTGTATGGACGAATCTTCCAAGCAGTTGATCGGTGAAGTTCGAGAGCCAATACCAGGAAAACCCGGCCAAACGCGGTGCATTGACGATGAATACGTCAGAAATGGTGTCGCAGAAATATTTATGGAAGTTGAACCGCTGGCAGGTCGGCGCCATGTAGCGATCACGGAACGGCGAACCCGTAAGGATTGGGCGGCACAGATAAAGCAAATGCTCGCTGAGCGTTATCCTCATGCTTGCAAGGTTCGTCTGGTGATGGACAATTTGAACACGCATAATATCGCCTCACTCTATGAAGCCTTCGAACCCCAAGAGGCGAGGCGGTTGGCGGAAAGACTCGAAATTCATTACACACCCAAGCACGGAAGCTGGCTCAACATGGCGGAAATCGAGCTCAGCGTTCTCAAGGGGCAGTGTCTTGATCGCCGGATACCAGAAATGGCGGTCATGCAGGCCCATGTTGCTGCCTGGGGAAAAGCGAGAAACAATAGCGCGCGGAAAATTGTTTGGCAGTTCAAAACATCGGATGCTCGAATAAAGCTCCATCATCTGTATCCGAAAATATAAAAGTTACTAGGTACTAGTTAAATAATCCTTTGTTCTCTTATTTTTTTTTACCCTTTAAAACAAAGCCGCCGCAGGCGGGCGAAATTTTTTCCGTAGAGAGATTGTGAAGGAAGTTGACGCCATAACCAAGCTCTATGATTACCTGCTCTGGCTGGTTCCAAAATTGGAGAAGTTTCCCCGCAGCCAGAAGTTTTTACTGGCCGACCGGATCGGGAACCTGGGAGCAGAAAGGGGGTCAGGCTTGACATTCTGACTTTTGCCAAAAAGACGGATATCAAAATATCAAGCCTGCTGCCCCCACGATTTCCCGATTTCCTCCAATGTAGAAACACCCTTAAAACCAGTACAGTATTTGAAAGGTTCTCCCATGCACAACCAATGTGTTTCCCGTATCTTTGTTTGCTTTTCCTTCCTTCTTCTGGCAGCGCCCGGCAATGTCCCGGCCCAGGTGGGGGCGCCGGTCCTCAAGTGGCAGCACGGCGGCTGTTATTCGAGCTGGTGTGAGACGGGCTGGTACTCGTCACCGGCAGTTGCCGATCTGGACAATGACGGGGATATGGAGGTTGTTGCAGCCACCTACTCGGTTTTTATCTTAAATGGAGAGGATGGGGAGTTGAATAAGGCAATCGATCCCCCCGGCGGCAGGGTCTGGTCCGGAGTGGTCCTGGCCGATCTCGATGCTGACGGAGACACTGAAATCATCACGGCCCACGGCGGCGGCTATCTCAATGTTTATGACCATACGGGAAATATCCTCTGGTCAAAGAACCCTGTAACCAACGAACTGCGGGGGCTTTCGGTGAGTGATCTGGACAACGATTCCACTTTGGAGATCATTGTCACCGGGGCGGTATACAGCAAGACCAACACCTGGGTCTATGAGCATGACGGCACGCCGCGGACCGGATGGCCGCAACTGACCAATGATCTGGGCTATGCCTACGGAACCTTCAACGACACTGCCACGGTGGGCGATATCAATGGTGACGGCGAGAGTGAGGTCATCGTGCCTTCGGATGTTCATTACATCTGCGCCTATTACCCGGACGGCAGCCATATCTGGGCAGACCCCATCTATGGCGACAAAGCATGGGGGAAAGTGGGCGTCTGGGAGAGTTTGATTCCGGAACTTCGGGGCTGGGGAAGCTGCGACGGCGACAGAGTGGAGAGCTATCGGGCTAATTTTGCCCATGGCGCCGGGGCAATAGCGGATATGAACGGGGACGGCCAGCCAGAGATTATAGTCACCGGCAATGTCTATGACTGCAGCACAACTTCCTATGAGTCGCGATATACGGGGCTCTACATCTTTGACGCCGACCGGAGCCGCTTTAATGACAGCGTCTTCAACTGGGAGGCGGCCCCTGTTGATACCGGAGCGCCCCTTGTCGAGGATTACAACGTGATCGAAAGCGCCATCCCCAATCCGGCAGTTGCCGATCTTGACGGCGACGGGCTACTGGAAACCCTGTTTCCCTCCTATGACGGCAGGCTCCATGCCTTCTGGCTCGACAAGACGGAACACGGCAACTGGCCCTATTCGGTTTACAAGCCGGCCGAGGGGGTCTTCCGCTTTGCCTCTGAACCGGTGATCGCCGACCTTGACAATAACGGCACCGCCGAAGTCATCTTCACCTCCTGGGTTCAGAAGGGAAGCGCTCTCACCGGCAAACTTCACATTCTCGATTATCAGGGAAATCCCCTGTACGAACCCGATCTGCCGGGCCCCTTCGGCTCTGCCGACTGGAACGGCAGCCTTGCCGCCCCGACCATTGCCAATATCGACAATGACGACGATTTCGAGATCGTGGTCAACACCGCCCACTCCGGGGTGGTTGCCTTTGATCTGCCGGGCAGCAGCCTGGCCCGTATCCTCTGGGGAACAGGCCGGGGCAGCTATCATCGCAACGGCGTCCCCTACCATGATCTTTCCCTTTGCCCTGCCGACATCTCAGGCGACGGCCAGGTAGCTTCAGCGGACCTGGCAATCTTTGCCGGCGCCTTTGGCAAGGCAAACTGCAGCGGGGCAGACTGTTCGGCTGATATCGATACGGACACCGACGTGGACGCTGTTGATCTCAGCCACATCGCAGCAGGCCTCGGACAACGAAATTGCCTCTAGAAAAGAGCAGGAGAGACCCGGCATTTCCCATGAACTCAGGGTTTATTCCCCTCCGTTTTTCCATTATCTCCCGGTCCTTGCGGAGCTTTTATAATTTTTTGCCCCAGGACAACACATTTTTCGCAATGGCCACTCCGCTCTGTTTCTGGATCAAGTCATGTCCGTCGTCATGAAACGGGAGATAGACCAGCTTGGCACAGACATTGGTAAAGCGGATGCGGGGCAGAAGGGGATAAACTTCTTTTTTGTTGAGTGTCGATGCTGCCAGGGTGATTTTCAGGGCCTGGCGGGCCTCACTCAAGGCAAGATTTGCCGGATATCTCCGACTGATATGGCCACCTCCGGGAGCCGGATGAAAGAGATTCTGGGCCGAGGTCATTCTTGTTGCCGTCTGGAGAAAAACCTTGGGTCGCACTTTAAATGCCGGGATAAAAAAACTCATCATCTCCTCTTTCTTTGGTCGTCCTCCCGTGCTTGGTTGCCTGGTTACCCTGGCATAATCGGCAAATGTGCGGATTGAAAGCTCTGGAATGGCAGTGGATATCTTCCAAAAAGGGAGCCACATGGCCATTGTGTCCTGGGATTCTCCCTGCTGCCACTCCAATTTCTGCAGCCCTTTAGCGCTTACCTCCCAGACCGTGTCGCAATTGTCGCAGGGCACGGCCAGACAATCCCCTTCACCCTTCAGCTCCCAGCCGCATTGGGGACACAGAGCTGCAATAAAGTCAGACTGCCATTTCCGCTGAAAAGGCTTGCTTCTTTCCTCAAGAAAGGTGTCGGTTGGCACCGGAGATAAAGCAGAGTTGGTGACTGCATCAAAGAGATTTTTCTCCTCCTGTCTGACCGGCATATAAATAAAACTGAGACTCTCGCCGATATAGGCGCGGTGGAGAATTTGCGAATCGCCACCGGAGGCCATCGCGGAGAGATTTGCCGCCCGGGCCAGGATGCTCTGGGTTTTTATGGTCAGGGGGAGAAATCGTCCGGATGTCTGGGGGCTCACCCTTAGTAATTTCATTGCCTGGGGCCGCAGGCCAAGGGAGGGGGGAAAGAGAAGGTCTGTAAAGCCGAGCTGGGTGGTATCAACGATGCGATGGCTGATCTCTCTGCCACTTACCAGAAAAACAGACCCCCTGAAGCGAATATAAGGAATAAAGTAAAGATCACCGCTTTCCTGATCAAGGCTCTCGCCACAGGGAAGCGCGTACCGTGCCCCTGTGGGGTTGATTATGTAATTGCTGACCTTGCAGAAGGGGCAGAAAGAAAATCTGTCGGACTCGGCAATACTGACCGGCGCCCCGCATTGAGGGCATCCGTGCTCAACGGAAAGGTCCATGTCATGTCAGCCTGTTTCCGCAGTGGTTACAGAATGTGGCCTGGGGCAGATTTTCCGTCCGGCATCCGGGACATATCAATGCTGTCGGCTTCTCGCCGGCCGGGTGACCGCAACGGGAGCAGAATAGGGCATTGGGCGCAAGATTTTTGCCGCAGTTGGCACACTGGGCCATGATGACCTGCTGATGCCCGCAATAAGGGCAAAAACGCGCATCAGCGGGAATGCTGTTTTGACAGTCGGGACAGAGCACCTCAGGTGATGGAGACACGGCACCGGCAACCGGGGCGTTGGGCGGAAAGTTCTGCTGACGAAATCCTGCAAACATGGCGGGCATCATCATTCCCATGCCGAGGCCAAGGCCGGCACCGGCTTCGCCACCGGACTCCGCGGCCTTTTCCATGGCCATGGCCGCCTTCATGGTGACAAATTTATCCATGTCCTGGATCACCGACAACCGGCTTCTATCATCAATTGCCGCCTGCACATCATCCGGCGGGGTGATGGAGGTGATAAAAAGGGCGTCAAGCTCAAGGCCGAAGCGGGAAAAATCCTGTTTCAGCCTTTTTTTCAAGCCATCGGCCAGTTCATCAAAACGTCCGGGCAGGTTGAGCAGGGTATCAAGCTCTTCACCAAGAAAATCGTTAAACCTCGAAACGATAACCCGCTTGAGATATTCCTCAATTTCCTCAGTGGTAAATTTTCCCATGGTACCGGCCATGGTGTTGATAAAGAGAACAGGCTGAATAATGCGGATATTAAAGACCCCATGGGCCCGCAGTCGCACCAGCCCCAGCTCATTATCCCGAAAGGCCACCGGGTTTGTGGTTCCCCATTTGAGATTTGGAAAGACCTTGAGATTGGCAAAATAAACCTCGGCGCGCAGAGGGCTGGTCATCCCCCAGGGTAAGGCCAGTATTTTGGTCAGCAGAGGTATATTGCCGGTGGTAAGGGTGTGACGCCCCGGCCCGAATGGATCACAGGCCTTGCCCTTGTAGAAAAGGACCGCGGCCTGACTTTCACGCACTATGAGCTGCGCCCCGTATTTGATTTCGCCTGATCCGGATTCAGGTATACGGCAAAGCATCTGCTGGCCCGTTGCATCAAGCCATTCGATAACCTCGAGAAAAAAAGTATTGTTTGTTCCCATGTGTCCTCCCTTTTTTAATGTACCTAAAAAGGGTACAACGGGACGGCAGAGCAAAACAAACTTTTTTTACTTCTGAGCCTCTTGCAAAATGAACATCTACTCTGATCGGCTAAAAATATCCTGTGCGGCGTCTTCCTGGTGAAATCGTCCTCAACGTAGCACTGCTATGCTTCCGGGCGGTTTCACAACTCATCCTTGCACAGAAAATTTTTCTCTCGATCTCGCTACGACGTTCATTTTGCAAGAGGCTCTTCTTTTACCGGTAATCCTTTCTTGCAGCGCTTCCCGCTTCGCTTCTCACCTGATGACTCGTTACATAAGCCGGCTGTTGATGAACAGATGCATCCAGATGCTGGCGGCATAGCCCAGAGCGATGACCGGGGTCCACTTCAGGTGGGCCGCGAAGGTGTATGTGCCCCGGGCGGCGCCCATGAGGGCCACGCCGGCGGCCGAACCGATGGAGAGCAGGCTGCCGCCGACCCCGGCGGTCAGGGTGACCAGCAGCCACTGGCCGTGGGACATGGCCGGGTCCATGGTGAGCACGGCAAACATCACCGGAATATTATCGAGCACGGCGGACAATATCCCCACCCACACATTGGCGGTGGTGGCGCCGAGATCCAGATACAGATAATTGGACAGCAGGGCCATATAACCGAACTGCGACAGTCCCCCCACACAGAGAATCACGCCGTAGAAAAAAAGCAGGGTATCCCATTCCGCCCTGGCCACCTTGGTGAACAGATCAAAATACACGGGTTTTCTGTGGTCGGTCTGCAGCCCCAGAGGATTGTCATCCACGTCGTAGAGGCGTTGCTCCTTTTTCTTCAAATAATAGGAAAAAAAGCCCAAATAGGCCAATCCAAGCATCATACCGGCGGCCGGAGGCAGGTGGAGAAAGTTGTGAAAACAGACGGCCGTGGCAATGGTGAGCAGAAAGAGCAGCATGATTCTTTTGGCGCCGAGCTTCATGCGGAAGTTGATTTCCATCTTCTGGGGAGGTTCCTTGCCCAGGGCAAAATTCATGGCTAGGGCCGGAATCAGCCAGTTGACCACCGAGGGGAGGAAGATGGGGAAAAATTCAATGAATTCCACCTTTCCTTTCTGCCAGACCATGAGGGTAGTGATATCGCCAAAGGGCGAAAAAGCGCCGCCGGCATTGGCTGCCACCACGATGTTGATGCAGGCCAGCACGATGAACTTCTTGTTGCTGCCGCCCACCGCCATGGCCACTGCTCCCATGAGCAGGGCGGTGGTCAGGTTGTCGGCCACCGGTGAAATGAAAAAGGCCAGCAGTCCGGTCACCCAGAAGATGATCCGCAGGGAAAAACCGCGGTTGATCAGCCAGGTGCGCAGGGCCTGGAAAACGTGGCGTTCATCCATGGAGTTGATGTAGGTCATGGCAGCCAGGAGAAAGAGAAAAAGCTCGGCATATTCGAGCAGGTTATGCCGGATGGCCTCTCCGGCATGGGTTTTATCGCCAAGACCGGCAAAGGTGACGGCAACCAGCACCCAGATGATGCCGGCGGCCAGGAGAACGGGTTTGCTCTTGCGTAAATGGAGTTGCTCTTCAAAGATGACCAGGATATAGGCCCCGACGAAAAGAAATATGGAGAAATAACCCATGCCGCTTGCAGCAAGGGTGGTGATGTCAATGGCGGCGCTGCCGCCGGTTGCGCCGCTGCTGGCCAAGGCCGGCAGGGCGGTCAGGATGAACAGCGCAGTGGTGAGATGAAAAATCTTCATTACTCCTTCCTTGGTGTGGGGTTAACGATGGGTGCCTGCAAAAAAAGGTAATGATTGATTACAGCGACTGAACAATATGGAACAGCATGTATGAAACAGTATACACAGATTGAAACGGTTAATAAATCATTATCTTTTCGGTACATTTTATCGTATTATTCCTTAACAAAGGGCTGCAACCCTTGCCTGACGGGTTACAGAGTGACTGTTTTCCGTTTTAATTTTGCTATTTACGCGAGCAAGTTTGCCAAGCCATGAAACAGAAAACTGTGCAGAAAGCACCAGCCAATTATGTGGGCAGGATTCTTTTCGGCAATTTCAGTGACGCCATCAAGGAAAGGGTCCAGTCGATTATTGTCGCCTCAGAGAATATGGAACAGTGCGGCTACCCGCTCATGCCCTATCTGGCCGCCTGGAATGAGGGCGAAAACATTATCTGGTATGAATACACGGGCAAGCGGTTTATAGAACTGCTTGGTTGTACCAGTATCAATGTTTCCAGGGTATTCCGCGAAGCCATCCTCGACCGACGCGTTTATCGCTACACGGACCCGGCAGGCTATGATGTGGAAGAAGAAATTCTCACCCGGCAGCAGCTGTCAGGCAAGAGGATCGACCTGCGGGAAGAGGTCAAGAAAACAGGGCAGGTGGAGGCGGTGTACCAGGTCGGCCTGCCCGGCGGCAGGGTCATCTGGCTCAAGGATCAGGGACGCATTGAGACATTTCCCCAGGATAAAATCTCTCTTTCCCTGGGCTGCCTCACCGATGTCACCAAGGAGATGGAACAGAAGGATCTGCTGGAAAAGATCGGCTATTTTGATGAACTGACCGGCCTGCCCCAGCGAAAGATCATGGAGCGGATTCTGGAGGTAAAAATCGGCGAGCGGGAACGCGGCCATATCAAGGATTTTTCCTTTCTCATGATCGATATCGATTTTTTTAAATCGGTCAACGATATCCATGGCCATCTGGCCGGTGATTTCATCCTGGAGGAATTGGCCTCGGTTATGCTCGCCACCAAACGCAAAGAGGATGACGTGGGCAGGTATGGCGGTGAGGAATTTTACGGCATCTGCCAGGGTGCGGTGAAAAGCGGGAAGGATTTTGCCGAGCGCTTGCGGTTAAAGATCGCCGACCATCACTTTAACTATCAGGGTGAAAAAATTTCCATCACCATCTCCATCGGCGTGGCAGCGGCCGGCGAATTGGCCTCCCTGAATATGACGGACCTGCTGGAGCTTGCTGATAAGCGTTTATACAAGGCCAAGCAGCAGGGCAGAAACAGGGTGGTGGGAGAGTGATGGACTGGATCTGTCTCTGGGTAACCTCGTCTTTGAATCAATCCGCAATCCGCGATCCCAAATCCGCAATCCAAGTCAGCTCTCGTCCTTCATCTGCCAGACCGTCCAGATTATTGCCAGGAAAGGGGCCAGGAAGAAAGCCGAAATCAGCCAGCTTTTTTTCTGCAGGAGTGGATCGCTGAGAATGTTGTGCAGTGACACATAGGAGGTGTTGCTCAGCAGGAAGGGCAATACCATGAAAATAACAAAACCGGCGGCAAGCACCGAAAGTTCGGCAAGTATCACCTTTTTGACAAAGATCTTCACGCCGTTTAGCAGCAGTCTGATCCAGATCATTTTGCCCTGCATTTCCTGCATGGAGGAGAGTGATATTTCCACCTGATCAAGCAGATTGACGGCTGCCCGGTACTCCTGGCCCTGCTGTCTGGCAATCAGACCCCGGGTCTCATTAAGTGAGTTGACTGTCGAGAGAAGCGACTGCTGGAAGGCGTTAAAGAAGTTCTTGTATTCATAATGCTGCCAGAAGTCCTGGTATTGTTTCAGTTTGCTTTCGAGTTCCTTTTTTCTGGCCTCAAGTTCTTCGATTTTGGTTTTTCGTATCCGCTGACAGCCGTAGGCGTGCCCTTTTGCCCGTTCCAGAACGTCAAGCAGATCATAATAGGTCTCCTTCTGGTACTGTTTGCGTAGCTCGTTCAGCGCCCGGCTGTTTTCCTCAAGAAAGGGTTCCTGTTCATCAAACCAGTATCTGAGTTCAACAGATTCCGCTTCTGCCATGGCCATGTTTTTTGCCGCTTCCTGGCGCTGATACTGCATCTGTTCAATGGCGAGATCATTGACCAGTCCCTGCACCGGCAGCAGCAGGGGGTCCATGAGGGCGGTCATGAAAATTTCTTTCTGTCCCAGCATGAGGACGCGCAACCGTTTGAGGTCCCCTTCATCAAAACCGTAGTGGACATTGTGCTGTATTTTGCGGTACTGACACTCCAGGGTATCTGCATTGATTTTGATGGCCTGGTTGACGGCCTCTTTCGCCTTCCAGAAATCATTATGTAGTTCGTAGTAGCGGGAAAGGAGCAAATGGCTGTAGATGCGCTCTTTTTCCTGGGAGGCGATGTTTTTCGCCCTTTCCAGATAATGGCCCATATCCTTGGCCCGCCCCAGTTCCAAGGCCCAGAAGGCCAGACCCACGGTGGCATAGAACTGTTTCCCTTCCCTTTTTTTGCTTTCCCGGGTGAGCAGTTCCTCAGCCTGGGCGAACTGGCCGACCCGCAGACAATCAAGACCTAAATGGAGATTGCGGCTGTCAATGTTGATTTTGTCCGTACTGTCCTGTCCCTCCCACTTGGTGTTGAGACAGAAGGCGGTGTTGGCCAGAAAGCGGAGCTGATACATACGGTTGAGGTCAAGATAGGCGACAAAAATCAGCAGTTCCTTATCCTGCCTGAGCTGGGCCGGTTTGATACCCGCTGCGCACTTGTTGCTGCAGGCGGAATAATCAGGGAATATTTTTTTGTAGAGGGAGTTCAGTTCTTCAAATGGCAGGTAGCCGATATGCTCCATGCCCCGGATTTTCATATTGATGAACTTGCTGGGACAATTTGCCGGAGTATGGCTGGTCATGCCGCAGTAAAAGCATTCCTTGAGTTTGCCATGCACGGGCAGACTGCGGTAGGAGATAAGTTCCACCTTGCGCAGCGTGGCCGTGCCGGAAATAACCATCTGGAAAAAGCCGCTGCCTTCATCTTCAAATCTGTGTTCCGGAAGCTCACGACCGGCTGTCAGCTCCTTCCAGTTTCGCATCAGGGAACGGGTTAGATAGATGGTCTCCTGCTGCAGCATATCCCACTCGCTGGCGGATGTTTGCTGTATCTGGGGCAGGGCGTCTTCTTTTTCAAGGAGGTGGATAACCGTCTGCACCGGCAGTGCGCCTTGGCTTTCCTGCCAGCCGTGCTCCACCTTGACCGACTCCAGACCCTCAAGCAGGGAGATGAGGGCCAGGAAAGGATTGGGAAAGGTGAAGAGCAGCAGTTCGTCACTGCTCTCCGGCTGTTCAAATCCTGATTTGGCCAGTATCTGCCGGACGGCGTCGATAAGGGGAAGCCACCTGCTGCCCAGAATTTTCCCGCCCTGATAGCTCAGGGTGCGGATGGCCAAGAGGATGGTGTTGTTTTTTTTCATACGGCGGCAGGCTTACAGGCACTTATCAAGAATTTTTTTTGCTTCACGGTTTTCCGGATAAAGGCGGTGGGCGATGGAGGCCCATTTGTCGGCCCGGACAAGCATGTCCATGGAAAGAAAGGCCTGGGCCAGGCTGAGCAGCAGATCAAGATCCTCGCCATACTTGCTTGCCGCTTTTTCAAGATGCAGAATCGCCTCATTATATGTCCCGTTCTTTTGCAGGGCAATGCCCAGCATCTTATTGATATGCAGATTGTCGGAGTGATCCTTGAGAATGGTTCGGTAACATTTGATGGCCAGCACGAAGAGCCCCTGATCCATTGCTAGTTCGGCAATTTCTTCCTGGATATCGGCGTCACCTTCATTGTTTTTCAGAATGAGCCGCAAAACCTTCTCCACTTCCGTGCTGTTGTCTTTTTTGGCCAGCAGGCGGGCAAATTTAATGGCCCGATCGGAATGGCGGGGGCTTATTTCCATGGCCTGGGCAAAATAACCGGTGGCTTTATCCATTTGCCCCTGGCGGTAGAAGATCTGGCCCAGATAATGATAGGATGTCACATCCAGCCGGTTGATTTCAATAGCTTTCTGAAAACATTTCAGCGACTTGGGCATGTCATTGACCTTGAGCATCAGGCGGCCCAGTTCCCTGAAGGGGCGTGAGGACCTGGGGTTGGCGGCTGAGGCCTTTTTCGCCTCTTCAATAGCGCCGGGAATATCCCCTTGTTCCTCCAGGTCGCGGGCCTGCAGCAGGTGCAGGGTCAGCGGATCGGGATTATGGGCTTTGGCCAGCAGTTCATCTATTTTGTGCTCCAGCGAGGCGGTGACAAACGGTTTGGTCAGATAGGCATCCACATCGTGTTCGGCTGCCTCGGCCACGACTTCCTTGTTGGCCTCCGCCGTGATCATCAGAAAGGGGATATCACGTAATTTTTTATGGGAGCGGATGCGGCTCAGCAGCTCTGTGCCCTTCATGAAGGGCATGGCATAATCGGCGATGATAAAGTCGATTTTTTTTGCCTCGTTGGATGTGAGAAATTTCCAGGCTTCCCTGCCGTTGGGCGCTTCAAAGAGCTCCTTGCCGTAGTTGATGAGTTTCAGCATGGCGCGGACCGAGCGGCGCATATTGTCCTGATCATCGACGATGAGAAAATTCATGAGGCGCGGGGAGAGTTTTTCGTTTTCAGCAGACATGGCAAGACCCCTTATTTGATGGGAAGTTTGAAGAAAAAACGGCTGCCTTTCCCTTCAGCGCTTTGCACCCCGATCCTGCCGTTGTGCAGTTCCACCGCCAGTTTACAGAAGTGCAGGCCCAGACCGGTGCCGACCAGGGCATTCTGTTTACTGGAAATTCTGGCATATTTGTCAAAAATATATTCCTGTTGGGCCGGCGGAATTCCCGGCCCCTGGTCCTGCACAAAAAACTCGATATGGTTCTTGCCAACCATATTGAAGCCCACGGTAATTGCAGAGTCCGGATACGTATAGCTCAGACTGTTGGTCAGCAGGTTCTGCAGCACCCGCAGCATAAGGGTTCGGTCAACCGTGATCTTGGGACAGTCCGGGGCGGTCTCCTGCCGCAGCAAGTCAATGCCCTTGATGCGGGCCAGCCCTTTGATGCTGGAGATCGCCTCGCCAACCAGGCTGAGGCAATCGGTTTCTTCATAGAGAAGCTGCTGTTTGCCGTCGGCAATCATGTCCGTGGTAACCAGGTTGGCAACCATGCGCACGGCGCGGTCGCAGCCCAGCTGGGCGGCTTCCAGAAATTCTTTCTGTTCTCCGCTGATGCTGTAGGAGAGGATGTCGAGATTGGCCACCACTTCGGAAAGCGGGGTTTTCAGGTCGTGCATCAGCATGCGGTTGAGGTAGGAGCGCATCTCTTCCTGATGCCGCAGCTCGCTGTTGCGTTTTTTGAGGGTATTGCGCTGGGCGCTGATTTTCTTGTGCAGGGTTTCCTGGATAAAGGTCCAGAGGATAAAGCTGCTGAAATAGAGCAGATAGCTGATGTCGTCTTTTAATAGATCCTTGCCCCCGCTTTTGTCGCTCGCATTGATTACGCCGATTACCTGGTCCTTATGGATGACAGGGGCGGAGAGCAGGGAGTCCTTTTTGTAGATTCCTTCCCTTTTAGCAAATCTTTTGTCCTGGGAAATGTCCGTGATGAAAAGTGGTTTGGCATGTCTGACAACCCAGGCGGCCACCGAATCATCGGTGAGTGTCTGTTTGTGGCCGATAATTTCCGGGCGGCTGGCTGCCCGGACCACCAGCTTGTTTTTTTCAAGCACCATCAGTGATCCCTGCTCCACGCCAAGATAATCAAGCACCACCTGCAGCACCCTGTCCATCATGCTGCTGTGGGTCAGTTTCCTGGCATTCATCACATCGGTGATCTGAAACAGGCTTTTCAGCAGTCGATTGCACTGTTGAGGATCAGGCTTGACTTCGTTCCATTGTTTTTTTTCCATAGTTAATCCCGAATGAACATCTGGATAATCTTTGCAGGGCAAGAAAAAACGCCTGTTTTTTTCAGAGCCCTTGCGGGTATGATTTCGCTGTTTCAGGCCTGCTCGACATCCGGCTCAATATCAGGAGCGGGTCCGGCTCTTATCCGTTGCTGGGGCAGTGGTGTTCAGGAAGAGGGATCACCGGAAATCTTCATCATTAAAAAGCCGGATATTGACGGCTTCGAGTTTGGTTGCGTCTTTGGAAGTGGGACCGATCTGAAATTCAAAGATATTGCCATGGGTGGTAAAAACCTGGGGATCATTCTCATAGGCTGACTTGGAACAATGAAAAAAAACGGTGCGCGTCTCCAATCCCAGCCCGGTCAGCAGGTGATAACGCATAAAGCCGAAACCGCGGTCCGCCTTATAGGTGGCCACCGTGCCCCGCTGCCACTCCTCGTTTTCCCGCTCCCCATTAATCGGCAGCAGTCCCGGAACCAGAAATCCCGGTAGAAAAAAATCAGCCTCTTCCTTGAGTGCGGTGCTGACATTGTTGAAGCCGATCACCTCGACCCGGCAGCCCTTGTTCTGCAGGGCGGTCACCAGTCTCAGGAAATCTCCGTCACCGGTGACCAGCAGTATCCGGTCAAGATTGCGCGACTGTAGGATGGCATCAATGGCAAGATCCATATCGGCATTGGCCTTTGTGGTGACCGTGCCGTCTTCATCCACATAACGCTGCACATATTTTTTGATGATCTTGAAACCGCATTTGCGCAGAATGTCGTGATAGTTATAGAGCTTCTGCCGGTACTCCTGGTCAGTTTTGGTCCGTTCCCGATCCTCGGCCAGGTAGGAATTGGCCCGCAGCATGATGGAGTTGCCGCTGTTGGCCAGCTCAACCAGCACATCATAGCGCATGCCATACCCCCCGCAGAGACGGATGTTTTCCGCATCAACGTATACGCCTGTTTTCAGCATGCCTTGCAAATATTTCTCATTTAATGAAGATTATAACCCTCGATCCCATTATTCCCACTCAATGGTGCTCGGCGGTTTGGAGGAGATATCAAACACCACCCGGTTGACCCCGCGGACCTCGTTGATGATGCGGTTGGAAATGCGGCCCAGCAGATCATAGGGCAGGCGGGACCAGTCGGCGGTCATGGCGTCGACGCTGTCCACCGCGCGCAGGGCGATGACGTGCTCATAGGTGCGCTCATCCCCCATGACTCCCACGGTCTGGATGGGCAGCAGCACGGCAAAGGACTGCCAGACCTTGCGGTAGTAACCTGATTTTTTCATCTCTTCGAGCACTATGACATCTGCCTGCCGCAGGATATGCAGTCTCTCCCGGCTTACTTCGCCCATGATGCGGATACCCAGCCCGGGTCCGGGAAAGGGCTGGCGGTAAATGGCCTCTTCCGGCAGACCGAGCTCAAGGCCCAGTTCCCGCACCTCGTCTTTGAACAGCTCCCGCAGGGGTTCAATGAGGGCGAGTTTCATGATTTCAGGCAGGCCGCCCACGTTATGGTGGGATTTGATCACCGCCGCACCCCGGAAGGAAACACTCTCGATGACGTCGGGGTAGAGGGTGCCCTGGGCCAGGTACTTCACATCACCCAGCTTGCCCGCCTCCTCTTCAAAAATTTTGATAAAGCCGTAGCCGATGCGTTTTCGTTTTTCTTCTGGGTCAACGATGCCCTCGAGCTGGCCGAGAAAATAGTTTTCAGCGTCGATATCAATGACCTTGAGATGGGTTTTTTCCTGAAAATAACGCATGAGACTTGCCGTCTCGCCGGTGCGCATCAATCCGTTGTTGACGTAAATGCAGGTGAGCTGCTCACCTATGGCGCGATGGACCAGGGCCGCTGTCACGGAGGAGTCAACCCCGCCGGACAGGGCGCAGATCACCTTGTCCCGGCCCACCTTGTCCCGGATGCCCTGCACCGTGGTTTCCACAAAATTATGCATGGTCCAGTTGGGCTCACAGCCGCACAGGCCGAAAATGAAGTTGCGCAGTACATCGGTGCCGATCAGGGTGTGGGCCACCTCCGGATGGAACTGCACGCCCACCATTTTTTTCCCTTCGTGGCGGATGGCGGCGTGGGGGGAGTGCTCGCTCACCGCCGAGGCGACAAAGCCTTGAGGCAGCACTTCGATGCGGTCGCCGTGGCTCATCCACACCTGGTATTGGCTGGAGCCGGGCTCAAAACCGGCAAAGAGCCCGCCGGTATATTTGATCTCCAGATCCGACTTGCCGAACTCACGTTTCACCGCCCGTTCCACCTTGCCGCCCAGCTGCTGGGTCATGAGCTGGGCGCCGTAGCAGATACCGAGCACGGGGATGTCAAGGTCGAAGAGACCCGGATCGCTTAAAGGCGCGTCCTCGTCATACACACTGGCCGGGCCGCCGGAAAGTACAATGCCTTTGGGCTGCATCTCCTTGATTTTCACAAGAGACAGGGTGTAGGGGTGGATTTCACTGTAGACCTTCTGCTCGCGGATGCGCCGGGCAATGAGCTGGGTGGTCTGGGAACCGAAATCAAGTATGAGTATTTTTTCACTGTGAATATTCATGATGTATGATCCGTGCTGATGAAGGAGTGGAGGAAATAAAAATGTAACAATGTGCCCGCAAGCACCCCATGAAGGGTCCTCGGCAATGCTCTTGCTGCCAGGCAAAGGGCGCAGGCCGTGAAATAAGAGGTCACCCGCCGCGCCTGCAGACCGTATTCGCTTAACTCATCCGGTAATTGGGAGCTTCCTTGGTTATAATCACGTCATGCACATGGCTCTCTTTCAAGCCGGCCGGGCTGATACGGACAAATTTTGCCTTTTTCTGCAGATCCTTGATGTCGCAGGCGCCCAGGTAGCCCATGCCGGAGCGCAACCCGCCGATCAGCTGGTAAATGGTATCGCAGATGGGGCCGCGGTAGGGAACTTTACCCTCAATGCCTTCGGGCACCAGTTTGGCCGGAGACTCGATCTCATCCTGGAAATAGCGGTCACTGCTGCCTCTTTTCATGGCACCCAGGGAACCCATGCCCCGGTATCCTTTATAGGTGCGGCCCTGGTAGAGAAAAGTTTCACCCGGCGTCTCATCGCAGCCGGCAAAAAGACTGCCGATCATGATGACATCCGCCCCAATGCCGATGGCCTTGGTGACATCGCCGGAGTGCTTGATGCCGCCGTCGCCGATCACCGGAATACCATATTTTTCCGCCGCCTTTTTGCAGTTGTAAATGGCGGTGAGCTGGGGCACGCCGACACCCGCCACGATACGGGTGGTGCAGATTGAGCCGGGGCCGACTCCTACCTTGATACAGTCGGCGCCGGCCTTGATCAGCGCCTCGGCCGCCTCGGCGGTGGCAATATTGCCGGCAATGATCTGTACATCCGGAAAGGAGGCTTTGATGTCCTGCAGTTTGGTCAGCACATTTTTTGAATGGCCATGGGCGGAATCGAGCACGAACACATCGACCTCCGCCTTGGCCAGTTTTTCCACATCCTCCAGGGTGGTGAGCACCCCGATGGCGGCTCCTACCCGCAGACGGCCAAGGGAATCCTTGGCGGAAAGAGGGTATTTTCTGATCTTTTCCAGGTCCTTGATGGTGATGAGCCCCTGCAGATCTCCGCTGTCATTGACCACCAGCAGTTTTTCGATACGGTGTTCATGGAGAAGCGCCTTGGACTGCTCCAGGGTGATGCCCACCCTGGCGGTAACCAGATTCTTGCTGGTCATCACCTCCTTGACCCGCAGGTCGAGGTCTGAGACAAAGCGCAGATCGCGGTTGGTGACAATGCCGATCAGTTTTTTCCCCTGCAGGACCGGCACCCCGGAAATCCGGTAATTCTGCATGATCTCCTTCACCTCGCCCACGGTCTGATCCTCCACCACCGTAACCGGGTCGACGATCATGCCGGATTCAGATTTTTTCACCTTTTTCACCTGCAGCACCTGCTCGTCAATGGACATGTTCTTGTGGATGATGCCGATGCCGCCCTCTCTGGCCATGGCAATGGCGGCACGGTGCTCGGTGACCGTGTCCATGGCGGCGCTGATCAGAGGAATATTTAAGGTGACATGTTGCGTCAGACTGGTGGTAAGGTTGACCTCGCTGGGAAGAACCTCAGAGGCTTGGGGCACCAGGAGGAGATCATCAAAGGTATAGGCGTATTCAATTGGATTATTGGCAAACATTGTCCGTGGTCTCCATCAGCTCGTGTTGCTGTAAAAATATAAAACCCGACTTGGGTTATTCTAGCAGATTTTTGCGGTGCAGGAGCGAAAATCAGCAATGATTTTTCACTTTTCTGCTACTGCCAGTCCGGCCTGAGATGCAGCTCCGTCAGCTGCTTGCGCGCCACCCCTGCAGGGGCATCGGTGAGCGGACAGGTCGCCTTCTGGGTTTTGGGGAAGGCGATGACGTCCCGGATGGTATCACGTCCGGCAATGATCATCATCAGCCTGTCAAGGCCGAAGGCGATGCCGCCGTGGGGCGGTGCGCCGAGTTCCAGCGCCTTGAGCAGAAAGGCGAATTTGTCGGCCGCCTCTTCAGGGGCAATGCCCAGGGCATTGAAAACCCTGTCCTGCACCGTTTTCTGGTGGATACGCAGACTGCCGCCGCCGATTTCCGTGCCGTTCAGCACCAGGTCGTACGCCCGGCTGCGCACTTTGCCCGGATCCGTTTCAAGCAGGTCCATGTCCTCTTCCACCGGGGCGGTGAAGGGATGATGCACCGCGGTGTGTCGCTTCTGCTCGTGGTCATATTCCAGCAGCGGAAAATCAGTGACCCAGAGAAAGTTGAAGGTGTTTTTGTCGATCAGCTTCAGTCTGCGTGCCAGTTCCAGCCGAAGTTCAGCCAGGGCCGACCGGACAACGACGGCATTGTCGGCCACAAAAAAGAGCAGATCGCCTGGCTGGGCATCAAGCGTCGTTGCCATGGCGGCCCGCTCGGCCTCGGTGAAGAATTTGGCAATGGGCGACTGCCATTCGCCGTCTTCTTTCACCTTGACCCAGGCCAGGCCCTTGGCGCCGAAATTGCCCACATAGCCGGTCAGATCATCCAGATCCTTTCTGGAAAAAGTGGCGCAGCCCTTGGCATTGATGCTTTTCACCTGGCCGCCTTTTTCCACAACGGTGCGGAAGACCTGGAAGCCGCAGCCCTTCACCACCTCGGTGAGGTTGATCAGCTCAAGGCCGAAGCGGGTATCCGGCTTATCACATCCGTAGCGCTCCATGGCCTCGGCATAGGTCATGCGGGGGAAAGGTGTTTGCAGTTCCATGGCTTTGGTGGCGGCAAAGAGGCTGGTCATCACCCCTTCGGCAATGCGGTAGATATCTTCCTCGGTGATAAAGGAGAGCTCCATATCCACCTGGGTGAATTCCGGCTGGCGGTCCGCCCGCAGGTCCTCGTCCCGGAAACACTTGACGATCTGGTAATAACGGTCCATGCCGGCCACCATGAGCAGCTGCTTGAAAAGCTGGGGCGACTGGGGCAGGGCGTAGAATTTCCCGGCATTGACCCGGCTGGGCACCAGATAATCGCGGGCCCCCTCCGGGGTGGAGCGGGTGAGGACCGGGGTCTCGATTTCCAGAAAGTTTTCATCATTAAGAAAGGTGCGCAATGCCTGGCAGGCCTTGTGGCGCATGATGAGGTTGTCCGCCATGCCCGGCCGGCGCAGGTCCAGATAGCGGTACTGCAGGCGCAGGTTTTCCGACACCTCGATGTCTTCATCCAGGGGAAAGGGCGGTGTCAGGCTGGCATTCAAGATGCGCAGTTCGCTGATCATCACCTCGATCTCCCCGGTTTTCAGGTTTTTATTGACCATGCCTTCCGGACGGGGGGTGACCTTGCCGCGCACGGCAATGACCCACTCGCTGCGCAGGGCGTGGGCCTTGGCATGGGCCTCACTGTTGAATTCCGGATTAAAGACGATCTGGCTTATGCCCCAGCGGTCGCGCAGGTCAATGAAGATGACCCCGCCGTGGTCGCGACGGCGCAGCACCCAGCCCATCAAAGTTATTTCCTGATCAATATGATCCGCCCTAAGGTCATTACAGGTATGACTGCGCTTCAGCTCACCCATGGACTCCATAGGATCTCCTTTACGGTTTTTTGTTGTTTGCAATGAAAGTGAGTGAGGAGTGAAAAGAAAAAGAGACAGGCAAAAAGGTTATACTCCTTCTCTCTTCTCGACCCCTTACTTCTTAACTTAAAATAGCCGCCAGCTCCCCGGCCCAGGTGTCCATATCCGCGGCGATGGCCAGAGGGGACTGTTCGCTGCTCTCCATATTGCGGAGAACCGCCTCGCCGCGGCTAAGTTCATCGTCACCGAGGATTACGGCAAACCGGGCCGCTGCCTTGCCGGCTTGTTTCATCTGGTTTTTCAGGCTGCGGTCCTGGTAATCCATGGACACGGTGTGACCCGTCTGGCGCAGGGCATGGGTCAGGGCAAAACCTTTTTTCTGGGCCGCTGCCCCCAGGGCAACGACAAAGAGATCCATGCCGGTTGCGGCAACCCCTTTCCCCTGTTGCTCCAGCAGCAGGGCCAGGCGCTCCATGCCCATGGCAAAGCCGATACCCGGCACATCGGCACCGCCGAGCTGTTTTACCAAGCCGTCGTAGCGGCCGCCGGCGCCGATGGCGCTCTGGGCACCCAGGTCGTTGGTCACCAGCTCGAAGGTGGTCCGGGTGTAGTAATCAAGACCCCGCACCATGAAGGAATTGACCCGGTATGGAATGGCCAGCAGGTCGAGCCCTTCCTTTACCTCGCTGAAATGGCTGGTGCAGCCGGGGCAGAGGAAATCGAGAATCGATGGGGCGTGTTGGTATTGCTCCTGGCAGTGGCTGCTTTTGCAGTCAAGCACCCGCAGGGGGTTGGTCTCCCTTCTGCGCCGGCAGTCATCACAGAGATTTTCCGCCTTGTGCAGGAAATCAAGCAGAGCCGCATTGAAGGCCGGCCTGCACTGGGGGCAGCCGAGGGAGTTGATTTCCAGGCTGGCTGACAGGCCGAGCGCTTTTAAGATGAGCCAGGCCATGGCCATCAATTCAGCATCGACCCGGGGATGGTCCGAACCCAGCACCTCGACGCTCATCTGGTGAAACTGACGCAGACGCCCTTTCTGGGGGCGTTCATGGCGGAACATGGGGCCGATGGTGTACAGCTTCTGCACGGTCTTTTTGGCCAGCAGGCCGTTTTCAATATAGGCCCGCAGAACCGATGCCGTTCCTTCCGGTCGCATGGTGAGGGATGAACCGTTGCGGTCGATGAAGGTGTACATCTCCTTTTCCACAATGTCCGTGGTCTCGCCGATGGAGCGGGTGAAAAGCTCGGTTTTCTCCAGGATCGGCACCTTGATCTCGGCCAGATCAAAACAATGGAAAATGTCCCTGGCCGTCTTTTCTATGAACTGCCAGGTTTCAACCTCGCCGGGGACAATATCTTTAAAACCTTTCAAGGCCTTGATGCTCAAAGAACTACCTCTTGACTTGTCGCTGCGTAATGTTTTTGGCTTATTATTTTTTCGTCCCGTCCAGCAGGACGAGCACCACAATAAAAAACTGTCAAACTTATCTTAAAATGAACGGGAAGTCAAGAGTTTGGCGACAAATCTCCAGGGAAAAAAATGTCCAGGGGCAATAGAGCCTTGCATGGAGGCGAGGAGGTCAGAAAATAAGCAGCCATGACAGGCCATGTAAAAGGACAATGCCCGCAGATGCATCCTGCTTTTTTCAGGGAAGATTGACCTCGCGCAGGTCCGGTCCGAAATCAACCCTTTCGTCCGGCCCAAGAATTCCCATGGCCAGGCCGATGATCGACCAGAGGTTGACCGACCGATACGCGCCGGCACCAAGATGTTTTCCCAGCTCTTCAATCTGGGCGTGGCAGTTATGGCAGGGGGTAATACAGTAAGCCGCGCCGGTGGTCATAATCTGTTCATGTTTCAGCCGGCCGTACTGCAGGCGGGCCTCGTTGTAACCGGTCTGGAGATAGCCGCCTCCGCCGCCGCAGCAGTAATTGTTGGATTTGTTCGGGTACATGTCGATGAAATTTTCCTCGCCCACCACGGTTTTGACCACAAAACGCAGCTCATCGGCATAGGGATCGCCAAGGCCTTTTCGTACCTGGTTGCAGGGGTCCTGCACCGTGAATTTGATCTGCAGATCCCGGTTCCAGTCGGCATTGACCTTAAGTTTCCCCTCCCTGATCCAGCGGGCATAGTATTGGACGATGAGAGCGATATCCAGCCTGGTATCGATGCTGAACCGGCGCACCCCTTCCCTGACCGAAAAGGTGGAATGGCCGCATTCGGTATTGAGGTAGACCTTGCACCCCAGCTCCTCGGCCTTGCGGATGGTGGCGGTGGTGATCTGTTTCCAGGCCTCGGTGTCTGCCAGGAACATGCAGTAGTTCTCCCCGGCCCAGGCGGTGCTGCCATAGGTCCAGTCAGCCCCGGCCAGGTGCAGGATCTTCCACAGCGGGATCATCTCATAGGGCAGGGCCACCGGCTCCCGGGAATTCTGGCTGAGGAAGAAATGGGCTCCCTGCTTGTCGATGGGGGCCTGCAGTTCCTCCCAGCCGGGTTGGGTTTCCTGCACCTCGGCCAATACATCTTCCACCACAAAACGGAATTCATCCGGCGGGGTGCCGGTGGCGCTGGTGCTGGCGTTGCGCAGGGCCATGTCGCATGAGCCCAGAATCCCTTTCGGCCGCTGCTCCCGGGGCCACAGCTTTCTCGCTTCATAGATTATTCCGCCGATATTGATCTGCATGGGACAGACATAGTTGCAGCGCATGCACAGGCTGCACATCCAGACCCAGGGATGGCCGGCAATGCTCTCGTCCTGGCTCAGTGCCACCAGCCGGATAAATTTTCGCGGGTCCATGTCTGCAAGTCCGGTGGCCGGGCAGCCGGAGGCGCAGGCCCCACAGGTGAGACAGAGCTTGAAATTGCCGCCGGCGGGCAGAATTTCCCGGACCTGATCCCTAAAGGCGCTTTGCATTTTTTTGTCGATTGTTATTTCGGTGTCAGCCATTACTTCTCCTTAAGCTCCAGATTGTGGCGCAGATGCCGCAGTACTCGGCCCGCGCCCGGCAAAGCGAGGCCTGGTCGTCTGCAACGGCATCATGCCATGCGTATCAGGGAAAAGCACAAACGGTCGGC
Organism: Pseudomonadota bacterium; assembly: GCA_018816555.1. Classification (GTDB taxonomy): domain Bacteria; phylum Desulfobacterota; class Desulfobulbia; order Desulfobulbales; family SURF-16; genus SURF-16. Next base: position 126,416 of record JAHIVT010000091.1, read on the forward strand.
GGAGGAATAGGTAACAGTCGGGCAATCAAAACGAAAAACAGAAGGAGAGAATCTGCATTTCAGCTTCCGGAACTCACCTGTTTCTGCCGCCCCGGGCAGAACGTTTGCGCATCACTCAGGTGAAACCGGAAAAAAGGTGCATGATCATAATTTCGATGCTGAAATGGTGGAAGGAGTATTGAGTATCAAGGGCTGCCGATGAAAACAGCTTCACCTTTCAGCCTTTGGAAAAAACAGGATTGAGTGGTCGAAGATATGGAAGATTTTCCGATATGTCAAATCGAAAATTGCATTAGCAGAAAAAGAATAGGGGCACGGGCCGGTCTGGCTGGACGGCGAGGCATATCAAGCTTGCCGGCCCTGTCTGCTTTATTTCACCTACAGCAGATCGGCGTGGTCGATTTTCATGCAGCGGTCCATGACCACGGCCAGGCCGTTGCTCCGGGCCAGACGGGCCGCCTCCTCGTTGATGATGCCCTGTTGCATCCATATCGCTTTTGCCTTGATTTTCACCGCCAGTTCCACCACCGGCAGCACCTCCTCGGACCGGCGGAAGATGTCCACCACGTCAACCGGTTCAGGGATGTCCAGCAGGCTGGGGTAGCAGGTTTCACCCAGGATCTCTTCCTGTCCAGGATTGACGGGGATGACCCGGTAACCCACATCCTGCAGGTAGCGGGCCACCTGGTTGCTTGGCCTGTTTTCCTTGGGTGAAAGACCCACCACGGCGATTGTTTTGCAGTTTTTCAAAATAGTGCTAATTTCTTTCATGTTGGTAAGCATTTTATTCTCCATGTTGTTCAAGGCACAGCGGGGTATGACAGCTTGACGCCTGTTATTTTTCTGGCAGATTTTCTCTAATTTTGCAATAGTAGCACTAACTTTTAAATTTATCACTCCTGCAGAAAAGGAGGTACGACATGTGCCAGATGAGCGTGGTATATGAAAAAAACGGGACAACCAAAACCGTCATGGAAAATGTGACCTTTCTTGAGGCTGAGGGGGATGACATCCGAGTCAGCACCCTCTTTGAAGAGCCAAAGGTTATTGCCGCGGCGTATGTGAAAAAAATTGATTTCATGGGCGGGAAAGTGACCCTGGCCCCTTTGGGAGAAAAAAATGTCTGAAAGCAAGGAACTGACTGAACTGGAAAAATTACGTGTTCTCATCCCCCACTGGATTGAGCATAGCCACAGCCATCAGCATGAATTTGGAAAATGGGTGGCGGTGGCGAAAAATGAGGGACAGGAGGAGGCGGCCGAGGCCATTGACAAGGCCCTGCAGAAACTGGCCAAGGCGGACAAGTATCTGCGCAAGGCGCTGGAGGCCCTGGGCGGAGAGGTGGAAGGGCATCACGGCCACGACCATAACCACTGATGTCTTGAATTGCTGATTGCGGAATTCGGATGTCTGATTTAACATCCGGTCCCGGAGGCAGATACTGGTGGTGCGGTGTCTTCTCGCACTTCTGCCTGTTGCCTTGCCATAATTACCCCCGGAAGATGGGCAGTCTGGTGATCTCCATGAAGCTTTGCACATGGTATTCGGCGTCCAGATCAGGGTTTTTAAAGGCGATCATCTTCATGCCCACGCTGTTGGCGTGCTGCCGGTCAATAATGGAATCGCCGATGTAAATGGCCTGGTCCACGGCCAGGGAAAAATGGGTGAGAATGGCATGCAGGGCATCGGGGTACGGCTTGGGGTGTTCCACGTCAAAGGCGGTGACCACCATGCCGAAATAGGGTGACAGCCCGAAGATATCGAGAATATTGCGCATGGTGGTTGTGCGGTTGGTGCTGATGGCTTTCTCGTAACCCGGGGTGAGATAGTCGAGAAATTCAATCAGGTCCGGTTCCATGTTCATGTACTGCAGAAACGGCTGATAATCGAGATCCGCCCGGTATTTTTCCGCCTTGTCAATGTCATCCGGGTAGTGGCGCAGAATATGGCGGACCGAATTAATGACATTATGCATGTGCACATATTCGAGCTCCTCTTCGTCCATGGGCGGATGGTCGAGGGCGGAAAGGAGGGTATTGTAATACATTTTATTGGCGTTTTTTGAGTCAAACATGACGCCGTCGCAATCAAATATAACAAGTTTCAGTTCTGGCATTTTTCTTTGTCTTATTGAGAATTGGTGGGAAATTGCCGCAGGCAGACAGTAGGTTCGCTGGTTTGTAAATGAAATTGATCAGCGAAGCAACCGGTAAACAAATTAAACCTAAAGATAAACCATGACATTGGCAACAGATTTTCTCGTTATCGGCTCCGGAATTTCCGGTCTTTCCTTTGCACTCAAGGCCGCCCGTCTCGGCCATGTCACCCTGGTCACCAAAAAAAACAGGGTGGACACGGCCACCAATCTTGCCCAGGGAGGAATCGCCGCGGTGCTGTCCGCCGATGACTCCTATGAAATGCATATCGCCGATACCCTGGTGGCCGGGGCCGGGCTGTGCAACGAAGAGGTGGTGCGCCTGGTGGTGGAAAACGGACCGGAAAGGGTGCGTGAACTCATGGCCCTTGGCGTCGATTTTACCCGCCGGGAGGAAAACAGTTCACTGCTCGATCTGGGCCGGGAAGGGGGCCATTCGGCCCGTCGTATCGCCCATGCCCGCGACCTCACCGGCCGGGAGATCGAACGGGGACTTTTGGCAAAGGTGGCTGCCAATGATCGTATCACGGTGTTGGAAAACCATCTCGCTGTGGACCTGCTCATTGCCTCCAGGGCGGGAATCGCAGTGAGCGGACCGTTTGCGGACCGCTGTCTCGGGGCTTACATCCTGGACCGGGAAGACCATTCCATCACCCCGTATCTGGCCAAAACAACCGTGCTCTGCACCGGCGGGACGGGCAAGGTGTATCTCTTTACCACCAACCCCGATATTGCCACGGGTGACGGCATTGCCATGGCTTACCGGGCAGGAGCCCAGGTGGCCAACCTGGAGTTTGTCCAGTTTCACCCGACCTGCCTCTACCATCCCCTGGCCAAGAATTTTCTCATTTCCGAAGCTGTGCGGGGTGAAGGCGCCCATCTCGTGGATAAGAACGGCAACCCGTTCATGCTGAAATATGATCCCCGGGGCGATCTGGCCACCAGGGATGAGGTGGCCAGGGCCATCGATTCCGAGATGAAGGGCAGCGGTGATGATAACGTCTTTCTTGATATCAGTCATAAGCCGGCCGATTTTGTTAAAAAACGGTTCCCCAACATCTACCGGACCTGTCTTTCGTACGGCATCGATATTACCCGGCAGCCTATTCCTGTGGTGCCCGCAGCCCATTACATGTGTGGCGGGGTGTTGACCGACATGCAGGGTCGCACCTCCCTGGAAAATCTCTTCGCCTTTGGCGAGACGGCCTGCACCGGACTGCATGGCGGCAACCGGCTGGCCAGCAACTCCCTGCTTGAGGCGGTTGTTTATGCCCATGAGGCCTTTCTGCAGTGCGAGCGTGACTGGCCGGAACTGCAGCGGCGGGAGCACCCGCAGGTGACGGCCTGGTCTGCCGGCCATGCCGAAAGAATTGAGGAATGCGTACTGATCAGCCACAACTGGGACCAGATCCGTCGGCTGATGTGGAATTACGTGGGCATTGTCCGCTCCGAGAAAAGGCTGAACCTGGTGTGCAAGCGCATGCAGCCCATTCTGGCCGAGGTGGCCCAGCACTTCCGTGATTACCTGCTGACCCCGGATCTCATTGAACTCAGAAACATTGCCCTGGTGGCTGAGCTGATCGTTAAAAGCGCCCTGATCCGCAAGGAGTCCCGGGGACTGCATTACATGGTTGAATATCCCAAACGAGACGATGTGAACTGGCTGAAGGATACGGTTCTGCAGAAGAACATGGCTTTATAGTTGATGGCTAAGTGGCGATCTGACAACCGCCTTTCTTTTCATTACAGGAGCGGGCCATGCCCGCGATAACAGAGTTGCTGCAAGGCCAAAGATCGCGGGCATGGCCCGCTCCAAAATTTTCACTTCCTGCTCATTTCAAAACAGGCCGAAAAGGGATTTCTTCTTTTCTTCCTCTTTTTTCTCGCTGCCGGTGTCGCCGGCAGCGGGGGTATAGCCCTGTACGGAGTCAAAATTGGAACGCTGGATCACCGCATCGGTCAGATCGGCGTTGGTCAGGTCTGCCTTGTAAAACAAGGTTTTGACCAGATAACTGCCTTTGAGGCTTGCCCCGTTTAAATCCGCCTCGCTAAGATTGGCCCAGTGCAGATTGGCCTCACCCAGATCGGCATTTTTCAGCACGGCACTGACCAGAACGGCATCCACCAGTCTTGCCTTGGTGAGATTGGCCCCTTCCAGATTGGCATCCTCCAGATTGGCGCCCTCCAGGTTTGCTCCTTCCAGATTGGCGCCGGACAGATCCGCGCCCTCCAGGTCGGCCCCGGAGAGTTTGGCGCCCGCTAAGGTGGCCTGTTTCAGGTTGGCATTTTTAAGAAAAGCTCCGGACAGATCAGCGCCGGACAGATCGGCCTGTTCAAGGTCCGCCTTTTTCAGGCTGGCCTTTTCCAGATGCTGGTTGGTGAGATCACAGTGCACGCATTCCTTTTCATCAAGCAGATGGGTCATCTCCCTGGAAAGAGGCGTGGGCGGGGCGGCGTAATCCCCCATGGTTTCCCCGGTTTCTTCTCCCTCTCCCTTGAATAAGCCGAATTTCCACCAGCTGTCATTTTTGGCCCCGGTGTCAGTATGGGTGGGGATGGTATTGGTATCAGGGATGACCACGGTGCGGTTGGTCTCCGGTTCGGGAATAACCTCTGAGCGCACGGTGCTGCCCGGCATGGACTGACCCAGCCCTATGCCGCTGTAAACCTGTTGTTGCTCCTGCCCACCGCCGGCCACGGTGAAGGTGGATTCCAGCCCCCCGTCCGCCCGGAACATCTTGAAGCCGTCATCCATTTTGTAAACGCTGTAACACTGCATGTCCCGGTTGGCCCATTGATCATAGCGGATGCAGAGGGTGTTGTCCTTGTCGACCTTCCACTTGCCGTCGGATTTATGGCCGAGGTTGTTTACGGCTGCCACTTTGCCGCTGCCGTATAAGGTGGCATCCGCCTCCACCGACTTGTCCCAGCTGACGATGTGCAGGGTTTTTTCCGAGACAAGTACGAGAATGTCGTCATAGGAGAGCTGTTTGGCGCCCTGTTCAACGGCGTCATCAGTGTGCAGGTTTTTGCTGCAGCCGGGCAGAACGACAAGAAGGACCAGTAAGAGAGAGACAATGTGTTTGCTGTTCATCATGTTTTTTATTTGCTGATTTTTGAGAGATGCAAAGCTGAAAATGTTAAGCAAAATACCATTAACAGTCTGCCCCGTCAACCTGTCAAACGTAAAGGATCTCCTGGTTGCCGCCATGATGGTGCAACGTGCTTTAATCTTGAGAACTTTTCATGGTTTCCCGTTATCTTCCGTCCCGCAGCATCTGCACCAGCTCCTCGATGTCCGTGGTCGGCAGGCTGCAGCTCAGGTTGCGGCACACATGGGCGCAGGTCTTGCCGTGCTGCGGGGTAAGACCTGAGAGGGAAGGGATTTTTTCCCCTATAAATTGCTGGCCTGGGCCGCCGTCGGCCAGCAGCAGCATGGTGTGGGGCAGAAAGATGGCGTGCACGGCGGCAATCATGGCCCGGGTGTGCGGTGCTTCGGGGTGGCCTACGATAATGATCTGTGAAGGCTTTTGCCGGGAGAAATCCAAGGCAACCAGCATCTGGGGCATGGAGGTGGGATAGCGGTTGAGCTGGGAGGCAAAGGTGTCGATGGTTTTGTGGGCTCGTTGCCGCCAGTCTTGGCCGACAAAGGGGGCCAGTCGCAGCAGATTAAGCGCCGCCACGGAATTTGCCGCCGGTTCCGCCCCGTCGTAATCCCCTTTCATTCGCAGCAGCAGGCTCGCATCCTGGTCCGTGGTCTCAAAAAAGCCTCCGCCCGCTTTATCTGCGAAAAGTTCGATCTGCTTATGGGTAAGGGCGATAGCGCTTTCGAGATAGGTGATGGCAAAAGATGCCGCATACAGATCGAGCAGGCCCTGAACAAAAAAGGCGTAATCGTCAAGCTGCGCAGCCAGGCCTGCCTCGCCCTGGCGATAGCGGCGCAGGAGTGTCCCTTTTCCACTGTCATAGAGGGTGGCCAGGATAAAATCGGCCGAGCGCTGCGCCCCCTGCAGGTAGGCACTGTTGCCGGTAATCTGATACCCTTTGGCCAGGGCGGAGATCATCAGTCCGTTCCAGGCGCAGAGAATTTTATCATCAAGGTGGGGCCGGGGTCTTTTGGCGCGGACCAGGGCAAGCTGGTCCCTGGCCGAAGATAACAGACGGTTGACGTCCTCTTCGCTGCGGCCGCAATGTGCCGCGGTTTCCTTAAGGGTGCGGACCGTGTACAAAATATTTTTGCCGGTGAATTCGTCCAGCGGGTCAGCCAGGGCATTGCCGGAAGCCTCAACCCCATAGTGGAAGTTGAAAATTGCCGCGGTGTCATTGCCGAGGACTTCCGTGATCTCTTTGGCCTTCCAGGTATAAAAGGCACCTTCGCCATGTTGCTGCGGATCATCAGGCTCGGCGCTGTCCGCGTCTTCCGCGGAAAAGAACCCGCCCCGGGCATCGGTCATATCGCGCAGCACGTAATCCAGGGTCTCGTTGCCGATGCGGCGGAAAAAAGGATCGCCGCTGATCTGGAAAGCCTCAAAGTAGGCGAGGGCAAGCAGGGCCTGATCATAGAGCATCTTTTCAAAGTGGGGAACCCGCCACTGCTCGTCCACTGAATAGCGGTGAAAGCCGCCGCCCAGCAGATCGTACATGCCGCCCTCTGCCATGCGGCGCAGGGTTTCCAGGGTCATGCTGCGGGCCTGGCTGTTATCCCGGCCCAGGGCGTAGCGCAGCAGAAAATAAAAGGCCACCGGCCTGGGAAACTTGGGTGCCTGCCCGAAGCCGCCGAATTTCCGGTCGTAACTGCTGCTGAGCTGGCCAAAGGCGGCGTCAAGCACCCCGGCTTCAACCTGACCCAGCTCTTCGGCGGTTACCAGACTCTGCAGATGGGTCGCCATGGAGGCGGCTGCCTGCCGAATGCGGCCGGGGTCATCCTGCCATGCCTGGTGCAGGGCCTGCAGCAGGTCGAGAAAGCCCGGCCTGCCGAGGCCCGCCCGGGGCGGAAAATAGGTGCCGGCATAGAACGGCGTGCGGTCGGGCAGCAGAAAAACGGACATGGGCCAGCCGCCGCCACCGGTCAGGGCCTGGGTGGCGGCCATGTAAATGCGGTCGATATCCGGTCTTTCCTCCCGGTCAACCTTGATGCAGATGAAAAAGTCGTTGAGACAGACTGCTATTTCCTCATCCTCAAAGGATTCATGGGCCATGACATGGCACCAGTGGCAGGTGGAGTAGCCGATGGAGAGAAAAATAAGCTTGTTTTCCCGGTTTGCCCTGGCAAAGGCCTCTTCCCCCCAGGGCAGCCAGTGTACCGGGTTATGGGCGTGCTGCAGCAGGTAGGGGCTTTTTTCGTTGATCAGGCGGTTTGGTTGTTTTTCCATGGTGTTGTAAGGTAGAAGTCAGAAGTCAGAAGTCAGAAGTCAGGAGTCAGGAGTCAGGAGTCAGGAGACAGAATTCAGGAGTCGGCATGCAGTAGGGCAGCCATATAAGACCCCAGTAATTTACTGATCTCTTCAAGTTGTTCTGTTAATTTTTTGTTTTCGCCATAGCCGAGATCGTTGGCTAAGATCAGATAATACCGGCATTCTTCCAGCGATCCTTGGGAAATATTAAGAAATCGCGCTTTGTCCGGTTTTGTTCTTTTTTTGAATCCCTCGGCAATATTGGCGGGAATGGAAACAGCCGCTCTTCGCGCCTGAGACGTAAGCCCGTAAAGTTCACTTTGCGGAAAATTGCTGCTGTAAGCATAAAGTGACAAAACAAATGCATGTGCCTTCTGCCAGACGATAAGGTCTTCAAATCGTTTTGCCGGTTCTCTGCTCATTCTGTCTTCCAACTCCTGTCTCCTGTCTTCTAACCCCTGACTCCTCCCCCTCCAGCACCAGCTCAATGGGCTGGTGGTCCGAGCTTCTGATATGGTAATGGCAGGAGGCGGAGACGATTTTCAGGCCTCGGACAAAAACATGGTCCAGGACCTGGCCGAAATAGCGGGAGCGGCGGTCGGGCTGGAAGGTGGCGAGATCCATACGCAGGTTGCCGGTCATTTCCCGGAGGAAGTCGGCCCGGCTGGCCAGCCAGGTGTTGAAATCGCCTCCAAGCAGGATAGGGCCTGCATGGTCGTCAAGTTCGGCTTCCAGTTGCTGCATCTGCCGTTTGAATTTGTTTATCCGCACGAAGTTAATGGCGTGGACATTGAGAACAAGCAGTTCCTGGTCGCTGAACTCTAAGGCGTAGCGGGTGCCGATGGCCATTTTCGGCAGCCGTACCAGTGGTTCGTGCACAGGGGAGCGGAGAAAGAAGAGGCTGCGTGGGTTGGCGCGGCAGCCTGTCATCACCCCGATGTCAATGGCGTCCAGGCGCCGGGTGAAACCGGCGGCCAGGTCCCAGCGCAGATGAGGGGTCTGCTGGAGAATATTCAGCATGGCGGGGCGCAGGAAAGCCTCCTGCAGCAGAACCAGGTCTTTGCCTTGCAGCAGCAGCTGGAAATCAGCGGCCCATTGGGTGTTTTTTGCCTTGTGAATATTCCAGACCAGTACCGAAAAACGGCGACTGATGGCAGGCTCGGAGGTCCGGCCAAAAGAGGAGAGCACATTGGCCCGTTTGGGTATGGTGTGGGTGATACCTTTCATGGGAAAATATTCTAACATAATTATGAAGAGGCGTTGGAAATAATTCCTGTTCAGACCCCCAAAAAACAGGTGGAATGAACGAATATTCATAAAAGAGAGAAAATAACTTGACAAATGATCCCGGAAAAAATCTAAATAAATTATGATAAATGAGGATCCGTGCGATTATTTCTTGCCAAACGTCGCGGATTTGGGTAATAAATATTTGGTTCAATATGAACTAGAGTATTGTCAGCTGTTTGCGCGGTCTTTTTGCGGGGGGGATAGAAATATTTCCGGGAAAAGGCGCGGAGCAGCTGATGAACAGGGGCTGGGTTCCATGGTGGAGCCCGCTTTTATTATTCATCTTTCTTAAGAGAAAAGGAGATTCAAGATGAAAAAAATTATTTCAACAGTTGCCGCCCTCGGCCTGGTGGTCGGTGTGGCCGGCACGGCATCCGCTCTGGATTTTTCCATGAGCGGCCAGTACATCATCGAAGGTTACATGCTGAACAATGCAGACGGCGCGAGCAAATATGACTTGAATAATAACGGGTTAAATGATGTTACAGGTTTAGCAACTACTGCTCGTGATGCCGGTTTAAATCCCTATGATGACGAAGCCGGCACCGATTCTGCCTGGCTGCATACCTTCATTATCAAACCGAAACTGCAGGTCAATGACAAGATCACCATGTTCTCCGAGCTCCGTTTTGCCAGGTACAATGTCTGGGGCACGGATAACGATGGCGGAGCCGCTAACAACTCTGATCTTTATGCTAATGATCAGAACAACATCGATGTGTACACCCTGTACATGGAGTACATGTCACCGGTTGGTAAGATCCGCGCCGGTCGCTGTATTGTACCCCCCTGGGGCGGCGATTTCCTGAGCACCTACAGCCATGCTGACCGTCTCATGTGGTGGCCGAGCTTTGTGGCCGATCCTTTCGAGCTCCTGGTTTTTACCCAGAAAACCCAGGAGAACGACTGGTATGGGGCTGAAGATGACGCCGACAATGATGTCTATGAGATCGACCTGACCTACAAGACTGATAATCTGCTGCTGTTGGGCGGCTACGATTTTTACAATTATAAAAGCGCAAGCGATAATAATGGCATTTCAAATTTTGATCGCCAGCAGCATCAGCTGCGAGCTTATGGTGTGGGCAAGATCGCTAACTTCACCATCGAGGGCGAATGGGGCTGGCGGTTCGGTGATTTTGCAGATTATGACACGGAAATCGCCGGTGTACAGGAAGATATCGATGTTGATACCATGGCTCTTATGCTGGACGGCAGCGGCCAATTCGACAAGCTTGATGTCGGCCTGATGTACTTCTGGGCCGAGGGCCAGGATGACGACATCTTGACCCACGTAGACGGTGACGTAACCGCAGCCATGCAAGTCCTGGAAGACGGTCTGGGTGATGATTTTAACCCTCTCTACATCCTCACCGGCGACCTGACCGGCATGCTGAACAGCGATGTCTTCAATGCTGACCCCAACATGACCACCAGCGGTGTGAATGCCATCGTTCTCCATTCCGATTTCCAGGTGTCCGACCAGTTGTCCCTGCACGGTGCACTTGGCTATGCCTGGGCTGATACCACCGATGTGATTGAGGCTGGTTATGGTGTAAGCATTGATGACGAGTACGGCTGGGAGATCGACCTGGGCGCCAAGTACAAACTGCTTGACAACCTCACCTACGAGGTACGCGCTGCCTACTTCAACACCGGCGACTTCATTGATGATATCGCCACTGTAGCTGGCCAGGATTCTGACGATCTGTATCTGCTCAGCCATCACCTGACCATGACATTCTAATTTTTTTTAATTAGAATGTGAGACAAAAAGCCCTGCCTTGTGCGGGGCTTTTTTTTTCCCCATTGCCAGGGAATAATGGTAACGTGACTAGCCAATCGGCTGTAGGAGCGGGCCATGCCCGCGATTATGAGTATTCCGACTCCGAAGGTGTCGTTAAAGTATCGCGGGCATGGCCCGCTCCTACAGCAAGGAAGATCTGGGCAATCGGGCCTTATGACGAGGTCGTGTGTCGCTTGCCGACCAAACCTGTACGGTGACCAGCGCAACGATTGTGCGGCAAGGTTTTTCCGCTGATTTCCATGTGGGATGCGCAACAACCCCACCCTCGGGTTGCCGCAATCCGGCATCCGGAAAACTCCCGGATATCATGAGTGCTGGATTCCTGCTGAAAACCTGCCGGAATGACAACCGGCAAGACCAACATCCTATCTTGTACAATTTCAATGCATTATGCCAATTCGGAAAGTTGCAGTAAATGAAGATGAAAATTGACATCGACCTGATCCTGGCCATACTGGCTAAAGAGGTGGCCGGGTACAAGGTACCGGTGGTGGATCTGATCGCCGCGCAGAGCAATGACCCATTTCAGGTGCTGGTGGCGACCATCCTTTCCGCCCGTACCAAGGACGAGACCACGGCCGGCGCCGCAGCCCGGCTGTTCAAAAAGGCCCCTGATCTGCAGAGTTTGGCCGGGCTGTCCGAAGAGGAGATTGCCCGTCTCATCTATCCGGTGGGTTTTTACCGCAACAAGGCGGGTTATCTGGCCAGGTTGCCCGAGGCGGTCGCGGCCATGGGAGGCGTGATCCCCGATGAGGTGGAAACGCTGACCAAGCTTCCCGGGGTGGGACGCAAGACGGCAAATCTGGTGGTCAGTGTGGCCTTCCACAAACCTGCCATCTGTGTGGACACCCATGTGCACCGCATCATGAATATCTGGGGTTACGTGCAGACCAAAACACCCCTGGAAACGGAGATGGCCCTGCGCGGCAAATTGCCGGACAAGCACTGGCTCACAGTCAATTCCATTTTGGTGGCCTTTGGCCAGGGAACCTGCCGACCCGTTTCCCCCCATTGCGACCGCTGTGTTATCCAACAGTACTGCCCGCAGATAGGCGTCACGCCGCGCCGGGTGCCGGGCGAGAGGAGGACCGCCGCCATGGAGCGACCACTGAAACTGCTCTGCTGGAATGTCAATGGCATCCGGGCCGTGGAAAAAAAAGGTTTTACCGAGTTGGTCAAGGATCTCGATCCGGACATCCTGGCCATCCAGGAAACAAAGCTTCAGGAGGATCAGTTAAGCGACGGCTTGAAAAATATAGAGGGCTACCAGTCCTTCTGGCACTGCGCCGTGCGCAAGGGCTATTCCGGAGTGGCGGTCTACAGCCGGATTCCGCCGGTAAACGTTGTCTATGGCATCAATGACCCCGCCTTTGATAATGAGGGACGGGTTCTCACCCTGGAGTTTGCCGATTTTTTCCTGATCAACTGCTATTTTCCCAACGCCGCCGAGGGCTTGAAGCGGCTGGACTATAAGCTCGCCTTTAACCGGTCCCTGCTGGAATATGCCCGGGGGCTGGCCGCGGAAAAGTCCGTGGTGCTGTGCGGCGATTATAATGTGGCCCATCAGGAGATTGACCTGAAGAATCCCAAAAGCAACGAAAAGAATGCCGGCTTTACCCCGGAGGAAAGGAGCTGGATGGATGCCTTTCTGGCCGCGGGCTTTGTTGATACTTTCCGCATGTTCAATAATGAGTCCGGCCATTATACCTGGTGGAGTTACCGCTTTAACGCCCGGTCCAAGGACATCGGCTGGCGGATTGATTATTTCTGCGTGGATGAGAAGAGCAGGCACCGGGTGCAGGGCGCGGCCATTCTCAAGGATGTCATGGGCTCGGATCATTGTCCGGTGCAGCTGGATTTCTTGTAGACAGGAGCCAGGAGTCAGGAGTCAGGAGATAGAAGGATGACGGAATGAGCAGAGAACCTGCAAAACGATTTCAAGACCTTATCGTCTGGCAGAAGGCGCATGAATTTGTTTTATCGCTTTATGCTTACAGCGGCGCTTTTCCGCAAAGCGAACTTTACGGGTTAACGTCTCAAGCGCGAAGAGCGGCTGTTTCCATTCCCGCCAATATTGCCGAAGGCTTCAAAAAAAGAACAAAACCGGATAAGGTGCGATTTCTTAATATCGCCCAGGGATCGCTGGAAGAATGCCGCTATTACCTGATATTGGCCAACGACCTCGGCTATGGCGAAACCAAAAAATTAGCAGAACTGCTTGAAGAGATCAGTAAATTGCTGGACGCATACATGGCTGCCATGCTTCATTCCGTCTCCTGACTCCTGACTCCTCCTCTTCTTTCATTTGACACCTGCCGCTGAAATGGTACATTTTCTCCCATGCCGATTTATCAACAACAAAATATAGCCGGATTGCTGAGTGAAATCAAGGGCGGCCTCATCAGGCCCGTATACCTGATTTTCGGTGATCGTTATCTCTGCCAAGAGGTGGCGGATGACCTTGTTCGCCATCTGCTGCCGGATGAGAAGCAACGCAACCTGGGCCTCAG